>JAURGT010000017.1 GCA_030833665.1 Miltoncostaeales bacterium
ATGCCGACAGCACCTACGTGCAGCTGCCGCCCTTCTTCGAGGGCCTCACGCCCGACGCCCCGGGCGTTACCGACATCGTCGACGCCCGCGCGCTCGCCGTGCTGGGCGACTCGGTCACCACCGACCACATCTCGCCCGCCGGCGTGATCCCGGTCAACTCGCCCGCCGGTGAGTACCTCATCAGCAAGGGCGTGGAGCCCCGCGACTTCAACTCGTTCGGAAGCCGCCGCGGCAACCACGAGGTGATGATGCGCGGCACCTTCGGGAACATCCGCCTGCGCAACGCGCTGGCCGGTGGCAAGGAGGGCAACTGGACCGAGCACGTCACCACGGGCGAGGTCATCCCCATCTACGACGCCTCCATGCGCTACCAGGCCGACGGCATCCCGCTCGTGGTGCTGGCCGGCAAGGAGTACGGATCGGGGTCGAGCCGCGACTGGGCGGCCAAGGGCACGGCATTGCTGGGCGTGCGGGCGGTCATCGCGCAGTCGTTCGAGCGCATCCACCGCGGCAACCTGGTGGGCATGGGCGTGCTGCCCCTGCAGTTCCTCGAGGGCGAGTCGGCCGAGAGCCTCGGCCTGTCGGGCCACGAGACCTTCAGCATCCGGGGCCTCGCCGACATGGAGCCGCGCGCGATCCTCACCGTGGAGCTCGGCGACGGCCGCCAGTTCCAGGTGCAGAGCCGCATCGACGGCCCGAACGAGATGAACTACCTGCGCAACGGGGGCATCCTCCCCACGGTGCTGCGCCGCCTCTACAAGGAGAGCGCCGGGGCATAGCCCCGGTGTCAGGCACTTAACCGAAGGGCCCGCTCCGGCGGGCCCTTCGCGTTTGGGGGATCGGTTACGTGCCTGACACCGGGGTGCGGGGCTAGGCGATTCCCTCCGCCGCCGCGTCCACCACGGCGCGCAGCGGATCGGCGAGGCCGGGGCGGGCAGCGAGGGTGCCCGGGGCGCCCTCGGGGCCCGCGGGGATGTCCTGCACGGTGCCGCCCGCGGCGATGACGATCACGGCGCCCGCCGCGACGTCCCACGCGTTGACGCCGAACTCGTAGTAGGCGTCAAGCCGGCCGCAGGCCACCCAGGCCATGTCGAGGGCAGCGGAGCCGCCGCGGCGCATGTCGCGCACGTGGGGGATCACTCCCATGAGGCGCGTGGCCTGACGGCGACGGCGCACGGCGTCGTAGCCGAAGCCGCTGCCGATGAGCGCCTGGCCGAGGTCGTCGCTGGGCTCGAGCGCGAGCACCTCGCCATTCAGGTGCGCCGGCCCGCCGCGCACCGCGCTGAACGTCTCGCCGCGGATGGGGTCGTGCACCACGCCCATCAGGCCACCGACCTCGTCGTAGCAGGCGATGCTCACGGCCCACTGGGGGTAGCCCCAGAGGTAGTTGGTGGTGCCGTCGAGCGGGTCGACCAGCCATCTGAGCCCCGTGGTGCCCTGCTCCGCCTCGCCGGACTCCTCCGAGAGGATGGCGTCGCCCGGCCGCTCGGCGCGGATTATGGAGAGGATCACGTCCTCGGCCTCGCGATCGGCGTCGCTCACGAGGTCGGTGGACGTGCTCTTGGCGGTGATCCCCTCAGCGGGGCGCTCGAAGCGGGCCATCAGGCCACGGCCGGCGATCTCGGCCGCGCGCAGCGCGATGTCGAGGGCCTGCCGGGCATCTGCGGGGTCGGTCGTCACGAGGCGGCATCCTACGCACAAGCGCGCCCCGCGCCGCGCTACCCTCCCGGCCGTGAGCGAGACCGTGAACCTGATTTCCCCGCGCGGTTACTGCGCAGGCGTGGACCGCGCCATCGAGACCGTCGACCGCCTGCTCGAGGAGCGCGGCGCGCCGGTGTACGTGCGCGGCGAGATCGTGCACAACCAGTACGTGGTGCGCACCCTCGCCGAGAAGGGCGCCGTGTTCGTGGACACGCCCGAGGAGGTTCCCGAGGGCAGCGTGATCGTGCTCTCGGCCCACGGCAGCGCCCCGGACATCTACGAGCGCTGCGCAGCTCGTGAGCTCGAGGTGATCGACGCCACCTGCCCGCTGGTGAGCAAGGTGCACGCCGAGGTGCGCCGCTACGCCGGCAAGGGCGCCACCGTGCTGCTGGTGGGGCACCTCGACCATGATGAGGTGATCGGCACCCGCGGCGAAGCGCCCGATCGGGTGATCGTGGTGGAAGATGTGGAGCAGGCCGAGGTGGTGGAGGTGCCCGACCCCGACAACGTGGCGCTCACCACCCAGACCACCCTCTCGCTCGACGATACCGCCGAGATCATCGCGGTGCTCAAGCGCCGCTTCCCCGCGCTGCAGTCACCCGCCTCGAGCGACATCTGCTACGCCACGCAGAACCGCCAGGACGCCGTGAAGGCCACGGTGGAGATGACCGAGGCCGAGCTGGTGCTGGTGGTGGGATCCCAGAATTCGTCGAATTCGCAGCGCCTGGTGGAGGTCGCGCGCGCCGGCGGTGCCGAGAGCTACCTCATCGACGGCGTGGACGATCTCGACCCCTCATGGCTGGACGACCACCCCCGTGTGGCCCTCACCGCCGGGGCATCCGCCCCCGAGGTGCTGGTTCGCGGGGTACTCGACTACCTCGAGACCCGCGGTTATTCCCGCAAGGGCAACGAGGTCCCAACGGACGAGGGCGTCGTGTTCGCGCTCCCGCCCCAAGTACGCTAGGCACATGCGTCGCCACATACTGCTCACGGTGCTCGCCCTGCTCGTCCCCGCGGGGGCAGCGCTGGCGGGCTCCGCCGACTGCGCCGATGGCGCCTGCGCGGTGACTCCGGGCGAGGCCACATGGGCACAGGTCGCCAAGGGCGTGGAAGGCGGCACCATCAAGTGGCCCCGCAACCCACGGGGCGCCCAGCTTCTGCGCGTGGACCTCACGCGGCAGGAGCCCGTTGATGGCGAGGCCACAGTGTGCGACGGCCGCCAGGAGGCAACCGCCCGCTACGCCTGGAAGAGGAAGTCCGTGACGTTCAAGAACGTCACGGCGGCAGGCACCGACTGCACGAAGGACGACCCCGTGCGCTTCCGGTGCACCACCACCAGGATCACCGGCCTCGGCCGCACCCGGGACTGCACCAGCAGCAAATGGCGCATCCTCACCTGGGGCAACTACGTGCAGCACAAGGGCGGGACGTTCGAGTTGAGCGGCCCGCGGGCCTTCGCACTCGTGCCGATGGCCCGCTCGGTGCGCTAGCCCCGCAGCAACAGCGGGCCGTCCACGGCGAAGTCGGACGGAATGCGACCACGAAGATCGGCAGCATCCTGCGCGAACCGCGGGTCGATCTCGATCGGGAACACGCTGGTGCCGTCAGGCCCACGGGGCACGGCCGCACCCTCGGCCTCCAGCCACCGGGCAGCGCGGTCGACCATCGCCGCCCGGCACGTTGCCGGTGAGTCGGCGCCATCGGCGTTCTTCACCGGGGCGAAGCGCTCCTCGCGCGCCATCTCCACGGTGGCGGTGCGCTCGGAGAGCGGCAGGGCGTCGAACATGAAGGCCTCGAACTTCACGGCGTTGGGCGCCTGCGGGTCGGGGTCGTCCACCGTGGCCACGCGCTTGTCGGCACGATGGAAGGGAAGTGGGGCCTCCCCGGTGGCAAGCCGCGTGGCGAACGCGCGGTCGAGGCAGTGCACGCCCGTGGATCCGGCCCAGTAGAGCAGGTCTCCGGCCTCATCGCGCGCGGCCTCGAGATCGGCCGGCAGGTCGGTGTACTCCACCAGCGCGGTGCGGCCGTCAACGGCCGCCATCACGCCCATGCGCTCCTCGGGCGCCACCTTGGCCACCACCAGCGTGCTCATCTCGGCATGGGCCAGCAGGTGCGCGCCAATGAACTCCGGGTCGGCCGGGCGCATGAGCGGGTTGTCCACCTGGAAGGTCATGATGGTGTCGATGCCGCGCTCCTCAAGGTCGCCGAGGATCGCCGCATGGCCCATGGCGCGGAAGATGCCCCCGTGGCCATCGGGCGAGAGCGCCAGGCAGTCCGGCGACTCGCGCAGGATGTCCCCGGTCACGGGGTCCACCGCCGGCAGCATGCCCTGCACGAAGGTGGTCACGGAGTCGGGCTGCAGCCCGAAGAGCAGGTGCTCATCGAAGAAGGCACGGGTCTCGGCGTCGTTCACGTCGGACGTCATGAGCAGGAACGGCAGGTCGCAGCCGTAGCGGCGGCGCGTGGCCCCCACCCCGGCGGCGTGCACCGCGAACAGCGATGCGTTGCTCACCGGGCCGATCGGGAACATGCCCTTGGGGTGGTCGAACCCCAGGCGCGTTCCCTGGCCCCCGGCCAGGAGCACCACGGCCACCCGGCCCTCGCGCAGGGCCTGCTCGCCGGCGTCGAAGGCCCGGCGGCGATGTGCGCGCGAGGCGTCATCCATCGGTCGGCGATCAACCTCAGCAGGGCCGATGCTGCCGGCCGCCGCCTCCACCGGCTCGCGCACCAGCTCCCGCACCAGACGCTCCACGAGCGGCAGGTCGATGGACGCCACCTGCATCAGCAGGGTGTTGGCCTGCTCGTCGGGAAGCGCGCGGATGGAGTCGGCCAGGCGCTGCTGCCCGGCCGACTCCAGCGCGTCCAGTACGGAGTCGCTCACGCTGGCGTGAGGCAGACCTTGATCACGCCCTCTTCGCGCGACTGCATCTTGCGGTAGCCATCCGCGGCGTCGTCCAGCGACAGCTCGGTGGTGAGCACAGGCGCCGGGTCGAGGCGACCGGCCTTCACGGCGTCGAGCAGCTCGGGGAAGTACGCCGGCCCCGGCACCAGGCCGCCCGTGATCGTGATGTTGCGCAGGAACTGGTCGAACCAGTTGATCTCCGGCACGTTCTGCATGAAGTGATCCATGCCGAGGCAGGCGATCGACCCGCCGGCGCGCACCGTGGCGTGCGCCGCGGCCATCGACGACTTGCCGCTGATGCTGTCCACCACCACGTGGGCGCCCTCGCCGTTGGTCATCTCCATCACCTGCTCGCGGATCTCGTCGGTGTCGCGCGAGGTCACCACGCCCGTGGCGCCGAGCTCGCGTGCCACCTCGAGGCGGTCCTCGTGGTGGCCGAGGGCGATGATGTTCACGCCGTCCATGGCCTTGGCGCCATGTACGCCGCACAGGCCCACGGCACCGTCACCGATAACCACCACGTTGTAGCCAGGCTTCATGCCGGCGGTGCGCAGCCCGTGCCACGCCGTGGACATCACGTCGACCAGCGGCAGCATGGTCTTCTGGCGGTCCATGCCGGAGAGCTCCTCGGGCATGGGGATGAGCGTGGTGGATGCCAGCGGCACGCGCACGTACTCGCTCTGTCCGCCCTGAACCAGGCCGTCGTGCTGCCAGGTGCGCGGGGCCCACCCGAACAGCGACCATGAGTTGCACGAGCTGTGCAGGTGCTCGGCGCACATGGGGCACGTGCCGTCGAGGATCGAGCACGAGGCCAGCACGCGGTCGCCGGGCCGTAGGTTGGTCACCTCGCTGCCGACCTCCTCCACCGTGCCGATGAACTCGTGCCCGAGGCGCGAGCCTGGCTCGAAGCCGAAGGCGGTGCCGGCGTTGAGGATGTGCAGGTCCGATCCGCAGATGCCGGCCATGGTCACCTTCACCAGTGCATCGGTCGGCTTCTCGATCGCGGCGTCCGGCACGTTGTCGACGCGGACGTCCTGGTCGCCATGAAAGGTCAGGCCACGCATGTGTGATCTCCCGGGGTAGGCATGCGAACTGTGCCTAGTATCGCCCACGGGCCGCCATCGGTGGCCTGACTGCGGACCACCCGGAGGATTCCCCGAAATGGCCCCAATGCGCGTGTGCTTCGTGTGCCTCGGCAATATCTGCCGCAGCCCCACGGCCGAGGCCGTGCTGCGGCACCGCCTGCAGTTCCACGACCTCGGCGTGCACGTGGAGGTCGAGAGCGCCGGCACCGGCGACTGGCACGTAGGCCACCCGCCCGACGAGCGGGCCCGCGAGGAAGCCTCGCGGCGGGGCATCACCATGGAGAGCGTGGCGCAGCAGTTCACGGAGGCCGATTTCGCCCGCTTCGACCTCATCCTCGCCATGGACTCCGCCAACCGGGAGGCGCTCCAGCGCCTCTCACCCTCGGCGGAGGCCGCGGCCAAGGTGCAGATGCTGCGCGAATTCGACCCGCTCGCAGGCGACGAACTCGACGTGCCCGACCCCTACTTCGGCGGCTCGCAGGGCTTCGTCGAGGTGTTCGACATGGTCGACCGCTCGGTGGTCGGCCTGCTCGACCACATCGCCGCCGCGCGCGCCGACGGGTGAACGCCGACCTCACCGCGGCCATCGAGCAGGCCACCGGGACGACCGTGGTCGGCTCCACTGCGGTGGGTGGCGGGTCCACCAGCACGGGCCGCGCAGTACGTCTCTCGGACGGCCAGCGGCTGTTCGCCAAGCACACGCCCGGAGCGCTCCCCGGCCTCTTCCGCAGCGAGGCGGAGGGGCTGGCCTGGCTGGCCGAGCCCGGGTCGGTGCGCGTGCCCGCCGTCATCGCGGTGGACGACGACTGGTTGGTGCTCGAGTGGATCGACGAGGGCCCGCGCACCACGGCCACCGACGAGCAGTTGGGGCGGGCCATCGCCCGTATGCACCGCGCGGGAGCCGACGCATTCGGTGCCTCCTGGCCGGGGTTCGCCGGCTCAGTGCCGGTGCCCAACGAGCCCCTCGACGGCTGGCCGGCTTTCCTGGCGGAGCGGCGCCTCATCCCCATCGCCCATGCCGCCAGCCTGCCGCCGGAGATGCTGCGGCGGCTCGATGCCCTCATCCCCCGCCTGACCGACCTGCTGGGCCCGACCGAGCCCCCATCCCGCCTGCACGGGGACCTCTGGGCAGGAAACCACATGACCGACGCCGAGGGCCGCCCGGTGCTCATCGACTGCGACGCCTACGGCGGCCACCGCGAGGTGGACATCGGGATGATGCTGTTGTTCGGGGGCTTCGGCGAGCGCGTGCTGGCGGCCTACGACGAGGAGTTCCCGTTGGCCCCCGGCTGGCGCGAACGCGTGGAGCTCAACCAGCTGCTCCCCCTGCTGGTGCACTGCGCGATGCTGGGTGGCTCCTGGTTCGCGAGGACCGACCGGGTGCTGAGAAGCCTGGCGTAGCCTCAGCCCACCTGCATGCCGTGGTAGCTGGGGGCAAGCGGCGCATAGTGCGGCGCCCGGTGGGAGATGGGCCCCGCGGGCTCCTCGGCGAAGCGGGATCGGCATTTGCGGGGGCCGCAAATGCAGGATCCCCGGCTCGGACGCCCGCGGGGCCCATCTCCCACCGGGCGCGTCAGCGCGCTACTTCAGTCCCGAGCGCTCCAGCACGTCAGCGGGATCCATGACGAGCCCCACGAAGAACGGCCCGAACTCGCCGAACCGGGTGGACACCTCGTCGAAGCGCATCTCGTAGACGATCTCCTTGAGCGCGGCGAGGTCGTCGCTGAACAGCGTGACTCCCCACTCCCAGTCGTCGAGGCCCGTGGAGCCGGTGATCAGCTGGGTGACGCGCCCGGCGAACTTCCGGCCGAGCGTGCCATGGCCCATCATCAGGGCCTTGCGCTCGTCGAACGACAGGGCGTACCAGTTGTCATCGCCTTCACGGCGCTTGCTCATGGGGTAGAAGCACAGGAGCTTGCGCACGGGCAGGTCGGGGTGCACGCGCATCTCGCGGTAGTGCGCGATGCGCTCATTCCACTCGGCGAGCTTGCCCTCCAGGTCGTCCTCGCCGAGCTCCACGAGCCGCGCGCGCTCGTCGTCCTCGGTGGCGCGGTACTCGCTCTCCTCCGTGACGGACAGGTACGTGTACACCACGTCCACGGGTCCGGCGGTGACGCCCTTCACCGCGACGTCGAGGTCGTGAAGGTTCGGGGCGACGAGCATGACGCCGAAGTCGGCACGGCCGCCCAGCACCGAGAAGGCCCGCACCTGGTTCTCGGGCGCGGCCTCGGTGAAGGCGCGCAGCGCGGCCTGGATCGGCAGGCCGGTGCCGTCATCGGGACGCGCCCTCAGCATGAGGTGCGCCACGCCCCAGCCGCTGCTGGGCACCACGGATTCGTGCGGGGAACTCACGGGGGTGACGGTAGCGCAGCCCCGACCGCTACCGTGACCGCGTGAGCGATCCCGAGACCTTTGACCCCGGGGGCAGGTTCCGCGCCGAGGTGGCCGCGTCGAGGCTGACCGACCCCATGCCGGGCATCGAGGTGCTGGCCGGCGAGCTCGGCGTGCCGGTGGACGACGTGGTGCACCACGCCCTGGTGCGGTGGAGCAGCGCCGGCTCGGAGGCGCTCATGGCCGCCCCGCCGGAGATGCTCGTGGCGCTGCGCGACGCCGCTGATGCCGGCGACGTGCACCGCGTCCAGGGCATCGTGGCCGCACTGCTGGCCGGATGGGATTCATGAGGCTGCCGTGGCCCGATCCCGACCCCATCGGCCCCGGCCAGGAGTCGGTATGGGACTACCCCCGTCCGCCCCGCGTGGAGCAGAGCGACCGGCACGTGGTGGTGCAGCTGGGCGACGTGGTGCTGGCCGACACCCGCCGCGCGTGGCGCGTGATGGAGACCAGCCACGCGCCCTCGTGGTACCTGCCGCCCGACGACATCGCCATGCAGCACCTGAGGCAGGCCCCGGGGCGCAGCATGTGCGAATGGAAGGGCCAGGCCGATTACCTCGACGTGGCGGTCGACGAGATCGTGGTGCCGCGAGTGGCCTGGCGCTACCGCAACCCGGTTCCCGCCTTCGCCCCCATCGCCGGTCACATCGCGTTCTACCCGGGTGCCGTGGAGTGCACGGTGGACGGCGAGGCAGCGAGTCCCCAGCCCGGGGGCTTCTACGGCGGGTGGATCACCCCCGACGTGGTGGGCCCGTTCAAGGGCGGCGAGGGAACCCTGGGCTGGTGATCAGCCCCGCGGGCGCCTCAACGGGATGGCCTGGCGGAAGCGGAAGACCTCGTCGGGATCGAACCTGCGGCGGGTTTCGATGAGCCGGTCGAAGTTGCGGCCGTAGTACACCTGCGGGCGGTTCCGCTGGTCGGAGTCGATGTAGTTCACATACTTCTGCCCGCACACGTAGGGGGCCAGCGCCTTCTCGAACCGGCGCAGCCACTGCACCGCGGGCTCCTGCAGCTGGGGCTGCGGCCAGTAGGCCTCGTACTGCATCGAAAAGCGCATGTCGCGATGGGCGAAGGCTGTTGACGTCGCCGGCACGCGATTGATGGCGCCACCGTAGGAGTCGAGGATCATCATGCCGGTGCCCATGGCGGCGCCCTGCATCTGTCGCTCCATCACGTAGTCGCGGATCACCTCGGCGCCTGCACGGCTGAACGACGTGCCGGCCTTCACGTAGTCGGACTTCCCCCAGTGCGCCGTCCGCGTGATCTGGCCCTTGGGGTTCGCCTGCTGGCGTGCGCATTGCTCGGCTGCTTGAGCCGTGCACTGCGCCCAGTACTGGATGAGCGAGGCGTAGGAAGCCGGCGTGATGGTGCGGCCGGTTGGGGTCACCTTGGCGAGCAGCGGGGCGAGGGTGGCCTCGAGCTGGGCCTGGCTGCCGATGAACTGCCCCGACACCTCGCAGATGGGGTTGGCGCCGTTCGCGTTGGTGATCGACGTGCAGATGCTGAACAGGCTGTCATCGGCCTGCCAGCACCAGTCCTGCCAGGCGAGGATGACGTCAGGGCACTCCGACCACGGAAAGGTGAGCAGGAAGTGCATGGCGGGCTCGGCGGGGTGCACCGCGATGTCGTACGAGGTGATGATGCCGAAGTTACCGCCCCCGCCCCCGCGGCAGGCCCAGTAGAGGTCGCGCTCGCCGCGCGGCCCGGCCTCGCGCACACGGCCGTCGGCGGTGACGATGCGCAGGCCCAGGACGTTGTCGGCCAGCGTTCCCCACTTGCGCGCCACCCAGCCCAAGCCGCCGCCCTGGGCAAGGCCGCCCACCGACACCGTGGGGCACGTGCCGCCCGTGATCGTGAGCCCCTGCGGAGCGAGCTCGTGGTAGGTGACGCCCAGTGCAGCGCCTCCCCCGATGCGCGCGTACGGCACACGACCGGACTTCGGCACCACCTGCGCGAGGTTCGTGAGGTCCACGATAAGGCCATCGTTCACCGTGGAATACCCCTGGTACGAGTGCCCTCCCGCGCGCGCGGTGATGAGCACGTCATTGCGCGCGGCCCAGCGCACCGCCTGCTGCACATCGCGCTCGTCCGCGGCGTAGAGCACGGCAAGCGGCCGGCGGCCGTCGAACCGCGGGTTGAAGATCTGCGCCGCGAGGCCGAGGGTGGCATTGGCCCGCGTGACCATGGGGCCCCGGGTCATGGCGCGCAGCTCGCGCACGAGGCGCGCATCACCCGATGCGCGCCGGGCGGCGGCCATCGACCATGAGGGAAGAGCCACGGCTCCGGCGGCGGCCGCCGCGCCCAGCAGCAACGTGCGGCGCGTGACGGGGATGCCGTCGGACGGGAGTCTGTCCATCACCCGAGGTTACCCGGTGATGCGCCGCACGCCCTTGTCGGTGACCACGTACACGTTGCCCGCGCGGTCCTCGCCGAAGGAGGTGACGCCGGGGATGCGCCCGAGGCGACGGGTGATGTCCTCGGGGGTGCCGGGCGACGTGGCGTCGATGGCCCACGCCTTCCCCGTGCACCAGTCGGCGTACACGTACTTCCCGGCAAGCGATGGCGCGCGCGGTCCCCGCACCACGTGGCCGCCGGTCACCGAGCAGTTGCCGTCAGCGTGCCGGTACTGGGCCACGGGGTCGGTCTCGCGGGCGCTGCGGGGTCCGCCCTTGAGGTCGTCGGTGCCCTCGCGCTTGCTCCAGCCGAAGTCGAGGCCGGCCTGACCGTTGCGCGCCACGTCGATCTCCTCTACCTCGTTCTGGCCGACGTCGCCGATCCAGAGGTCGCCGGTCACGCGGTCGAAGGCGATTCGCCACGGATTGCGCAGTCCGTAGGCCCAGATCTCCCGGCGCGCCCCGGGCTGGGCCGTGAACGGGTTGCCGACCGGGATCGCATAGCCGCGCCCCGCCTCGCGTCTGGAGGGGTCGATGCGCAGGACCTTGCCGAGCAGGGTGCCGAGGTTCTGCGCGCGGTTGCCGGGGTCGCTTCCGCCGCCCCCGTCGCCGAGCCCCACGTAGAGCATGCCGTCGGGACCAAAGGCCAGCGCGCCGCCGTTGTGGTTCGGATACGGCTGGTCCTGCGAGAGCACCACCCGGGCCGTGCGCGGCGACACGCGGCGGACGCCGGGCTTCGCGCGGAATTCCGCCACGCGGGTGTCGCCGCGGCGATCGGTGTAGTTCACGTACAAGCGGCCCGATCTGGCGAAGTCGGGCGCGAAGGCCAGGCCGAGCAGGCCCTGCTCGATGCCCTCGGATCCGACGCGATCGCGGATGTCCAACCATGGCGCACCGGGCTTCCCGTTGCGGCCGATGGGCCTGACTGTGCCCCGGCGCTCCACCACGAGCAGGCGCGACTCACCGGGCGCCTGCACCACCCCGAGGGCCCCGTCGAATCCCGAACCGACAGGCTGGAGGCCGAGCCCCATGGCCGACGATGCCGACGCCACGGCGATGGCCGCTCCCGCGGCGGTGATGGTGCCGTGCCACCTCATGGCCCGACGGTATCCCACCTTCGACCCGTGCAGGGCGGGTTTGGTGCTAGTTGACCTCGGCCGGCTCGATGACCGGCTGCACCACACGACTCACGGTGACCGGCAGCAAGCGCACGAACGCGTTGAGTTCCGGCACCGATGCACCGCCCCTGATGCCGTTCACCAACCGCAGAAGCACTGCGACCTCGCGGGGGCCCAGATCGGGGAGCACGGGTTCGAGTGCCTCGACCAGCTTGTCCTTCATGGCGGGATCAATCGTGGCGAGGGCGGATTCAAGATCGGGCGGAAGAGCATCAGACATGCATCCATTCTACCCCACCAGCGGTCCGGTCCCGGCCGACGGGTCGGCGCATGACCCCCCGCATGCCGCGTGCAGGCGCCGCATGCGGGTGATGACCGACTGATGAGCCTCCGACGGGATAGGCCTTCCAGCGGCGAGCGCGCTGCCGAGGGCAGCCGACACCGAGCCAAGGGCGCGATCGGGCGCCACCGGGGCCGCGCGCATGCCCGCGGCGGCCATGGGTCGCAGCACTTCGCGCTCGAGCCGCCCCGGCACCATGTCCGCGAGGAAGAAGGCGTCCCTCAGCATCGGGCCTGCGCCCGCATGGTCGACGAGCGCAACGAGCGGGCCCACGCGCCCGCCATCACGGGCGACCGCGAGCACCATCTGCTGCTGGCCGTCCGCGGAATGACCGCCCGCCACCCACGCCGCCGCGAGCCGCGGGTGCGCGAGCGCCCGCGCGACGGGCGACGCGGCGCGCGCCCCGCGCGCAAGCCGACGCGCCTCCCGCGCGGCACGGCCTGCGAGCACGGCCGCGCATGCGAGCAGGAGGTCGTCGGCGTCGCGTGTGCGGGCGTCGCGCATCGCCACGAGCAGCCGCTGCAGCACGCGGCCCGGCAGCACGACAGCGACCTCTTCTATGACGGCCTCCACGAGGTGGGCGCGCCTGAGCGCAATGACGTCGTGGGCAAGATCCGCCGGATGCGCCAGCCAGCCGCGAGGCCCCGGCGTGCGTGCGGCGAAGCGACGCAGGGCCGCCTCGCCATCGAGTTGGGCGCCGAGGTCGTCGAGGCACTCGCGCACCTGCGCGCACTGTGGCCGCCAGGATCGCGCCAGGCCCTCCTCCACTGCCCGGCGCGCGCCCACCTCGTCACCGGCGTCGAGACACGTGAGCGCATGGCGGTAGCTCTCGAGCGGACCCCGGCCCGGGTGAGGCGGAAGAGGCTCACTGGGTGGCTCAGGCACCCATGCGACGCTAGGCGTCCGCGGCGCACGCATGGCGCGCGCACCGTGTCGACTCAGTTGCGGATGATCACCGAGGTGCCGCCGCGCACGAGGCGGGCGAGGCGCTGGATGTCGGCGTTGCGCATGCGGATGCACCCGTGACTCGCTGCCGTGCCGATGAGCTCGGGCTTGCTGGTGCCGTGGATGGCAACGCGGCCGTTGCCGCCGGCGTACTCGTTGAGCACGTTCGAGAAGGCCGTGAGCGGCATCACGATGGGACCGAGGAACGCCTTGGGGTCACCGGTGGGAATCACCTCGGCCACGGCGAACCTTCCGAGCGGCGTGGGGGTCTCCGACTTCCCAACCGCCACGGGGAATGACCGCAGCTTGCGCATGCCGCGGTACAGGTGGAGCTTGCGGTCGCCCACGTCGATCACGACGCGCAGGCGAATAGGCCGGAACACCATGTCCGCTGCGCGCACCCAGGCCGTGCTGCCGTTGGGGCGCACCGGAAGCAGCACCTTCACCCAGCGCACGCCGGCGACCACCTTCACGCCGCGCACCTGCAACCACACCGGGCCGGCACCAAGCGGGGCGATGGGCTGAAGCAGGCGCAGGGGCTTGCCACCGGGCGACGGCATGGCGCGCGCGGTGGCCACCACCAGCAGGCGACCTGCCCACGAGCGCTTCGGATTCGGCGGCTGCACCGGGGAGGGCGGGGCCACGGGCATGGGCTCGGGGGTGCTCGTGGGCTCCGGCACAGGGGTTGGGGCCGGGGGCGCTGCGGGCACCGGCTCGGCGGGCGTGGTACCCACGGGATCCTGCGCCATGGCGGCGCCAGAGGCCATCAGCAACGCCCCTGCGGCGCCAAGCATCACGAGCATCATGCGCATCCGTCCCACGCGACGAGGATAGCCCACAAGGGCCTCTCCGCTGCACGGGGCGGTCCGGGCCCACCATGTCATCATCCCGGCATGGACCTCTCCTGGAGCGGCATCGCCTTCCCCGCCGCCACGGGGTTCTTCGAGCAGATCGGAGACTGGGCGGCCGAGTACGGCTACCTGGCCATCTTCCTGGTGGTCGCGGGCGACGGCATCTTCCCCATCCTCCCCGGTGAGACATCCATCGTGGCCGGCGCGGTGTTCGCCGCCGAGGGCGACCTCACGCTGTGGGGCGTCGTGGTGGTGGGCGCCGTGGGAGCGGTGGTGGGCGACTCCATCGCCTACTGGGTCGGGCGCGGGGGTGCGCCATGGATACGCCGCGCGATCACCCGCATGGCGGGAGAGCACCGCACCCACGCCGCCGAGCGGATGGTGCGGCGCCATGGGCCGGCGCTGGTCTTCACGGGCAGGTTCCTCCCGGGCATCCGGATCGGCATCAACATGGCGTGCGGCGCCGGCCAGATGTCCTATCGCAGGTTCCTGATGTTCGACATCGCCGGGGCAATCTGCTGGTCGCTCCAGGCGGCGCTCATCGGCTACTTCGCCGGCAAGGCGTTCGCCAACCAGATCTGGGTGGCGCTGGTGGTGGCGCTCGGCGTGGCGGCGCTCGTGGCGCTCTTCGTGATCATCCGCGAGCGCCGCATGGTGGCGCGCGAGGAGGCTCTCGAGGCTGCCGAGGACCGCGCGGCTACCCTTTCGACTGACCCCGCAACGGCAGTCTCCCGGGAGAATGCATGAGATCCGCGCGCCGCGCACGCGCGATCGCCCTGGCGCTCGTCGCCGGCGTCGGCCTGGCCATCGCCGCCGTGCCCGCGATGGCTGACGGCGGACGCACCGCGTGGCCGGGGTCAGCGCTGCTCGCCGGCGCCTGGAGCGGCACGGCGAGCAGTACGAGCAACCCCGACTTCACCTTCCCGGTGACGGCCACCGTCAGCGTGGCCGCCACCGGTCGGCCCACGGGCACGGTCGACCTCGGCGCCCCGGTGAACTGCGTGGGCGGGTGGAGCCCGGTGTCCACCGCGGGGCGCGTCACCACATTCGCCGAAAACATCGTGAGCCGCGTGCCCGGCGGGGACTGCATCAAGAACGGCACGGTGCGCCTGTCAGCGGCCAGCGGGGGACGCCTCCGCTACGTGTGGACCAAGGGCGACGATGGCAGCGTGGCCTACCTCAAGCCCGTCGGGGTGTCCGGCGCGTGGGTAGGCACCCTCAGCCAAGCCGGCCTCGGTACGGTGCCGGTGCGCATTCGCGTGGCGGGCGTGAGGGCCGGAGAGATCCACGGGGTATCGAGCTACGCCGCCCCGCTCGCCTGCGGCGGGCGCCTTGAGCCGCAGGGCGCCGGATCGCAGCGGCGCGCCGTGCTGCGCGAGGTCATCACCCGGAGCGCGAGCACCGCGTGCGTGGGCGTGGGTACGATGACGGTGGCGATGCGATCCGATGGGCGTCTCTCGTATCGCTGGGAAGGCGGGGGCGTGGTATCGACGGCGACGCTGAAGAGGGCCGGGTAGGCATGGGCACGCGCATCGACATCGACGGCCGCTCGCTGGCCGATCGCATGACAGAGATCCGCGGCGCGGACGAGGCCGTGCTGGTGATCGGGCGGCCCGTGTGCCCCGCCTGCCAGGTGACCGGCGCCGGCCTCGAGGCCCTGGGCGAGGCCCGCCCGGGGCTGTTCATGGCGTTCGTGGAGATGTGGGGCCCTGAGGATTGGCGCGCCCGCGGCGAGGACGGCTGGCCCGAGGGCGTGACGGTGAGCCCGTCGGCCGTGCCCGCCACGGTGCTCATGCGTCGCGGCGAGGTGGTGTCAAAGCGCTTCGGCGCGGTTCCGGCGCACGACCTGGACCGCTGGATGGACGAGCACTTCGGACCTGCGGCGCACCCGCTGCCCGAGGGCATCACTGAGGCCGAGCAGGCGGTGCTCGACCGCACCGCCGCCCGCCGGGCGCAGCATGACGCCGTGAAGGGGCGCTGAGCGCGCCCACCATATGGGTGCTCGGGGATCAACTCGATCCCTCGGGCCCGGCATTCCGGGGACACCGACCGGGCGAGGCCCGGGTGCTGATGGTCGAAAGCGATCACGCCCTCGCTCGCCTGCCCTACAACCGCGAGCGCCGCGTGCTGGTGATCGGCGGCATGCGGCGGCTGGCCGACCGCCTGCGCCGGGATGGCTGGGCGGTCGACCTGCGCCGGGCGCCCACGCTCTTCGCGGGCGTGATGGCCCACGCGACGGAGGAGCAGCCCGACCGCCTGGTGGTGGCCCACCCCACCTCGCGCAGCGGCCTCGCGCTGGTGCGGAGCCTGGCCGACGCCCTACCGGTGCCCGTTGAGGTGCGCGAGCCCGTGGGCTTCATCACGCGTCCAGGGGAGCTCGACGAGATCCTCGGAAAGCGCGCGCCGCGCATGGACACCTTCTACCGCGACATGCGGCGACGGCTGGACATTCTCGTGGATTCGCACGGCGACCCGGTGGGCGGCGCCTGGAGCATGGACAAGGAGAACCGCAAGCCGCCGCCGCGCACCCGCGACCTGGGAGCGCCGGCTCCATGGCTGCCCCCGGCCGACGACCCGCTCGACGCATCGCTGCGTCGCGAGTTCGCGCCGCTGCCAGAAGTCGGCGAGGGAGGCGAGCGCGTGATGGCCGCCGACACCGATGAGGCCGAGGCCGCGCTCGACCGCTTCATCGAGGCGCGCCTCGCCGGGTTCGGCCCGCACGAGGACGCCATGATGGACGACGACTGGGCGATGGCGCACTCGCTGCTCTCAGGACCCCTCAACCTGGGGCTCCTCTCCCCGGAGCGCGTGGCCCGGCGGGTGGCCGACGCCCTGGGGGACGGCGCGCCCATCGCGTCGGTGGAGGGCTTCGTGCGGCAGGTGATCGGCTGGCGCGAGTACGTGTGGGGTTGGTACTGGAAGCGCACGTGGCGCGATGCCAACGCCCTCGGGGCCGAGGCGCCCGTGCCCGCGGCGCTGTGGGGCGGCACCACCCGCATGCGCTGCGTGCAGGTGGCCATGGACGGCATCCACCGGCGCGGCTACTCGCATCACATCCAGCGGCTCATGGTGCTGGGCACCCTCATGCTGCTGCGCGGCACCGAGCCCTGGGCGGCCACCCGGTGGTTCCAGGCCGCCCACGTTGACGGCTCGGCGTGGGTGATGGCTCCCAACGTGATCGGCATGGCGCTCTACGCCGACGGCGGCCAGATGATGACCAAGCCCTACGCCGCCAGCGGGGCGTACATCAACCGCATGAGCAACCACTGCCGCTCGTGCCCCTACGACCCCAAGTCGGCCACCGGGCCCGATGCCTGCCCCTTCACCACCCTCTACTGGGACTTCCTCGACCGGCACCGCGAGCGGCTCGGGCAGAATCCCCGCATGTCGCTCTCGATGCGCAACCTCGAGAAGAGGCAGGACATCCCGGCCATCCGCGCACGCGCACGCGAGGTGATGGCCGCCCTCGACACGGGAGTGGACTGATGGCCGACCAGCCGAAGCGCCGCGGGCGCATCACCACGCGGGGCCCCGGCACCGAACGGGTACGCGACGCCGACCTCGCGCTGTTGCAGGGCCCCGAGCCCGACTTCGTCTCCACCGACCCGTGGCGTGCGCTGCGGATACTCGGGGAGTTCGTGGAGGGCTTCGACCTGCTGGCTCGCGTAGGGCCGGCGGTATGCGTGTTCGGATCGGCGCGCACGCCCCCAGATGACCCCGACTACGCAGCGGCCGTGGAGATCGGCCGGCTGCTCGCCCGCGAGGGGCGGGCCGTCATCACCGGTGGCGGCCCCGGCCTCATGGAGGCCGCCAACAAGGGCGCGTCCGAGGGCGGCGGGCTGTCGGTGGGACTCAACATCGAGTTGCCGCACGAGCAGTATCGCAACCCTTACGTGAACCTCGGCGTGGACTTCCGCTACTTCTTCGTGCGCAAGACGATGTTCGTCAAGTACTCCGAGGCCTTCGTCGTGATGCCCGGCGGCTTCGGCACACTCGACGAGCTCTTCGAGGCGCTCGTGCTCATCCAGACCGGCAAGGTGCGCGACTTCCCGCTGGTGCTCTACCGCAGCGCCCACTGGCACGGGCTGATCGACTGGATGCGCGAGACCACCCTCGGCGAGGGCTGGGTCGACGAGGACGACCTCGCGCGCATCCACCTGGCCGACACGCCGGAGGACGTGGTGCGCCTGGCCACGGGAGGCGCCGGCTAGGGCTCCCACCCGCATGGGTGGGGCGGGCCCACCGGAACGACCGTGGCGTTCTCGGCGCCACGGATCGATACTCGCCTACATGGCGCACGGTACGGCGACATGCAGCGGTGAACAGCTCTCGGTATCCGCCGCCGCTCGCCTGCTCGGGGTGAGCGTGTCATCGCTCAGGGCATGGGCGGCCGACGATCTGGTGCCGCATGAGCGCACGCCGGGGGGACATAGGCGCTTCGACCGCGAGCGGCTGCGCGAGTGGATGGCAGAGCGTGGCGGAGAGCTTCCTGCGCAGCCGTCGGGGCGCGGCCCGAAGCTGGTGGCCGGGCGCGTGGAGCGCCTGCCCCGCCCCGCGCACGTGCTCACCGACGATGCCGGGGCCATCGTGGACGAGGCCCTTGCGCTCATGGCCGACGGCCAGCAACTCTCGCACCGGCGCACTACAGCGCGGCGCGCGCGCATGGAGGACCAACTCGCCGACCTGGCCGACGCGCTCGACGTCGGCGATCTCTCAGGATGCCTGCGCGAGGCCGAGTGGCAGGCATTCCGCCACGGCGCAGCCGGACTGCCCGCCACGCAGCCGGTGGGCGAGTGGCTCGCGCTCGCGTGCTCCGTGGAGCGGCGTCTGCATGCCGTGGGGCTGTCGCATCATGAGGTGGATGCGGTCCGGCAGGCGATGGACCGACTCTCGTGGCGAGCCGCCGCGGGGCTCGCGGCAGGTCGCCGGTCGCGGGCCGAGGCCCGGGAGGACGCCCTCAGTGCGGCCTGACGGCACCATCGGTGCGCGCGAGCGGCAGGACCGGCCGTGGCTTTCCATCTCGGGCGCCGCCCGCGCGCTTGGCGTGAGCACGAGCACCCTGCGCGCCTGGGCGGCCGACGGCAGCGTGCCGCACGTGCGTACCGCCGGCGGGCACCGGCGGTTCAACCCCGACGCCCTCGCGGAGTGGCTCGCCGAGCGCCCCGACCCGGGGGTGCCGCGGGAGGAGCGCTCCACATGGTTCGCGCCTGATCCCGGGCTGGCAGACGTTCTCGTGAGCCGCGCCGATCGGGTGGCCATGATCGCGGACGACGAGATGGCCGGGGCGGGCGGGCAGGGCTTTGGTCACCTGCCCGCGCACGAGCGGCGCCGCGCTGCCGTTGACTGGGTGCTGGTGGTGGCGCACGCCCTGCGCACCGGCCGGCTCGCCGAGGGACTCGCTCAGGCGCAGGCATACGGCCACGCGCACGGCACTGCCGGATCATCCGCGGAGGATGCCCTCTCTGGCCCCATCACCATGGGGCGCGCCATCGACGCCGCACTCAGGATGGAGCCGGGCGCGGTGACGCCCGGCGAGTGTGATCACGCCGCCGCGGTGGTGAGACGACTCACGGTTCGCATCGCCGATGCCTGGGCCGATGCCACGCACGAGGGGCGCGCCGAGGCGGCGATCCTCCCGTAGCCCCAGATTGCGGCAGGCGCTGCAGCCGGTGTGCGCGCCGTCACCTGCCCGACGGGGTGCGCACTGGCACGCTCACCGACTCCAGAGTCGAGCCGTCGCGGCGCACCGCGCGCACGGCGATGGCAGCGGCTGTGGCGTCGACCTCGAGGAAGTTGTACTGCGGTGTGCACTTCGCGAGGCCTGCGGGCAGGCGCACGCACGGGTACACCTGCGCCCCGCCGCCGCCCGACACGATGTAGGTGATGCCCCGGTTCACGATGCGCTCGTATGAATGGTTGTGGCCGCTCAGTACCAGCGATACGCCGTGCTTGCGGAAGAGCGGCACCATGAGGCGCTGCTGGGTGGTATCGGGGGCGTGCAGCCCCGCCGTGTAGGGCGGCTGGTGGATGGACACCACGCGCACGGGTTCCTTCGCCCGCACGAGCGTGCGCCTGAGGAACGCCAACTGGGCCGATGAGGACGGCTGGTTGCCGTCGAGCACGATCACGCGCAGGGGCCCCTGCGCGAAAGAGTACCAGCGCTTCGGGGTGCCGAGGCGCGTGGCCGTGGAGGTGCCGCCGATGTCGTGGTTGCCCCACGTGGCGCGCCAGGGGAGGCCCGTGGCCAGAAGGCAGGCCTCAGGGCGGTCGAACGTGGAACGGGTGGCGGTGCCGTCGGGCGAGTAGAAGTTGTCGCCGGTGGTGAGGATGAACGACGCGGGCCTGGCCGCGTGGCTTGCGCACATGCGCTTGCTGATAGCCGCCTGCGCGCTGCTGCCGGTGCCCCAGTCGCCCTTCACGAGGAACCTCACCGACTGGACAGAGGGCGTGCTGGATGCTCCGGGTGGCTGCGCCGCCGCGGACCCGCTGGCGGCGAGGGCCGACCCCGCGAGCGCGACGCCGACGATCGCAGCGCCCGCGAGGGCTCGGGACGGGCGACCGGGGCGGCGGCGAGGGCGTCGATGCATGGCTGTCATGGTTGCACCGCGTGCGGCGTCACGAGTCCGCGCGAGGTCTGGCACGAACGTCGGGGATCGGGCGCGAGGCGCTGTTATAGTCTCCGGCCTGCCGCGGCCGGGTGGGACGCACTGCGATCCCCCGGCCATTGCGTGCGGCCGACCTGACGAGCATCACAGACCAACACCGGAGGACCGGCGATCACCGCGTACCAGATCATGATCATCCTCAACCCCGAGGTTGACGGGGAGCAGCACGCAGAAATCGTCTCGCGCGTGCGCTCGCTCATCGAGGATGGCGGCGGCACGGTCGACGACGTCGCCGAGTGGGGACGCCGCAAGATCGCTTACCCGGTACGCAAGCAGGCTGACGGCATGTACGTGGTCGTCACCTGCCAGACCTCTCCCGAGGTGCTCGACGAGATCAGCCGCGTGCTGGCCATCAGCAAGGACGTCGTGCTGCGCGCGATGCCGTTCCGCCTCACCGAGGCCGAGCTGGCCACCGTGCAGGCCAACGGCGTCCCCGAGCCCATCGATGAGCGTCCGGAGCGCGAGGAGCGCCCCCGGGGCGGGCGTCGTGGCGGCCCGGGTGGCGGCGGCCGCCGGCGCGACCGCTAGTCGCGCAACCCCTTCCGAGGAGCCCAAGTGCCCGCCGATCTCAATCGCGTGACCCTCATCGGTCGCCTCACCCGTGACCCCGAGCTGCGCCACCTGCGCTCGGGCGACGCCGTGGCCTCGCTGCGCATCGCCGTCAACGGCCGCGCCCGCGACGAGGGCGGCCAGTGGGTGGACAAGCCGAATTTCTTCGACGTCAGCGTTTTCGGTCGCCAGGCGGAGACCGTGGCCAACTACATGGCCAAGGGTCGGCGCATCGGCATCGATGGCCGGCTGCAGTGGCGCGAGTGGGAGTCCCAGGACGGCGCCAAGCGCCAGAGCGTCGACATCGTGGCCAACGACGTCTTCTTCCTCGACAGCCGCGAAGGCGGCGAGGGCGGAGGCGGAGGCGGAGGCGGCTGGCAGTCGCAGGCCGCGCCCGTCAGCCCCGGCGGCGACCTGCCGGTGGACACCAGTGACCTTTCATCACCGGCCCCGGATCCCGCCGGGGACGACGACATCCCGTTCTAGGAACTGACTGATGCAGGCGATCCTCATCGAAGACGTCAAGGGGCTCGGCCACGCCGGGTCCGTGGTCAACGTGGCGCGCGGCTACATGCGCAACTACCTCGAGCCCCGCGGGCTCGCGGAGGCGGCTACCCCGGCGCGCATCGCCGAGGTGCAGCGCACCCAGGAGCAGCGCGCCGCCGCGCGTGAGAAGAAGCTCGCGGAGGACCGCGCGCTGGTCGACCTGCTGGGTCGCACGATCCTCACGCTCAAGGCCAAGGCCGGCGGGGACGGGCGCCTCTTCGGGTCCATCACCTCGGGCGATGTGTCAGACGCGATCTTCGAGGCGCGCGAGGTGCGCATCGACCGGCGCCACATCACCGTCGATCCGCCCATCCGCACCACGGGCACCTATGAGGTGCCGGTCGACCTCGGCGAAGCCGGCACGGCAGAGGTCAAGACCATCGTCTCGCCGCTGCTCGACGAATGAGCTCTGAGGCCGGAGCGGTCGCCCGCCGTCAGGCGGCGCCTCCCGCACCGGTCGGCGGCGGGCACATTCCGCCGCCGCAGAACGTCGAGGCCGAGGAGCTCCTGCTGGCCTCGCTCATCGATGGCCCGCAGAACAACATCGCCGAGGCGATGGCGCTCGTCACCCACGAGGACTTCTACCGCGAGGGCCACCGGCGCATCTTCAACGCGATCACCGAGCTCTTCGGGGTGGGCGAGCCCATCGAGCCCATCACCGTGATCGAGCAGCTCACGAAGAACGGTGACCTCGACATGGCGGGCGGGCGGGATGCCGTGCTCGACCTCATGACCACGCCCTACATCGCGGCGTCGTACCGCTCGTACTCGGAGATCGTTCGCGACACCGCCACCCAGCGGCGCCTCTTGCAGGTGGGCCAGGAGATCGAGGTGCTGGTCGCCGAGCGCGAGGGCGAGACCACCGACATGGTGCAGCGCGCGGAGGACCTCATCTACGACCTCACGCAGAAGCGCACGCGCGGCGACTTCGTGGGCACCAACACACTCGTGATGAGCAGCATGGAGCGCCTGGTGGCCGCCAGCGAGCATGGCTCGGAGGTCACCGGCCTGCCCACCGGGTTCGAGGACCTCGACCGGCTCACCGGTGGGTTCCGTGCGTCAAACCTCATCGTCATCGCGGCGCGACCCTCGATGGGCAAGACGGCCCTCGCCCTCTGCATGGCCGAGCACGTGGCGCTCACCGAGGAGAAGACCGTCGCGATCTTCAGCCTCGAGATGAGCGGCGAGGAGCTGACCCAGCGCATGCTCTGCTCGGTGGCGATGGTCGACGCATCACGCATGCGCAGCGGCCGGCTCTCGGCCGACGACTGGCCGCGCGTGAGCCAGGCCGCCGACCGGCTGTCGAAGGCGCCCATCTTCATTGACGACTCCGAGGGCATGACCGTCACCGAGATGCGCACCAAGGCCCGGCGCCTAAAAGCGCGCGAGGGGCTTGGGCTCGTGGTGGTCGACTACATCCAGCTCATGGAAGGCTCCCCCCTGCTGCGCCGACGCGACGAGAACCGGGTTCAGGAGATCTCGGCAATCTCGCGTGGCCTGAAGATGATGGCTCGAGACCTCGACGTGCCGATCGTGGTGGTGTCGCAGCTCAACCGCTCGCCTGACTCCCGCAACGACAAGCGGCCGATGCTCTCCGACCTGCGCGAGTCGGGAGCCATCGAGCAGGACGCCGATATGGTGCTGCTCATCTACCGCGACGACTACTACGAGCCCGATAGCGAGAGCAAGGGCATCGCCGAGGTCAACGTGGCCAAGCACCGCAACGGCCCCACCGACCGCGTGAAGCTGGCCTTCATGGGCACGTACGCCAAGTTCGGCAGCCTGGCGTCCGACCGCGACGGGCGCTAGCCGCCCTGACGATTCCCGGGGGCGGGCCGGAATGTGGGCACGGAACCTACCTGTCCGCATGGGCAGCCCCCACCTGACCGGGCGCTGGTTCCGAGCCGGGCCATCAGCTGATGCACTACCCGTGGCCCCATCAACTGCCCGGAGAGGAACCACAACATGACCAGCACGATTACCCCCACCGCAGGGGCAACCGCCCCCGACACGCCGGAACGCCTGCGCGTGGCGATTGTCGATGAATACCCGGCCCAGATGGAGGGCGTGGCGCAGGTGATCGCCGAGTCCTCCTCGATGGAGGTGGTGATGACCGCCACGTCCGGCCAAGATGCGCTCGCGCAGTTGGACGACGCGCACCCTGACGTGGTCATACTCGAGCCGTGGATGCGCAGCGGGGACGGTCTGGCGCTGGCGGCAATGCTCGCGCGCGAGCACCCGGAAATCACCACCATCGCCTTGTCGCGGATGTGGGACGACGCCCACGTGGCAGAGACCATGAGCGCGGGGATCAGCACCCACCTGCCCAAGACCACGCCCCTGGGCGACCTGCCGGCACTGGTGCGCCAGTCGGCCCTCGGTGCCGAGATGCGCCCCGCCGGCACTGGCCGCACGGGCGGGCGGGAGGCCCTGACGGCCCGCGAGCGCGAGGTGCTGAGGCTCGCCGCGCGCGGGATGTCGAACGCCGAGATCGGCCATGAGCTGTTCGTGAGCGAGCAGACCGTGAAGTTCCACCTGGCCAACACCTACCGCAAGCTCGGCGTGCACAACCGCACGCAGGCCAGCCACGAGGCAGCGCGAGCAGGGATGCTGGGGTAGGGGGCGCACACGGCGCGGGCGGTGACCCGCGAATCATCCATCGGCCTGAAATGGCAGGAGTAGTCTGCGCGGGGAGATGTCTCCCCAGCCACACGGGGGGCGTGGCCACGCCCAACAGGTAGTACGCGTCGCAGTGCTCGATGAGTACCCGTTCTCGCGGGCTGCGCTCGCGGCGGGGCTCGACGCCGTAGCGGGGTTCGTCGTGTGCATTCAGGCGTCCACGGGGGCGGAACTGCTCGCGCACATGGAGTCGTGCAGCTGCGCGGTGGTGGTGGCCGAGCCCTGGCTGCGCACCAACGACGGTATCGACGCGCTCGCCCATGTGGCCGACCACCGACCCGACATCACCATCGTGGCCTTCTCGCGGGTGTGGGATCGCGAGCGCGTGGAGCAGTTGATGGCACTCGGCGCCCGCGCCTATGTGCCCAAGACGTCCGACATCGCCGACCTGCCCGGGATCATCCGCCGCGCGATGGACGGGCTGGTGACCGTGCCGCACGAGGACGGGTCGCGCGGCCGACCCGTCGATCTGACGCCGCGCGAGTTCGAGGTGCTGCGCCTGGCAGCGGACGGGCAGGACAACGCCGAGATCGCCGGCGCGCTGGGCGTGGCCGAGCGCACGGTGAAGTTCCACCTGCATAACGCCTACCTCAAGCTCGGGGCGCGCAACCGCACCGAGGCCGCGGCCATCGCGCGCCGCACCGGCATTCTCTCCTAGGGCACGCCGCGCACCCGGCCCGGTCGTGGGCTTTCCAGGGCACTCTGTGGGACAACGTGGGCCTGCTGTTCGCCACCCCGTACCGGTACACGATGCGTCAGCGCGTCCTGAAGCCCCCGGGCGTCTGATCCCGCGGGCTTCAGGAGGCAGCTGGTCCCCCGGGCCCGCGGGACCCCCGTGATTCACGGGTATTCATGCCCCCGGATCGCCGGCTCGGAACCCGGCGATCCGGGCGCACCTGCTTTCGGGCCTGGTTCGCCTATCATTCCAGCGGTTCCCGGCCCGCCACGACGCGGGCCGAGTCATGCAGGAACGCGACGGGCGAAGGACGTGGATGCCGGCAACGGTGGTGATCGGAGCCCAGTGGGGCGATGAGGGCAAGGGCAAGGTCGTTGACCTGCTGGCGGAGCGCAGCGACGTGGTGGCGCGCTACCAGGGAGGCAACAACGCGGGCCACACGATCGTGGCCGGCGACCAGACCTACGCGCTGCACCTGATCCCCAGCGGAATCCTCTACCCCGACACGCTCTGCATCATCGGAAACGGCGTGGTGGTGGATCCCTTCGTGCTCGTGAAGGAGCTCGACCAGCTCGAGGAGCGGGGGGTCGACACCTCGAACCTGCGCATCTCGGGCGCCGCGCACCTGATCATGCCGTACCACGTGCAGTTGGACACCCAGAGCGAGATCCGCCTGGGCAAGCTCTCGATCGGCACCACGCGGCGCGGCATCGGCCCCGCCTACATGGACAAGGCTGCGCGCATCGGCATCCGCGTGCAGGACCTGCTCGACCCGAGCATCCTGCGCCGCAAGATCGCCATCGCGCTCGAGGCCAAGAACGAGGTGCTCGAGAAGATCTACGGCGAGCCACCGCTCGATGCCGACGCGGTGGCCGACGAGGTGCTGGCGCTGGCGCCGCGCATCCAGCCCTACATCGCCGATACCTCGCTGATCCTCGACACGGCGATCCGCGACGGCAAGACGGTGCTGTTCGAGGGGGCGCAGGGAACCCTGCTCGACATCGACCACGGCACCTACCCGTTCGTGACCAGCAGCAACCCCACCGCGGGCGCGGCATGCACCGGCACCGGCGTGGGACCCACGCGCATCGACCACGTGCTGGGCATCACCAAGGCGTACACCACCCGCGTGGGCGAGGGGCCCTTCCCCACCGAGATCGCCGACGACGCCGGCCGCCACATGGCCGAGGTAGGCCACGAGGTGGGCACCACCACCGGGCGCGCGCGGCGCTGCGGATGGCTCGACCTCGTGGCGCTGCGCTACGCCGTGCGGGTGTCGGGGATGACCCAGCTGGGCATCACCAAGCTCGACGTGCTTTCGGGCCTGTCCGAGGTGAAGCTGTGCACGGCATACACCAAGCCCGACGGCACCGAGACCGCCGACTTCCCCTGGCACCAGAGCGACTTCCACTCGTGCACCCCGGTGTACGAGGCGATGGAGGGCTGGGACGAGGACATCGTCGGGGTCACGAGCCTCGACGACCTCCCCCCGCGGGCCAAGGCCTACGTAGAGCGCATCGCCCAGTTCACCGGCGTGCCGATCACCCTCATCGGCACCGGCCAGGGCCGGCATGAGGTGATCGACGCCGTGGAGCTGTAGGCGGCGGACGGAATCATCCCCCGCGCCTCTCGGGTCCACGGACGCCCGGGAGGCACGGGGGACCCGCGATCAGCCGTCCCAGCTCATGGTGCCCAGGACGTCGGTCACGAGTCCATCACGCACGGTCATGAGGTAGGTGCACTCCACCTTCGCCCCATCCGGATACGCGCACTCCACGTGGCATGCGACGTCGTCGTCGCTCTCCATGAAGCGGACGACGCGATGGGTCATGCCCGGGGCCATGCCCTTCCGCAGCAGCACCTCGGCCTCTGCGCGCCCATGCGCGATCTGCGGGGCGGCCGGGCGATTGTCGATGTCGTACTGCGTCCACGTGATGTCCGGTGACAGTCCCTCAAGGGCACGGGCCAGGCCCTGGTCGTCGGCGATGTCGAACAGCCGGTCGACCAGGACGGCCGTAGCGCCCGACGGTGTGGTGGTCATGGTGATCCCTCCTCCTCAGGTGGGGGCCGTCACACCCTATGCCTCAACGGGACCGCCGCAACACGGTGTCAAGCGGTTCTGGTGGATTGCTACGGCCTGAGCCGGCGCCCCGTGCGGAACATGCGCACGGCCCAGAGCGTGACCACCACGGCGACGACGGCCGCCACCAGCACCGACAGCCACACGGCGCTCTCGTGCAGGCCCGTGATGCCCGCGCGCTCGGCGTCGACCAGGTAGTAGATGGGGTCGAACATCGTGAGGGTGCGCCAGGGCTCGGAGAGGGTCTCGACGCTGTAGAACACCGCGCCCAGCAGGGCGAGCGGCGTGATGATGAGCGCGGCGATGAACGCCTGCTGGTCGAACGAATCGGCCCAGATGCCGGTGATCACCCCCAGCGCGCTGAAGATGATGCCGGTGAGCATGAGCACCACGATCGCCAGCAGCCAGTTCTCCACGCCCTCCACGAAGGGCAGCGCGCATGCGGCCACGATTCCTGCGGTGATCCAGCCCCGGTAGAGCCCGCCCACCATGTACGACAGCACCACCTCAGCAGAGCGCAGCGGCGACGACAGCACGTCGTCGATGTAGCCCTCGTTGCGCGCCTGGTAGAGGCTTGTGGACGCGTTGGCGAACGCCTGCCCCGACACGGTGGTGACCAGCAGCCCGGGCAGGATGAACCACAGGTACTGGATGCCCGACACCTGCCGCAGCTCGCCGCCGAGCGCCCCGCCGAACACCGCCATGAACAGCACGGCGGTGACCACCGGCGGCAAGATGGTCTGCGTCCAGAGCTTGGTGACCCGCCGCACCTCGCGACCCGATAGCGCCGCGGTGCCCCGCCGCGAGGCGGCGCGAAGCTCGGACTCGCCGAGGCGACTGTCGGGCACGGTGGCCGCCGCCCCCGCCCCATCTCCCGGCGCCGGTCTGGGCGCGCCCGGGCTCATGAGCCCACCCCCGCCGCCGCGCCGCGCATCACGCGCAGGTAGGCATCCTCAAGGCGAGGGCCGCCGAAGCGGTCGATGAGCTCGGGCACGGTGCCCTCGGCCACGATGCGGCCGCCCTGGATCATCGAGATGCGGTCGCAGAGCGCCTCGGCCTCCTCCAGGTAGTGCGTGGTGAGAAGGATCGACGTGCGCTGCTCGTCGCGCAGGCGGCTGAGGTACTTCCAGAGGTCCTGGCGCAGCTCGAGGTCCACCCCCGCGGTGGGCTCGTCGAGTATCGCCAGCCGCGGGCGGTGCACCAGCGCGCGGGCGATGAGCAGCCGGCGGCGCATTCCCCCAGACAGCCGGTGCGGGCGCGTGCCGGCCTTGCCCTCGAGGTCGAAGGCGGCCAGCAGCTCGTCGGCCCGCGCCTCGGCGTCGGCCTTCTGCATGCCGAAGTAGCGCCCGTGGTACGACAGCACCTCGCGGGCGGTGAGGAAGCGGTCGAGGTGCACCTCCTGCGGCGCGAGGCCGACCAGAGTGCGTGCGCGACGCGGGTCGGCCACGGCGTCGTGCCCGAACACCCGCACGTGCCCTGCCGGCCCGCGCACCAGCCCGGTGACGATGCCGATGAGCGTGCTCTTGCCTGACCCATTGGGCCCCAGCAGCCCGTGGAACCCGCCATCAGGCACCACCAGGGAGAGGTCGGCCAGCGCCTCGGTGCCGTCGTCATAGACCTTGGTGAGGTCGGTTATCTCGAGCGCGTGCACGGCAGGCAACGTACCGGGGTCAGGGCATGGACATGGCGGGCTGCGGCGACGGGACGCGGATACGTATCCCGTGTGCGGAGGCTCCGCCTACGGCGAATCATGGCGCCCCTGCCGCCGCCGCCAGCCGTGGACCCCATTGGTAGGGTGGCCACGTGGCGCGCCGAGCACTGGTGGTGGGGAGCGGAGGACGCGAGCACGCGCTGGTGCGCGCGCTCGCGACGACCGGTTGGACCGTGTTCGCAGCGCCGGGCAACCCGGGCATCGCGGCCGACGCCGAGGTGCGGGACATCCCCCTGAGCGACCATGCCGGGCTGGTGGCGCTGGCCACCGGCGAGAGCGTGGACCTGGTGGTGGTGGGCCCCGAGGCACCGCTGGTGGCGGGGCTGGCCGACGACCTTCGCGCGGCGGGCGTGGCAGTGCTGGGGCCGTCGAAGGCCGCGGCGCAGCTCGAGGGCAGCAAGGCGTTCGCCAAGGAGATCATGCTGGCGGCGGGGGTTCCCACCGGCCGCAGCGAGACCGTCACCTCGGTGGACGCCGGCATGGCCGCGGTTGCCGAGTTCGGCCTGCCGGTGGCCGTCAAGGCCGACGGGCTGGCGGCGGGCAAGGGCGTGGTGATCGCCCACAGCGATGCCGAGGCCCGCGAGGCGCTGGAGTCGATGCTGGATGACGGCGTGTTCGGCGACGCCGGCCGCACCGTGGTGGTGGAGGAGGGCCTCACGGGCCCCGAGGTGTCGCTGCTGGCCATCAGCGACGGCACGGCCGTCGCGCGATTCCCCGCCGCGCGCGACTACAAGCCCATCGGCGAGGGCAACACCGGGCCCAACACCGGCGGCATGGGGTCAGTCTCCCCCGTGCCGGACATCTCCGACCACCTGGCCGACCAGCTGGTGGACGAGGTGCACCGCCCGGTGATCGCCGAGATGGCGCGCCGCGGCATGCCCTTCAGCGGGGTGCTGTACGCCGGGATCATGATGACGCCCGGCGGGCCCAAGGTGCTGGAGTTCAACGTGCGCTTCGGCGACCCCGAGACCCAGGCCCTGCTTCCCCGCGTGGACGGCGACCTGGGAGCGGTGCTTCTCGCCGCCGCCGCGGGCGGGCTGGCCGACAAGCCCGTCGACGTGGCGCCCGGGGCATCGGTGGCCGTGGTGCTGGCCGCGGCCAACTACCCGGGCGACCCGCGCACGGGAGATGTGATCACCGGAATCGCCGAGGCCCAGGCCACGGGCGCCGAGGTGTTCCAGGCGGGCACGGCGATCAACGCTGACGGCGAGCTGGTGACGAGCGGCGGCCGCGTGCTGGCCGTGCAGGCCCTGGGCGACGACGTGGAGCAGGCGCGTGGTCGCGCCTACGAGGCGGCCGCGCTCATCCACTTCGACGGCATGCAGATGCGGCGCGACATCGCCGCGGGGATGGGCGGATGATTCCGAGGTACTCACGGCCCGAGATGGCCGCCATCTGGACCGACGAGGCCAAGCTGCAGCGGTGGCTCGACGTGGAGCTCGCCGTGTGCCGCGCGTGGGCGCGCCGCGGGGTGATTCCGGCGGAGGACCTGGCCGAGATCGAGTCGAAGGCCGCCTTCAGCGTGGAGCGCACGCTGGAGATCGAGAAGACCACCAACCACGACGTGGTGGCCTTCCTCACCAACGTGAACGAGAACATCGGCCCGGCGAGCCGGTGGATCCACTACGGCATGACCAGCAGCGACGTGCTGGACACCGGGCTGGCGCTGGCCATGGTGCAGAGCGGCCGGATCATCGTGGAGGGCCAGGCGGCTCTTACCCAGGCGCTGAAGGCGCGGGCGCTGGAGCACCGCGACACCCTCTGCGTGGGGCGCACACACGGCGTGCACGCCGAGCCCACCACGTTCGGGCTGCGCCTGGCGGGCTTTGCGCTGGAGAGCCGGCGCAACGAGGATCGCCTGCGCGTGGCGCACGAGCAGATCGCCTTCGGCAAGCTGAGCGGCGCGGTGGGCACCTACGCCATGCTCGAGCCCGGCGTGGAGGCCGAGGTGATGCTGGAGCTCGGGCTGCAGTGCGAGCCCGTGGCCACCCAGGTGATTCCCCGCGACCGCCACGCCGAGGTGGTGACGGCCATGGCCATCGCCGCCAGCGGGCTGGAGCGCCTGGCCGTGGAGGTGCGCCACCTGCAGCGCACCGAGGTGCGCGAGGCCGAGGAGGCCTTCGGCAAGGGGCAGAAGGGCTCGTCGGCCATGCCGCACAAGCGCAACCCCATCACGGCCGAGCGCATCACGGGCCTGGCCCGCGTGATCCGCGCCAACGCGCTGCCCGCCATGGAGGACGTTGCGCTGTGGCACGAGCGCGACATCTCGCACTCATCCGTGGAGCGGGTGATCCTGCCCGACAGCTACACGCTGCTCGACTACCTGCTGGCCACCACCACAAAGCTGGTGGATGGCCTGGTCATCCGCCCCGACCGCATGCAGCAGGTGCTCGACAGCAGCTACGGCCTGGTGTTCAGCCAGCGCGTGCTGCTGGGGCTGGTGGAGGAGGGCCTCACGCGGGAAGAGGCCTACGCCGCCGTGCAGCGCAACGCCATGACCGCCTGGGACACCGGGCAGTCGCTCAAGGACCTGCTCGCCGCCGACCCCGACGTGCAGGGCAAGATCGACCCCGCCAGGCTCGACGCCATGTTCGACCCGTCGCACCACCTGCGGCACGTGGACGAGGTGTTCGAGAGGGTCGAGGCGCTGTGAGCCTGATCCTCCGGGGGAAAGTCCGGGAGGTCCACGACGTCGGCGACGGCCGCTTGGTGATGGTGACCAGCGACCGCATCTCCGCATACGACGTGGTTATGCCCACGGAGATCCCCGGCAAGGGGCAGGTGCTCACCGGGCTCAGCGTGCACTGGTTCGCGCGCATGGCCGACCTCGTGCCGGGTCACCTGCTGGGCTGGCGGCTGAGCGAGATGCCCGACGGCTGGAGGAAGAAGGAGCTCGCCGGCCGGGTGATGCTGGTGAAGGCGCTGGACATGCTGCCCGTGGAGTGCGTGGTGCGCGGCTACCTCATCGGAAGCGGCTGGCGCGACTACCAGGCCACCGGCGCCACCAGCGGCGTTGCCCTGCCCCCCGGGCTGGAGCAGGCCGACCGGCTTCCGGAGCCCATCTTCACCCCGGCCGCCAAGGCCGAGGTGGGCGAGCACGACGAGAACATCACCATGGACGACGTGGTGGCCACCGTGGGGCCCGAGCTCGCCGCCGAGATGGAGAGCGTGAGCATCGCCGTGTACGAGCGGGCAGCGGCCGACTGCGCCAAGGCGGGGATCATCCTGGCCGACACCAAGTTCGAGATGGGAGTGGCGCCCAACCCCGGTGACAGTCACCCTTCTGGCGACAGTCACCATGCGGGCGGTGGCGCGTCTGGCAGCGACGTGTCTGGCACCGGAACGGTGACTGACACGGGGGTTGCCGTTCGAAGCTCGCTCACGCTGGCCGACGAGGTGTGCACTCCCGACTCCTCCCGCTTCTGGCCGGCCGACACCTGGCAGCCCGGAACCTCTCCCCCCTCGTTCGACAAGCAGTACCTACGCGACTGGCTCGATCAGAGCGGGTGGGATCACTCGCCGCCCGGGCCCGAGCTTCCGGCCGACGTGGTGGCCGGCACGCGCGAGCGGTACGTGGAGGCATACGAGCGCATCACCGGTCGCTCGTTTGATGAATGGCTCAAGGAGGCCGCTGAATGACCCTGGTCGTCGTCACCGTCATGCCGAAGAAGGGGGTGCTCGATCCCCAGGGGCAGGCCGTGCAGGGCGCGCTCGCCCACATGGGCTTCGCCGGGGTGAGCGACGTGCGCGTGGGCAAGCGCATCGAGCTCGAGATCGGCGGCGGCGACCCCGCGGGCCAGGCCACGAAGATGTGCGAGGACCTGCTGGCCAACGACCTGATCGAGGACTACTCGGTGGAGGTGCCCGGGTGAGCGCAGCCCGGGTGGCGGTGCTGAGGTTCCCGGGCACCCTCGACCACGAGAGCGCGGCGCGCGCGGTGGAAGGCGTGGGCGCCGAGCCGGTGTTCACGCATCATGAAGACGGGGCGCTGCCCGACGGCACGCACGCGGTGGTGATACCCGGCGGTTTCTCGTACGGCGACCACCTGCGCCCCGGTGCGCTGGCCAGCCGCACGCCCATCATGGGCGCGGTGAAGGCCCACGCGGTAGGCGGCGGCAAGGTGCTGGGCATCTGCAACGGCTTCCAGATCCTCTGCGAGAGCGGGCTGCTGCCCGGCGTGCTGCGCCCCAATGCGTCGCTCAGCTTCATCTGCCGGCAGGCCGAGCTCGAGGTG
>JAURGT010000018.1 GCA_030833665.1 Miltoncostaeales bacterium
CGATGCTACCCGCGCGGGAGTACGATGCCGCGCCGAATGAGGCAGAGGTAGAAAGTGGCCATCCGGCGCCGTAGGCGCGAGAGGATGGAGCGCGTCGTCGGGGTTCCCGGGCTGTGGGCCACGGCATACGGGAACGTCGGCTCGTCGATCTACTACGCGCTTGGCCTCGTGGCGGCCTACGCCCTGGGCCTCACGCCACTGGTCTTCCTGTTCGCCGGGCTCATCTTCGCTGCCACGGCCGTCACGTACACCGAGGGCACGGCGATGTTCCCCGAGGCCGGGGGCTCGTCGTCGTTCGCGCGCCAGGCGTTCAACGAGGGCGCGGCCTTCGGGGCGGCCTGGGGCCAGATGCTCAACTACATCATCACGATCGCCATCTCGGCGTTCTTCGTGCCCCACTACCTCGGCGTGTTCTGGGAGCCGCTGCGCACCAACCCGTGGGATGTGATCGTGGGCATCGGCGTGGTGGGGCTCATCGCCGTGCTCAACATCGTGGGCATCAAGGAGGCCGCAAAGCTCAACATCGGCCTCGCGCTCCTCGACCTCGGCACCCAGGTGCTGCTGGTGATCGTCGGCCTCTTCGTGGTGTTCTCGCCCACGCAGGTGTGGGACAACATCGTGTGGGGCGTCGCGCCCACGTGGACCAACGTGATCATCGGCGTCACGCTCGCGATGATCGCGTACACGGGCATCGAGACCATCTCGAACATGGCCGAGGAAGCCCAGGTGCCGGAGCGCACGATCCCGGCCTCCATCCGCGCCACGGTCATCACGGTGCTGGTCATGTACGCGCTCATCCCCATCGTGGCGCTGTCGGCCCTGCCCGTCACCCAGCAGCCGGACGGCAGCTACGCGACGGAGCTCGGCACCACCTACGCCGGCGACCCGATCCTGGGCATCGTGAGCCAGTTCGGCCTCACGGGAATCTGGCAGGCACTGGTCGAGGGCTTCGTGGGAATCCTCGCCGCGACGATCCTGATCATCGCCACCAACGCGGGCGTCATCGGGGTGTCGCGCCTCACCTACGCCATGGGTTATCACCGCCAGCTGCCCTCGGCGATCCGTCGATTGCATCCGCGGTTCAACACGCCCGCCGTGGCCATCGTCATCTTCTGCGCGATCGCCGCCCTGGTGATGATCCCGGGCCAGGCCGACTTCCTCTCGAATCTCTATGCCTTCGGCGCCATGCTGTCGTTCAGCATCGCGCATCTGGCCATCATCTGGATGCGATGGAAGCGCCCGGAGATGCGGCGCCCCTATCGCGGGCGGCCCAACGTGTCATTCCTCGGGCGCAGCATCCCGCTCTTCGCGGTCTTCGGCGTGCTCGGCACAGGTGGCGCGCTCATCGCCGTGCTCATCCTGCGGCCCGACGCACGCTGGGTGGGCATCGCCTGGATGGCCTTCGGGTTCCTGATGTACATCGCCTACCGGTGGCGCATCGGCGTGCCCTGGACGCAAACCACCACCATGGCGCGCCAGGAGCTCACGCTCGAGGTGGACGTCGCCTACACGAACATCCTCGTGCCCATCGTCGCCACCGAGTCGTCGGAGGAGATGATGGCCACGGCGGGCAAGCTCGCCGCCGACCGCGGCGTGACGATCCACGCCATCACCGTGGTGGAGGTGCCCGTGGAGCTGCCGCTCCACGCCGAGATGCCGCGCGAACAGCGCGGGGCCGAGCAACTGCTGGCGCACGCCCGGCAGATCGCGGAGGAGTACGGCGCCACGGTGGACACCACCGTGGTGCACGGCCGCCAAGCCGGACGCGCGATCGTGGAGGAGGCCCGCCGCACACACGCCGAGGTGATCATGATGGGCGTCGCCCGCAAGCGCCGGCTGGGTGAGCGGCTCTTCGGCCGCACCGTGGACTACGTGCTGCGGCACGCACCCTGCCGGGTGGTGATCGCCAGCGACTCCGCGGCGCCGGGGTCCACCCCCGCGGAAGCCGCCAGCGCCGCTCTGTCGGATGTCGTGGGCGGCGCCGCGGACGTGCGTCGTGGCGCCCCGCGCGACTGATCCGAGGCGATCCTCACAACCTTTTCACGTTTGCTTGTAACACGATTTGTGACACTTTGTGCTTCGCTGCACGAAGTACAAAAATCATTTTTTGCAGGATGTATAACGCTGCACTCCCCCGCATGACAAACACACCATCACAAGCGCTTGTAACTCCCCGCGCAAATTGACTCGGGTGCCCCGGCCACCTACGGTCGTGGCAGATGCAAGCGAATGCCAGGAATCCTCTGCTGCGGTCACGCGATGGCCGCGCGATCCTGGTCACGCAGGCAGCCCACGCGCTTGCGCAGGGGATGCTCACGGTCATCATCCCGTGGCTCATCCTCGAGCAGGGCGGCTCGGCGTCTCAGGCCGCCATCGGCTTCGCGATGACGTTCGTGCCGTTCCTCCTGCTCGCCGCGCCCGCGGGCCTGGCCGGTGACCGGATGGCGCGCAGGCCCCTGCTCGGAACCGCGCTCGCGCTCGGCGGAGCGCTCGCCGTGGGAATCGCGGTGCTCATGGCGGCGGGGGACCTGTCGATCCCGCTGCTCTACCTCGCGGCATTCGCCATAGGATCGGTGCGGGTGTTCGTGGACGCAGGCATGTTCGGCGCCGTCGCCACGGTCGCCTCGCGCGACGAGATGATGCGCGCCCAGGCCGCACTCGCGCAGGCCTTCAACCTGGGCTACTTCGGCGGGCCCGCCGTCGCCGGCCTCGCGCTCGTCCTGGGCGCGGGCATCGCGATGTCGCTCGTCGCGGGATCCCTGGTGGTGGCCGCCGTGGCGGCCGTCCTGGCATCCGCGCGCCTCGACGAGCGCGCGCCCGACGGCCCGAAGACCTCGATCCGCCGTGGGCTCGGCCTGCTGTTCCTGTCGCGCGACCTTCGGGTGCTCACCATCACCGGCATCGCCTGGAGCCTCGCCTCGGGTGCCGCCATCAGCCTGGCCGTCCCGCACCTGCGCAACGACCTCGGCGTATCCGGCACGGCGCTGGCCGCCGTGCTGGGCGCGGGCGTGGCCTGCATGATGCTCGCCACCCCGATCATCACGCGCCTCGACAGGCGCCACGCCGACGAGACCATCATCGTGTTGGCCTGCGCCGCCTACGTGGTGCCGGCTCTCGCCATGGCGATGATTCCCGGCGTGATGGGCACGGCCCTCGCCTATGCCCCGCTCATGCTGGCCAACGCGATATGCGCCGCCACGCTCATGGGAGCCCGGGCGCGGCGCGTGCCGCGCTCGATGCAGGCCCTCGCGGGCGTCGCCGGTCGCACGCTCGTGATGGCCGGCCTCGCCGGCGGGGCTGCCCTCGGCGGCCTGGCCGCCGACTCGATCGGCTCGCGCGGGGCCTATCTGCTTGTGGGCGTGGCCCTGGCCACGACCGCGGTCGCCGCCCGGCCAGCGCTCATGCGGGCACGCGACCGCCGCCTGCGCGGTCGCACCGCCCCCGCGCGCCCCTAGGCCGCAGACCCAGCCCACCCCCACCGCATCTCCATCGCGGCCCCGGCCTGGCAGGCGGCGGGGGAGGCTGAATCCCGTAGCCTCAGGCCGTGCGCAAGTGGCTTCCCGTCATCGTGCTCGGCCTCGCCCAGTTCGTCATGGTCATCGACGCAACGGTGATGAACGTCTCCATCACGACGGTGGTGAACGACCTCGGCACCACGGTGAGCAGCATGCAGCTCGCCATCGCGACCTTCACCCTGACGATGGCCGGGTTCATGTTGGCCGGTGCCGGGATCGGCGACCGCCTCGGCAGGCGGCGCACGTTCGTGATCGGCAGCGTGGTCTACGGCATCGGATCCCTCACCACCGCGCTCGCCCCCGACTTCACGGTGCTCTTCATTGGCTGGTCGGTGATCGAGGGGCTCGGCGCCGTGCTGGTGATCCCGGCCATCGCGGCGCTCGCCGCGGTCAACTACGAGGGGCGCGACCGGGCCATCGCCTTCGGAATCATCGGCGGTATCGCCGGCGCCGCGGCGGCTGCGGGGCCGCTGATCGGCGGCTGGGTGACCAGTGAGTTCTCGTGGCGGTGGGTGTTCGGCGCCGAGACGATCATCATCGCGGTGGTCATCCTCCCCCTTACGCCCTTCATCCGCGATGGAGCGCGCAGGGCGGCGACGAGCCGCTTTGACGTGATGGGCGTCGCCCTCTCGGCCATCTCGATGGTCCTCATCGTGCTCGCGCTGGTGTCTTCGAGCACATGGGGGATCATCCACCCCATCGACCCGCCCTTCGAGGTCTTCGGCTTCTCGCCGGTCATCCCGATCGTGCTCGTGGGCATCCTCATCGGATGGGCCTTCTTCGGCTGGGAGCGCCATGTGGTGACGAAGGGGCGGCAGCCCCTGCTCGGCACCGATCTCCTCGGCATCCGCACCCTGCGAGCCGGGCTCGGGTCGCAGATGACCCTCTACTTCGTCATCGGCGGCGTGTTCTTCATCCTCCCGCTGTACCTGCAGACGGTGCTGGGCCTCGACGCCTTCGAGTCGGGCCTCCGCATGCTGCCGATGTCCATCGCGTTGTTCGTGATGGCCCTCGTGGGGTCGCGCCTCTCGACGAGAGTGTCCCCGCGCACGCTCATCCAGCTCGGGCTCGGGCTCTCGGCCCTGGGCGTGCTGCTTCTCATCGGATCCATCCAGCCCGACGCCCGCGGGTCGCTCTTCGCGCTGGCCATGGCCGTGATCGGCGTGGGGCTCGGCCTCGCGGTGTCGCAGATCACCAACGTCAACCTGTCGGCTGCGGACGAGTCGCGCAGCAGCGAGCTCGGCGGGCTCCAGGGAACCGGGCAGAACCTCGGCACGTCGCTTGGCGTGGCCATCGCCGGATCGGTGCTGTTCATCGGCCTGGCCGCCACCTTCAACGCGAACCTCGCCAACGAGCCTGCCGCCGACGCCAACCTGCAGGCGGCGGCGACGCAGGCCACATCGACGGGCATCCAGGTGGTGTCGTCGGAGCAGGTGGATGAGGCGATGGTCGAAGCGGGCCTCCCGCCCGATCAGGTGAACGCCGTGGTGGATGCCTACAGCACGTCGAAGCTGCAGTCGCTGCGCGGCGCCCTCGGCATCGTGCTGGTCATCGCCCTCCTCGGACTGCTCGTGACAGGCGGCCTGCCGAAGACGCCCATGGCGGCGCGCGGGCCACCCGCCGCCTGATGCGCGAGAGTTCCCGGCGAGCGACGCCGCACGGCGCGGCAGGGAGGCGATGATCATGGGCGCGGACTTCGGCGCGGAGATCGACGTGGCGGTGCCGGCCGCCGAGGCATGGGCTCTCGTGGGAGACCCGTGTGGGGTGCCCCAGTGGTACCCGCTGTACCTCACGTGCACGCTCGAGGGGAACGTGCGCACGCTGGCGCGCGCGGACGGCGCGCTGCTGGTCGAGGAGATCCTCAGCCGGGACGACGCGGCGATGACCTACACCTACGCCGTCACCGGCGGCCTGCCCCTGGCCGAGCACGAGGCATCGTTCACCGTGGTGCCCACTGACACGGGCTGCCGCGTGGCGTGGCAGACGCACGCCGTGCACGAGGACCCCTCCATCGACATGGAGGAGCGCCTCGTCGACCGCCAGCGGGAGGCCCTCGAGGGCCTGCGGGACGTGCTCGAGGGCCGGGCATCCTGACCACGCGCTGACCCGGGCGCGGGTCGCCGGTCGGGGGGCACCGGTCACCGGGCGCGGGGTTCCGCGCAGCGGGCGCGGGGTTCCGCAGCGACCCGCATTCTTATGCGGGTCTTAGGTTCGTCTTGTCCCATCCTGAGGTCGGCGCCGCAGGATGGGCCCCGTCACAGATGACCGACAGCGGGGGACGACCGTGAAGACCAGGAACAAGCGCATCGCAGTGCTCGCCGGCGTCGGCGTACTCGTGGGCGGGGGGCTCGCAGGCGCATTCGCCGCGACCAGCGGCCAGGACGACCCGGCCGGCGACCTCGCGAGCGCCCTCTCGCAGCGCTCCGGCGAGCAGATCACGCCGGCCCAGGTGAAGGGCGCCTTCACCGACGTGCTGAAGGAGCGCCTGCAGGAGCAGGTGGCCGCGGGTCGCATTACCCAGGCCCAGGCCGACCAGATGCTGGAGCGCGCCAAGGACGCCCCGCTGCCGGGCATGCATGGGCCGGGAGGCCCGGGGCACCACGGGCGCGGCGGGCACGGCATGGACCAGATCGAGGCCGCGGTGGGCAAGAAGATCGGCCTGACCGAGGAGCAGATCGACGCGCAGGAGGCGCAGGGCAAGACGCTCGCCCAGATCGCCGAGGCCAAGGGCATGAGCCGTGACGACCTCATCAGCACCATCACGGCGACCATCAAGGCGTCCGAGCGTGGCCAGAGCATCACCGACACCCAGGCCACACAGGTGGCCAACGACATCGCCGATGGCAAGAAGGGGCCGGGCGGCCACCGGGGCGGCGACCACCACGGCGGCCCACGCGGCGACTGGGGTCCGTGACCGCCTCCATGCACGCCGCGGGGCAGCGATCGGTTCCCCGGGCACGCGTGGCCCCGGGAACCGACGCGCGCCCGCCCGGTTCGGCACACTCGTGACGTGAGGATCCTCGTGGCCGATGATGAGGAGGCCGTCCGCACCGCGGTGCGGCGGGCCCTCACCCTTGCCGGGTACGAGGTGGAGCTCGCTGCAGACGGCGACGAGGCCCTGGCGTCGCTGGCCGAGCGCGCGCCGGATGCCGTTCTGCTCGACGTGATGATGCCCGGGGTGGACGGCATCGAGGTGTGCCGCAGGCTGCGGGCCGCGGGAGATTCCACGCCGGTGCTCATGCTCACGGCGCGCGACGCCGTGGGCGATCGCGTGGCGGGGCTGGATGCGGGCGCCGACGACTACATGGTGAAGCCCTTCGCCCTGCAGGAGCTCCTGGCCCGCCTGCGGGCGCTGCTGCGACGCACGGGCACCCAGGCCGGTGACGATGTCGCCACCTTGCGCTTCGACAACCTCTCGCTCGACATCGCGGGCCACTCGGCCGAGCGCGGCGGGCGCCAGATCGAGCTCACGCGCACCGAGTTCCAGCTGCTCGAGCTGTTCATGCGCAATCCGCGCGTGGTGCTCACCCGCTCGGTCATCCACGAGCGTGTGTGGGGCTACGACTTCGGTCCCACGTCCAACTCGCTCGGCGTGTACGTGGGCTACCTGCGCCGCAAGCTCGAGGAGGATGGCGAGTCGCGGCTCATCCACACCGTGCGCGGCGTGGGCTACGTCCTCCGCGACCCATGACCATTCGCCGCAGGATCGCCATCGCCACCGCCATTACCGTGGCCGTGGCGGTCGCCGCCGCCTCGCTCGCCAGCTACCTCGCCGTGCGTGCGCGGCTGCAGGGCGACGTGGACGCCTCCCTGCGCCAGCAGGTGGAGAGGGTCCTCCGGGTGGGCCCGCGCGGCCTGCCACCGCCCGGGATCTTCCAGCGCGGGGACCGCTTCGGCGGTCCGCAGGTCTACTCGCAGGTCGTCACGCCGCGGACCAGCCTCAGCGACGGCGCGGCCAGCCGCGGCGACCGGCGGCGCGACGGCGACCCCGGGGGACAAGGCGAGCGCGTCGACGACGTCAGCCTCCCGGTGACCCAGCGCGACCGCGACGTTGCCGCGGGCACATCACCCCCGTACTTCTGGGACGCCGAGGTGCAGGGCGTGCCGCTTCGCGGCATCACCGCGCCCGTGGCCTCGGGGGTGGCCCTCGAGATCGCCCGCCCGGTGGATGAGGTGCAGTCGGTGCTGCAGGGGCTCGGCATCATCCTGCTCATCGTCACTGGTGCCGGCATCGCCGTGGGCGCGGGCCTCGGCTGGGTCGTCACCGGCCGTGCGCTGCGCCCGGTCACCGACTTCACCGCCGAGACCGAGGCCCTCGCAGACGCCGGCGACCTGTCGCGACGCCTGCCCGTCCAGGGCGACGACGAGGTCGCACGCCTCGCGCGGGTGTTCAACGGCACGCTCGATGAACTCGAGTCATCGGCAGAGGCCCAGCGGCGCCTGGTCGCCGACGCCTCGCACGAGCTCCGCACCCCGCTCGCATCGCTTCGCGCCAACATCGAGGTTCTGCAGCAGCCGGGCACCCTGCCGCCCGAGGAGCACGCGGCCCTACTGCGCGACGTGGTGGAGCAGACCGACGAGCTCGCCGCTCTGGTCACCGACATCGTGCGCGCCGGCGAGACGACGGTGCGCGAGGACGAGGCCCAGGATGTGCGCCTCGACGACATCGCCTCGGCCGCGATCGAGCGCATCCGCCGACTGCACCCGGGCATCACGGTGCTCGAGGACCTCTCCCCCACCGTCATCGACGGCGTCCCAGAGCGCCTCAACAGGCTCGTCGCCAACCTCCTCGACAACGCTGTCAAGTGGAACAACCCCTCCCAACCCATCGAGGTGACCCTCACGGGCGGGGTACTCACCGTGCGCGACCACGGCCCGGGGTTCATGGCGGATGACCTGCCCCACGTGTTCGATCGCTTCTACCGCTCGGCGGAGGCCCGCGGAAAGCCCGGATCCGGCCTGGGCCTCTCGATCGTGCAGCAGGTAGCCCAGATGCACGGCGCCACGGTCACCGCCGCCAATGCCCCGGGCGGCGGCGCGCTCATGACCGTGGCCTTCCTCACCGGCTAGCCCCGCGAGGGCGGCGGGGGTGACAGCGGGACGCACCCGTGCGCACGACCCCGCTCGCCGGCGATAGCGGCATGCCCGTGGCCCTACGTCCCCGGGGACTCCCCGCCAAGAAGCTCGGCAAGCGTCACCGGCTCGAGGCCGCGCTTCTCGAGCGCGCGGAAGATCTTGGGAAGCGCCGTGGCCGTGGGCGGATAGTTGGCGTGCATCAGGATGATGGCCCCGGGACGGGCCCAGTGGTCGATGGCGTCGAGGATGTAGCCCTCACTGCGCGGCTGCGAGTCGGCCACGGTGCCCGACCACATGATCACCTTGCGATAGCCACGCTGGCCGGCGGCGGCGTCGATGGCGGCGTTGTGGTCGCCGTAGGGCGGCCGGAACCAGGGGCGCCCCGTGATCTTGAAGGTCTTCTGGATCCAGTCCTCATTGCGCTGCAGGTCGGCGCCGAAGGCCGTGGGCCCGATCTGCGTGGACACCCCGTGGCTGTAGGTGTGGTTGCCCACGGTCACCTGCCCCTTCGCCACGAGGTCGCGGATGCGCTTCGCCTGGGGCTCCCAGCTGCTGCCGTACACCCCGTTGGGGAACAGGGTCACCTTGCCCCCGGTCTTCTCGACCACATCGAGGATGCGGTCGACGCAACTGGCGCACGTGCCATCGTCGATCGTGAGCGCCACCTTGCGCCCCGCGCTGGCAGGACCCTCGGTGATGACCCTCCCGGGACCAGGCACCGGCGGGCGTATGCGCTGGGGGGACTGCGCCACGGCGTCGGCCGTGGTGGGCACCGCCGCGGGCTCGGGGGCCGGTGACGCAGTGGTGGGCTGGCGATACGCCGGGGAAGACGCCGTCGCAGGGCCGGGATCGTCCCCGCCCCCGCCGGACACCACCACGCCCACGGCGACGCCTGCGGCGACCACCACGGCGCCCGCGGCAAGAGCCCCGGTACGGCGGCGGCGCGTGCGTGCGCGCCGCTCTGCACGGCGCCTCTCGAGGTCCGGTCGCTCCATGGGTGCATCCTAGGAGCGAGCCGTGACACCCGGATCCCGGCCGGGCCACGGGCACCCGGGCAAAGCCGGAGACCGGATTCGAACCGGTGACCCCCTGTTTACAAGACAGGTGCTCTGACCAACTGAGCTACTCCGGCGGGCGCGCGCGGGACGCGCACGTGGGGTTCTAGTCGACGACCTCGACGGGGCAGCCGGCGTGCTTCTCGACCTCTTCCGAGATGTCCGCGCCGAACATCTTGCCGAGGAAGCCATGGTGGGTGTGGCCCACCACCACGAGCTGCGCCTTGTAGTCCTGGGCTGTCTCCACGATGAGCGCTGCCGGCTCGCCGATGGCCCATGCGTACTCGGCCTTGGCAACCGCGCCGTCCTCGACCAGGTCACGGGCCTCCTGCAGGGCCTCGTGGACGTCCGGCATCTCGGGGAACGGGCCCTGCATGGGGCTGCCGTCGCCCATCGTGCCGAAGGCGCGGGGGCCCGTCGGGTCGAGAATCGCCTCGTGGATGGCCACGACGAGCAGCGGGGCGTGCTTCTCGTTGCAGCGCTCGATGGCGCGCTGCAGGGCGCGCTTGGACGAATCGCTGCGGTCGTAGCCGACCAGGATGGGTGCGCTCATGGGGTCCCCCGTGTTGCTCAGGGCCCCTGAGGGCCTCGGACGAGGGGAAACGTACCCCGAAACGCGTGATGCCGCCTGAAGTGGCGGCATCACGGAGAAGTCTTACCCTCTACTTGAGGGTTTGCATCAGTCTCTACCCGAGGTCGAGGACCTCGCGCTCCTTGAGGTGGGTCTCCACCTTGCGCTTCACGCGCTGCAGGGCATTGTCGACGCTCTTCGGGTTGCACTCGAGCTTCTCGGCGACCTCCTCGTAGGAGCGCCCCTCGAGGTACATCGCGAGCACCTGGCTCTCGAGCGGGCTCAGCACCTTGCCAAGGCACTCGACCAGGCTCTGGAGCTCCTCGGTGGAGATGGCCTGGTTGATGGGGTCGGTGACCGGATCGTCGGGAAGGACGTCCGCGAGCGTGGTCTCCTGCTCGCTGCCGGCGCGCGTGTTGCTGAATGACACGTAAGTGTTGAGGGGGGTGTGCTTATTGCGCGCCGCCGTCTTGATGGCGGTGATGATCTGGCGCGTGACGCACAGCTCGGCGAATGAGCGGAATGACGCCTCGCGCTCGGGCCGGTAGTCGCGCACGGCCTTGAAGAGGCCGATGAGGCCCTCCTGGATGAGGTCCTCGGAGTCGCCCCCGGCCAGGAAGTACGCGCTGGCCTTGAGGCGCACGAAGCCCCGGTACCGGGCGATGATCTGATCCATCGCCTGCTGGTCGCCGGCCCGTGCGCGGCGCACGAGGCCCTCGTCCACGATGTCGACATGGCCCTGTTGGTCCAGGTCGGTCAGCCTGCGGGCGGCGGCTCCCATTCTTACTCCCGTTCGGCCTGTCGGCGGGTGGTTTTCAATCCCTCAACCTTCACATTAGGCATACCCTGAATGTGCACTTGAAGGTAAGAGATGGGGGATTGATACCGATCGCACAAGACGCTGTCAACCTCCCGCGCGAAATCAGTCCCCCGCGACAGCCTGAAATGCGAGCACGGCAGCGGCGGTAGAGAGGTTCAGGGACCCCACGCTCCCCCGCATGGGAATGCGCACCAGGCGGTCGCACACCTCGCGCACCCGGGGCCTGAGCCCCGCCCCCTCCGCACCCAGCACGATCACCGCGGACGGGTCCCACTCGAGCTCGCGGTAGTCGGTGCCGGCATCGGCATCCGCACCGGCCGCCCATCGCCCGGAACCCGCGAGATCGTTGATGAATGCGACGATCGACCCCACCCGTGCGATGTTCAGATGCTCCACCGCGCCGGCTGACGCCTTGCAGGCGACGGGGGTGATGCCCGGGCTCCCTCGCATGGGGATCACCAGCCCGGCGAAGCCCGCGGCGTCGGCCACGCGCGCGACGGCGCCGAGGTTGCGGGGGTCCTGGACCTCGTCGAGCACCATCACCGGCCCGGAACCCTCAAGTACCGATTGAGGGTCGGCATAGGGGTAGTCCGCGGTGATGGCCACCATCCCCTGATGGTCGCCGGTGCCGGCGAGGCGCGCGAGGGCCTCCCGGGTCTTCACCACGACGCCCACGCCCTGCAGCGCAGCGTCATCCGCCGCCTGCTCCAGCACCCATACCTCGCTCACGGGCCTGCGACCGGCCCGGATGAGCTCGCGCACGGGGTTGCGGCCGTAGACCAGCACGGGCCCATCGCCCTCGGGCTTGCGCGGGCGCCGGCCCGGGCGCCGCGTGCTCATGAGGCCGGGACGACCTCGGCGCCGTCGGGACCATCGCGCACCTCGAAGCCCTGCGCCGCGATTGCGTCGCGCAGGGCATCGGCCTCGGCGAAGTCGCGGGCCGCGCGGGCGTCCTCGCGGCGCCGCAGCAGGTCGATCACCTCGGCGGGCACCTCGGAATCGCCGCCCGCCTCCGCGAGGCCGGCGAGCCCGAGCATGTCGAGCAGGCCGGCGAGCTCGAGGCGAACCTCCTGCAGCTGGCCCTCGGGCAGCCGTCCGCGCTCGAGCGCCTGGTTGATGGCCCGGACCATGTCGAAGATCGCTGCCATGGCGCCCGGCGTGCCGAAGTCGTCATCCATGGCCTCGAAGAACCGCGTGCGGGCCTCCACGACGGCTGCGGCAAGGGCGGCGTCATTGCCATCGCCGGGCTCGTCCATCGCCCTGTCAAGGGCGCGGACCGCGTTGCGGATGCGCCGGCAGGCCGCCTGGGCGTCCCGCATGCGCTCGTCCGAGAACGGCAGCCGCGAGCGGTAGTGGCTCTGCATGAAGTATGCGATCACCGTGTTGGCGCCCCACTCCTGCACCACGTCGGCGAGCAGCGCGATGTTGCCGATGCTCTTGCTCATCTTGCTGTCGCTGAGCTCGAGCATCTCGTTGTGCATCCAGATGCGGGCGAACGGCGCGCCGTGTGCGCCCTCGCTTTGGGCGATCTCGTTCTCGTGGTGCGGGAACACCAGGTCGATCCCTCCCCCGTGCACGGAGAAGCCCATCCCGAGCTCGCGCTCGGCCATGGCGGAGCACTCGATGTGCCAGCCGGGCCGCCCCGGGCCCCACGGCGACTCCCACGCGGCGTCCTCGCCCTCCTTCGCGCCCTTCCAGAGGGCGAAGTCGAGGGGGTCCTCCTTGAGCTCGCCGGGGTCGGTGTCGGTCATGTCGTCCGGGCTCCGCCCCGAGAGCTCGCCGTAGCGCGGGAACGCCCTCACGCGGAAGTAGACGTCACCACCCGCCGCATAGGCGAGGTCACGCGCCACGAGGTCTGTGATGAGCACGATGATCTCGTCCATGCAGCCGGTGACAAGCGGCTCGGCGTCGGGTCGGCCGAGCCCCAGGAGGTCGGTGTCCTCGAAGTACTGTCTGGTGCAGCGCTCGGCCAGCTCGGTGGACGGGATGCCCTCGGCCCGCGCTGCGTCGTAGATCTTGTCGTTCACGTCCGTGACGTTGATGACCAGCCGCGCGCGCATCCCGCGGCGCTCGAGATAGCGCTTGAGCACCGAGAACACCACGAAGGGCCGCGCATTGCCGATGTGGATGCGCGAGTACACCGTGGGCCCGCAGGCGTAGATGCCGATCACGCCATCGTCGCCCGGCACCAGCGGCTCGTCGCGACCCGTAAGGGTCGAGTGGAGCCTTACCGTCACCCGGCCACCTCCACCAGCGCGACGGCCTGGCACGAGATGCCCTCGCCGCGGCCGGTGAAGCCCATCTGGTCGGTGGTGGTGGCGTGCACGGACACCGGGGCTCCGACCACACGCGTGAGGGCCTCCTGCATGGCGGCGCGGTGCGGGCCGATGCGCGGGCTCTCGCACACGATCACCGCGTGCACGTTGACCGGCTCCGCGCCCTCGGCCGACATCCACTCGAGCACGTGGGCGATCATGGCGGCGCCCGTGACGCCGCTCCACTCATCCGCCCCGGACGGGAACAGGACGCCGATGTCCGGGCCGCCGGAGGCCGCGAGCAGGGCGTCGCACACCGCGTGCGCCACCACGTCGCCATCCGAATGGCCGGCAAGGCCGGTGGGGTGCTCGAACGCGATCAGGCCGAGCACGAGGGGCACGCCCGGCTCCAGCCGGTGGGCGTCGACGCCAAGACCAACCCTCATGCCCATCGGATCTCCACCTGCTCGGGTTCGCGCGACCGGAACCGCGTGATCGTCTCATAGCCCGCGCCGCGCAGCGCCGCGACGGCCGTGGGATAGTCGCGCGCGACGTCCTCGGGGCGGTGCGCGTCGCTGCTCAGCGTCACCGGCACGCCCGCCTCGCGGAATGCCCGGAGCCAGTCGGGATCGGGATACAGGGCCTTGCATGGCTTCCTGAGGCCCGCAGATGAGCACTCCACGGCCACGCCGGAATCGGCGATGGCCGCGATGGCGTCGTCGCGCCGGGGCTCGAGCGTGGCCGGCATGGGGGTGCCGAATACCTTGGGCAGATCGGGATGGGCCAGCACGTCGAACAGCCCGCTGCCGGCGGCCGCGGCGAGCTCGTCGAGGTAGCGGCCCCAGGTGTCCTCGGGGCCGAAGGCATCCCAACAGGGGTAGTCGGGGTGGTCCACCGCGAGGTCGCCCAGCCAGTGCACCGAGCCCAGCACGATGTCGAAGGGCTGCGATGCCAGGAGGGCGCGGATGTCGTCCTCGCGCCCGGGGATCCAGTCCATCTCGATACCGATCAGCACGGGCAGGCCCTCGGCGCGCGCGGCTCCGAGCGCCGCGCAGTGCGCCGTGAGGTCCTCGGTGGCCTCGGCCTGCCACCACGGATTCGGGTGCCAGTCGCGCACCTCTGCGAAACGGTGCACATGCTCGGTGATGGCGATCTCGTCCACGGCCCGCGCGCGCGCCGCGTCCACGTAGCGACCGATCCACGCAGCCGTGCGCGGGCCGCCATCCGCGTCCCAGCGGTGATGATCGGCCTCCCGGGCCTCGGGGCCATCGGGCTGCAGGTGGAGGTGGTAGTCGGTGAGCACCGGCGCGGGACGTTACGTGATCACGTTATGCGGCCGGTTCCCAGCAGCACCTCGGCCAGGCGCAGGTCGGCCGGCGTGGTCACCTTGAAGTTGGGGGATTCCGGATCGTGCAGCAGCACCTGCACGTCCCGCCGCTCGGCCATTCCCGCGCAGTCGGTGGCGCTGCCGAGCTCGGCATCGTCGGCGTCGGCGAACACCCAGCGCAGCGTCTCGGCGCGGAAGGCCTGTGGGGTCTGGGCACCCCACAGGCCTGCGCGGTCGACCGTGGCCTCCACCCTGTCGGAAGCCCCGGCGCGCTTGAGGGTGTCGGCCACCGGGGTGGCCGCGATCACGGACGGAGCCGACCTGAGTTGCGCGATGAGCCGCGACACCAGGGCGGGCGTGATGAGCGGGCGGGCGGCGTCGTGAACCAGGATCGCCTCGACGTCGTCGGGCACCGCGGTCAGCGCCGCCGCCACCGAGCGCTGGCGGCTGGTCCCACCCGGCACGATCGCATGCACCTGGGCGTGCCCGGCGACGGCAGCGGCCATGTCGTCCTCGCCGCCGGGCGGGCAGGCGATCACGATGCACTCCACCTCCGGCGCCTCGGCGAGGGCCCGTGCCGACCAGGTCACCATGGGGAGCCCCGCAACGGGCACGAGGGCCTTCGGCAACCGCGCGCCGAGCCTCTCGCCCGACCCGGCGGCCACGATGACCGCCGCGGTCCTCATCGGCCCGCGGCGGGGATGCGCGCGAAGATCATCTTGCCTGAGGGGTTCTGGATGGCGCTCGTCACCTCGACGTCCGTGACGTCGGTTCCCACGAGCGCGCGGCCACCCTCGACCACCACCATCGTTCCGTCGTCCAGGTACCCCACGCCCTGGTCGTACTCGCGCCCCTCGCGGATGATGCGCACGCTCAGCACCTCGCCCGGCAGCGCCACGGGCTTGAGCGCGATGGCGAGCTCATTCACGTTGAGCACCTCGATGCCCTGGATGCGCGCCACCTTGTTGAGGCCGTAGTCGGTGGTGACGATGCTCGCGTGCATGTCGCGCGCGAGGTTCACGAGCTTGGCGTCCACGCCATCGCCCGCCACCTCGCCAGTGCGGATCTGCACGCGCTGCTCGCCCACCTCGCGGATGCGCTCCACGAGGTCGAGCCCACGGCGTCCGCGCTGGCGCTTCTCGGGGTCGGCGGAGTCGGCCAGGCGCTGCAGTTCCTCGAGCACGAACGCCGGGATCACGATCTGCCCGGGCATGAACCGGGCGTCCATTACATCCACGATGCGCCCGTCAATGATGGCGCTCGAGTCGATGAGCCGCGGGGGCACGGCCGATGCGCTGCGCGAGCGAATGCCCACGAGGCGCAGGATGTCCGCGTGCTTGCGCGCCGCGATGCGGGTGAACACGTACGCCACCAGCAGGACCACGGGCAGCAGCAGGTAGGGCCCGACCACGGGGAGGCGTGCCACGGCCACGCCCGCGAGCGCGGCCGCCACCAGCCCCACGACCAGGCCGAGGGCACCCACGATCAGCTCGCCGGCCGATCGCTTGTCGGCGGCGCGGTCGATGGCGCCCATGCGCGACGGCAGCCAGCGCGCGATGAACCCGCCGACTGTCCAGCCCACGATCGCGCCCAGCGCGATGACGCCCACGTAGGCGAGGTAATGCCACGGCTCGCCGATGGCGGAGCCCAGGTTCACGCTGCGGCCGATCTGGTAGGCGCCGAGGGCGCCCAGCAGCATCAGCACCGCCTGGCTGACGAGCGCGACGATGCCGCGGGGCTGCCGCGAGCGCGGACCGGGGCCGGGGTATGGCAGGCCGTTGCCCAATGCCCTCGGGGCCGGCGGGTCCGCCTGCGCGGACCGCTCCTTGTCGGTCGACGTCGTTATCACCCCCTCGCCTTCGTCGGTAATTCCACCCGCGATCCCCGGCTTCCTGCGCCGGTGGCGCGCGCAAACACCGAGGATTGCACGCGCGCGCACTCCCCGCCATACATGGGGCACCCCTGGGGCGTCCGCGAGGGACGAACGGGCATCACGGCAGGGCAGGGTGGCCGGCCGCGGGATTCACCCCGCGGCCGGCGCCCGCGCTACTCGGAATCGCCCTCGGAGTCGGCGCCGACGATCACGGCCTCGGGCGCAGCCGGGGCCACAGGGGCCTCGCGGCGCTGCATCACCATCTTGTCGCCGTCACGGTCGACCACGATGACCAGCCCCTCCGTGAGCGTGCCATGCAGCAACTCATCGGAGAGGGGGTCCTCGAGCAGGCGCTGGATCGCGCGGCGCAGCGGCCGGGCGCCCATCGCCGGGTCGTAGCCCTCTTCCACGAGGAGCTCCTTGGCGTCCTCGGTGAGCTGGATCGACACGCCCTGCTCGGCGAGCTGCTTCTGCAGGCGCACGAGCATGAGGTCGATGATCGACTTGATCTCGTCCTTCGACAGCTGGTGGAAGACGATGATCTCGTCGATGCGGTTGATCAGCTCGGGGCGGAACACCTTCTTGAGCTCGCCCATGATCCGCGACTTCATGTCGTCGTAGTCCATGCCGCCGCCCTCCTCGGCCACGCTGAAGCCCAGCGGGGTCGAGCGGGTGATCGTTGCGGCACCGATGTTCGACGTCATGATCACGATCGCGTGACGGAAGTCCACCTGGCGCCCCTGGGCGTCGGTGAGGCGTCCGTCCTCGAGGATCTGCAGGAGGATGTTGAAGACCTCCGGGTGGGCCTTCTCGATCTCGTCGAGCAGGATCACCGAGTAGGGCTTGCGACGCACCTGCTCCGTGAGCTGGCCGCCCTCGTCGTACCCGACGTAGCCGGGCGGCGATCCGACGAGGCGCGATACCGCGTGCTTCTCCATGTACTCGGACATGTCCACCTGGATGAGCGCCTGCTCGTCACCGAACAGGAACTCGGCCAGGGTGCGGGCGAGCTCGGTCTTGCCCACGCCCGACGGGCCCAGGAAGATGAACGAGCCGGCCGGCCGCTTGGGGTCCTTGATGCCCGCGCGGGCACGCCGGATGGCGCGGCTGGTGGCCGTGATGGCGGCGTCCTGGCCGATGACCCGCTTGTGGAGCTCGTCCTCCATTCGCAGGAGCTTCTGCGTCTCGGCCTCGGTGAGCTTGAACACCGGGATGCCCGTCCACATCGAGACGATGTCGGCGATCTCCTCCTCGCCGATGCTCGGGCGGGGGGCGTCCTCGGCCTTCCACTCCTCCTCGAGGTCGCGCTTCTTGTTGGTGAGGCGCCGCTCGGTGTCGCGGAGGTTCGCAGCCTTCTCGAACTCCTGCGCCTCGATGGCGGCCTCCTTGTCCTTGCGCACGGTCTCGATCTCGTCCTCGAGCTCGCGGTACGACGGCGGGGCCGTCATGGTGCGGATGCGCATGCGGCTGGCGGCCTCGTCGATGAGGTCGATCGCCTTGTCGGGCAGGAAGCGCTCCGAGATGTACCGGTCGGAGAGCACCGATGCGGCCTCGAGGGCCTCGTCGGTGATGTTCACCTTGTGGTGGTCCTCGTAGCGATCGCGCAGGCCGCGCAGGATCTGCTCGGTCTCCTCGATCGAGGGCTGGTCCACCTTCACCTGCTGGAAGCGGCGCTCCAGCGCGGAGTCGCGCTCGAGGTACTTGCGGTACTCGTCGAGCGTGGTGGCGCCCACGGTCTGCAGCTCGCCGCGGGCCAGCGCCGGCTTGAGGATGCTGGCGGCGTCGATGGCGCCCTCTGCGGCACCCGCGCCCACCAGATTGTGGATCTCGTCGATGAACAGGATGATGTCGCCGCGCTGGGAGATCTCCTTCATCACCTTCTTCAGGCGCTCCTCGAACTCGCCGCGGTACTTCGACCCGGCCACGAGGGCGGCGAGGTCGAGCGTGTAGATCTGCTTGCCGCGCAGCAGCTCGGGCACCTGGCCCGAGGAGATGCGCTGGGCGAGGCCCTCGACCACGGCGGTCTTGCCCACGCCGGGCTCGCCGATGAGCACCGGGTTGTTCTTGGTGCGGCGGGCGAGGATCTGCATGACCCGCTCGATTTCCTTCTGGCGACCCACAACGGGGTCGAGCTTGCCGTCGGCGGCGAACTTGGTGAGGTTGCGACCGAACTGGTCGAGCAGCTTGCTCGACTTCTTGTCGCCCGACTGCGTGCCACCGCCCCCGCCGCCGCTGCCCTGGCCCTGCCTGCGACCGGGACCCGACAACATGCGGATGATCTCGTTGCGGATCTTCTCGGAGTCGGCGTCGAAGTCGGCGAGGATCCTCGCGGCCACGCCCTCGTTCTCGCGAACGAGGCCGAGGAGGATGTGCTCAGTTCCGATGTAGTTATGCCCCAGCGACAGCGCCTCGCGCAGCGCCAGCTCGAGCACCTTCTTGGCGCGCGGGGTGAAAGGGATCTGGCCCGAGGTGACCTCTTCGCCGGAACCGACGATGCGGATCACCTGTGCGCGCACCTCCTCCACCGTGATCTCAAGGCCTTCGAGCACGCGGGCTGCGAGGCCCTCCTCTTCACGCAGCAGGCCGAGCAGGATGTGCTCGGTGCCGATGTAGTTGTGCTTGAGGGTCCGCGCCTCCTCCTGGGCCAGGACGACCACCTGACGGGCGCGCTCGGTGAAGCGTTCGAACATCGTGCCTCAATCCTCCAGGGGCCCCATCAGGGGCCGTAAACGGCTGATGCAGTGGGTATCGACGGTAGCACCGGTCAGGCCTCCCTGAGCCCGGTGCGGTCGGGTGCAGGCGCCGGATCCCCGCACTGCTGCGGAGCCCCTTCGCAACACGTCTCCACCTTGCGGTGGCAGCGGTCGCACCAGAGGCCGTTGTGGCGCCACGTGAGGGCGGCGTCACAGGCCGGGCAAGCACCCATTTCCATTACGAGATGATGACACCCGACCCCGACGCGCGGGTGCCGAACGGGCGCCTCGAGGGCAGCCCTTGTCCGTCCCTTGTCCCATCGCGGGCACCGGCCCGCGAGAAGGCTAGGCCTCGCCGTCCTCGGGCTCGCCTGCACCCACGGCAACCGGCTCCTCGACGACCTCGATCACCTCGACGGCCTCGGCATCCACCAGCTCGGTGCCGTCGCCATCGACCTCGATGATCTCCTCGACGATCACCTCATCGGTGACGCCCTCGGTCGCCTCGACACCCTCGGGCACGCCAGCCGAGATGCCGCCGGCAGCGCGGTGCGCCTTGACCGAGCGGTCCTGGTCGGGGTACGGAAGAAGGCCCATGATGCGCGCACGCTTCACGGCCTGCGCCAACTGCGTCTGCTGCCGACGCGAGAGGCCCGTGATGCGACGGGAGCGGAGCTTGCCCCGCTCGGACAGGAACCGACGCAGCGAGGAGACGTTCTTCCAGTCGAGCTCCTCGGCGGACAGAAGCGGGCGACGCTTGCGCGGCGCAGGCGCCCCACCCTTCTTCTTCTTTATACGCCCGCGTCCGCGCGGCTTCGCCATGTGACCTTCCAGTTAGTACCTGCACGTCGAAACGGCGCGGGACGCTATCACCTCAGCGCCCGACCGCAACCTACGTGCGCATCGCCGGGAACAGGATGACCTCTCGGATGGAGTGCCGGTCGGTGAGCAGCATCACGAGGCGATCGAGCCCGAGCCCGAGCCCACCGGTGGGCGGCATGCCGTGCTCGAGGGCCGTGAGGAAGTCCTCGTCCGACGGCTGCGCCTCGTCATCGCCGGCCTCGCGGTCGGCCTGCAGCATGGCGAATCGCTCGCGCTGGTCGTCCGGGTCGTTGAGCTCCGAGAAGGCGTTGGCGATCTCCATGCCGCCGCAGAAGGCCTCGAACCGCTCGACCAGGCGCGGGTCGTCCTCGCGGCGCTTCGCGAACGGCGAGAGCTCGAGCGGGTAGTCGAGCAGGATCGTGGGCTGCACCAACTGGGGCTCGAGCGCCTGCGAGAGGATGCCGTCCACCAGCTTGCCCCACGGGGCGGTGTCGGGGGCATCCAGGCCCGCAGCGCGCATGCGGGCGCGCAGGTCGGCGGCATCGGGGTGGGCGAGCACGTCGATGCCGCTGGCATCCTCGAGCGCATCGGTGAGCCGCACGCGCCGCCAGGGCGGCGTGAGGTCGATCTCGCCGCCCTTCCAGGGGATCACCGTGCCCCCGGTTGCCTGCACCGCGACGGCGGCCACCATCTCCTCGAGCATCGCCGCGACATCCTCGTAGTCGGCGTAGGCCTCGTAGGTCTCGAGCATCGTGAACTCGGGGTTGTGCTTGAACGACACGCCCTCGTTGCGGAAGTCCTTGCCGATCTCATAGACCTTCTCGAGCCCGCCCACCAGGCAGCGCTTGAGGTAGAGCTCGGTCGCGATGCGCAGGTACAGGTCGCGGTCGAGCTCATTGTGGTGGGTCACGAACGGGCGAGCCGCAGCCCCGCCGTAGATGGGCTGCAGCACGGGGGTCTCCACCTCGATGAATCCCCGGTCGTCCAGGAACCGGCGCACACCGGCGATGGCCCGGGCGCGGGTGACGAACTGCGCGCGCACCTCGTCGGAGGCCATGAGATCGAGGTAGCGCTGGCGGTAGCGGGTCTCCGGGTCCTTGAGGCCCGCGTGGCGATCGGGCGGCGGCCGAAGCGACTTGGCGAGCATCTCCACGGCGTCTGCGGCCACCGACACCTCGCCGCGACGGGTGCGCACCACGGTGCCCCGCACGCCGATGATGTCGCCCACGTGGGCGTCGGCCAGCAGGCCGAGGCCCTGCTCTCCCAGGCGGTCGAGGGTGGCCCAGGCCTGGATCGTCCCAGAGCGGTCCTCGATGTCGGCGAACACCGTCTTGCCCTGGCCGCGGCGCGCCACGAGCCGGCCGGCCACGGCGACCTGGCCTTCGGCCTCGGCACCGGCCTCGAGCGGCTCACCGACATCCCGCGCCTCGGCCACGGGAATGCGCCCCGTGAAGCGCGCCGGATACGGGTTGACGCCAGCAGCGCGAAGTTCCGCCGCCTTCTGGCGGCGGTCGGCGATCAGGCGATCGATTCCGCCGTCGGCCTCGTCGGCCGCGACGTCATCGGGGGTGCTCAGTCGCCGGCCTCGATCTTCACGACCTGGTACTCCACCTGGCCGCGCGGGGTCGTGACGGTCACCTTGTCGCCCTTCTTGCAGCCCAGCAGGGCCTTGCCCAGCGGGCTCTCGTTCGACAGGCGATCCTGCAGGGGATCGGCCTCGGCCGAACCCACCAGGGAGAACACCTTGGTCTTCTTGTCGGCAGGGGTCTTCACCGTGACCTTGGTCCCGATGGACACCATGCCGGTGTCCACGTCGTGGCTGTCCACGACGCGTGCGTTGCGCAGTTGGTGCTCCAACTGGAGGATGCGCGACTCCACGTGCGCCTGCTCGTTCTTGGCGTCGTCGTACTCGGAGTTCTCGGAGATGTCCCCGAACTCACGGGCGGTCTTGATGCGCTCGGCGACCTCGCGGCGCTTGTGCGTCGTGAGGTATTCGATCTCCTCCTGGAGCTTGTCGTACCCCTCTTGGGTGAGGATGACCTCGCGCTCCACTTCGACTCCCCTCGACGATTCCGTCTCTGATGCGGCCGCGCACGATAACCGAGCGCGTCGGCCGCACGCAACCGACATGTGACCCTGGCACCGGCGGTGCTGCGGCGGGCGGCGGGCGCGGACCTGTCCTAGGCGGCGGCGGTGCCCGCCGCGCCCAGGGACCCTGCGGCGGCCCGATCGCGCAGAACGGCGAGCAGGCCCATGGCCTCCTCGTAGGTGGGCGCCTCCATGAGCGCCTGGATGTCGTCGTCGGGGATCCCCCGCCCGGCGAGGTACCACGAGTGGAACTTGCGCAGGTAGTGGCACGAGCGATCGGTGCCGATGAGCTCCGCGATCCCCGTGCCGAACCCCATGAGCTCGGCGATCACCTGATCCTGCGATGGCCGCGGGTCGGCGTCGCCGCGCGCGATCGCGCCGAGCACCCAGGGGTTGCCGAGACCGGCCCGGCCGATCATCACGCCGGCTGCGCCGGTCAGCTCGAGCGCGTCGCGCGCCTCCGCGGCGGTGGAGATGTCACCGCTGATCACCACGGGAATGTCCACCGCGCGCACCACCTCGGCGCTGACGCGATGGTCGGCAGTGCCGGAGTACTCCTGCACCGCGGCCCGGGGATGGATGGTGATGAGCGCCGCGCCCGCGGCCTCGAACCTGCGCGCCACCTCGCCGGGGTCGATATCGCCGGGGCGGATACCGCGGCGCATCTTCACGGACACCGGAATCCCCACGGCGTCGGCCATGGCCCGCACCACGGCCTCGCCCTTCGCCGGGTCGTCCAACAGCGCGGCCCCCGCCCCGGTCTTCATGATCTTCGGAACCGGGCAGCCCATGTTGATGTCCACCATGTCGGCACCGGCGGCCTCCACGGCGCGGGCAGCGTCAGCCATCACCTCGGGGTCGCCCCCGAACACCTGGATGGCCACGGGACTCTCCCCCTCCCCGAGTTCGAGCATCGACGCCGTGCGACGATTGCCGTGGCGTATCCCGTGGGCCGCCACCATCTCGGACACCACCAGGCCGGCGCCATGGCGGCGTGATTGCTCGCGGAAGACCCGGTTGCCGATCCCTGCCAGCGGCGCCTGCACCACGCGATTGGGCAACTCGACGTCGCCCACGCGGAAGGGCTCCGCCAGCGGCCAGGCACCGGCGGCCGGCGGCGAGGCGGCGGGCTCGCGCGAGCGCGCCGCCACCAGGGCGCGCATCCGCTTCTTCACCGGCGGCGGCTCCTCGGCGGAGCGCCCATGGTGCGCTCGTGAACCCGGCGCAGCCCCTCGAGAGTGAGCATCGGCTCGTGTTCCTCGATGCTGATCGACTGCGGAATGATGAGCGGCGCGAGGCCGCCGGTCGCCACCACGATCGGTTGCGCGCCGATCTCGCCTCCCAGGCGGCCCACCATGCCGTCCACCATGGCAGCGGCTCCCAGCACGAGGCCGGACTGCATGCTCTCCACGGTGTTGCGCCCGATCGCCGTCGGCGGGGTGGCGAGCTCCACGCGCATCAGGCGCGCGGCGCGCTGCGAGAGGGCATCGAGCGCCGTCGCGATGCCGGGCGCGATGACGCCGCCGAGGAACTCCCCCTCGGCGGAGACCACGTCGAGCGTGGTGGCGGTGCCGAAGTCCACCACCACGCACGGGCCGCCGTAGATGTCGAATGCCGCAACGGCGTTCGCGATGCGGTCGGCGCCCACCTCCTGCGGATTGTCCACGAGCAGCGGCATGCCCGTGCGCACGCCCGGGCCCACGATCACCGCCGGGCGATCGAGGTAGCGGTCGGCCAGGGCCTGGTAGGCCACGGTGAGCTCGGGCACCACGGACGCCACCACCACGTTCTCCACCTCGGTGAGGCTGCCACCGCGAAGCTGCAGGATCTTGTCGTGGCTGGCCGCGAGCTCATCCACCGTGGTGCGGCGGATGGTGGAGATGCGCCAGTCGTGCAGCAGCTCCTCGCCCGAGAACAGGCCGGCGACCGTCTGGGAGTTGCCGACGTCGACGACGAGGAGCACGGCGTCAGTCCCCGGCCGGCAGCTCGAGCTCGCCGTCGAACGGGCTCCCGCCCTCGTCGGCGCGCAGCACCTCGACCGTGATGTCCTGGGTGGTGTGGATCTCCACGCGCGGGATGATGCGCGTGGGGCGGTTCTTGTCCCACACCCAGACGTCCTCCATGAGCACGCGGAAGAACGGGTACGCCGCCTGCGGCTCGTACTGGCGCTCGAGCTTGTTGCAGAGGTACGTGGCCTCCTGCGTGAGCACGCAGTAGCGGAACAGCGGGAACACATCGGCGTATTCCCGCTTCAGCCGGAGCTCGAGCTCCGCGTCGTATTCGTCGAGTTCATCGATCTGCGACATGAGAGGGGGAACTCTAGACGCGTAGGGGCGGGATCAAGGTGTTGCGGCGATCGCAGCCGGGGATCCTGCATTTGCGGCCCCCGCAAATGCCGATCCCGCTTCGGCGAGTGGCCGCAACACCTTGATGCCGCCCCTACGCGCCTCCGAGGCGGGATACGGGCTGGTCGCCAGTCGGGATCGCGGCGAGGAGATCCGCGATGCGCTCGCCGGATGGCAGCGCGAGATCGGGGTCGACCTCCAGCAGAGGCTGAAGGGCGAAGCGCCGCTCGTGCAGGCGCGGGTGAGGGATGACCAGGTCGGGGTCGTCCCACGTGCCGCCGTCCCAGGCGAGGATGTCGATGTCGAGCGGGCGCGGACCCCAGCGCGGGCCGTCAACGCGACCGGCCTCGGCCTCGAGCTCCTTCGCGAGCGCGAGCACCGCAGGCGGGTCGAGGTCCGTGCTCACGCGGCAGGCGGCGTTGGTGAACTCCGGTTGGTCCTCCACCCCCTGAGGCGCCGTGACGTACAGGGCGCTCACAGCCTCCACCACGACCCCGTCATCGCCGAGGCGCCGGATGGCCCAGCGCAGCGCCTCGGCCGGCTCGCCCAGGTTGGCGCCCAGGCCCAGCCAGAACACGCTCACGGCTGGTCGCGCTCCACGTGCAGGGTCACCGAGACGTCATCCAGCACATGGCGGATGGCCACCTGCGGCTTGGCGACGGTGACCGTCACAGCGCTCACCACCGCATCGGCCAGCACGCGGTCGGCGATGATCCGGCACAGGCGCTCCAGCAACGCCACGGGCTCGCCTCCGATGATGTCGGCAACGTCATCGGCGATCGTGGCGTAGTCCACGGTGTCGGCCAGGTCATCGGTGGTGGTGGACCGGTCATGGGCCAGCACCATGTCGATGTCGACCACGAACCGCTGGCCCAGCACGCGCTCGGCCTCGTGCACGCCGTGGCGGCCGCCCACCTCGAGTCCACGGATCCTCACCACGACGTCGCTCATGCATCGCCTCCGCGCATCTGGGTGAACACCTTCAGGGCGTCCACGGTCTCCGCCACATCATGCACCCTCAGCACCGCTGCGCCCGCCTCCACGGCTGCGAGGGCGGCGCCAAGCGAGCCCGCGAGGCGCTCGTCCACGGGCCTGCCGGTGAGGTCCCCGATGATCCCCTTGCGCGAGGCACCCACCAGCACGGGGCGCCCCAGCGCCACGATCGTGCCCAGCCCGCGCATGAGCGCCACGTTGTGATCGGCGGTCTTGCCGAAGCCGATGCCCGGATCGAGCATGATGGCGTCCTCGCCCACGCCGGCGTCCACCGCGGCGCGCATGCGGGCCTCGAGGAACGCCGCCACCTCGGACACCACGTCGCCGTAGCGCGGGTCGTCCTGCATGGTGGCGGGCTCCCCCTGCATGTGCATGAGGCAGATCCCCGCGCCCCGGTCGGCCACCAGCGGGAACATGTCCGGATCCGCGCCGGCCGAGACGTCGTTCACCAGCACCGCGCCGGCGTCGAGGGCTGCCTCGGCGACTGATGCCCGCCGCGTGTCAATCGAGAGGGTGAGCCGGGGGATCTCGGCGCCCGCTGCGGGGTCGGCACCCAGGGCACGGAGCACCGGCGCCACCCGGGCGAGCTCCTCGGCCTCATCCACCACCGGCGCACCGGGGCGCGTGCTCTCGCCGCCAAGGTCGACGATGGCCGCGCCACCCGCGGCCATGGCGCGCGCGGCCGCCACGGCCCGCGCGGGGTCCACGTGCTCGCCCCCATCGCTGAAGGAGTCGGGCGTCACGTTGAGGATGCCCATCACGCACGGACGGGTGAGCCAGTCAAGGGCTGCGGCCACGCCCGCAGGCTACCCGCGAACGCGCCCATCGACGCCGGAGACAGCGGCCCGAGGCAGGGCACGGGCGCAGCGGCCCCCGGACACCGGGGTCGCGGCGATCGCAGCCGGGGATCCTGCATTTGCGGCCCCCGCAAATGCCGATCCCGCTTCGGCGAGTGGCCGCGACCCCGGTGTCCGGGGGCCGCCGCCGGGGCACCGCGCCTACGAGCGGCTAGACCCCTGCGGTGCCGGGCTCGGTCCCCGGCGCGGGCGGCGGAAGCGGCTGGCGCCGCTTCTCGGCCTCGGCCTCGTCGGCCTGGCGCTCGGCCTCGGCAGCCTTCTGGCGCGCGCGCTCGTCCTTCACGCGGAAGACGTCGGCCTCGCCCTCGCCCTCGAGCAGGCGCAGGAACTCATCGCGCTCGATGGTCTCGCGGCGGAGCAGAATCTG
>JAURGT010000019.1 GCA_030833665.1 Miltoncostaeales bacterium
GATGGATGCGGTGAGCCACCACCCGTACCCCATCACCAAGCCGCGCGACACCAACTTTCCGGGCTCGTCGTACATCGACCTCTACAACATCAACCGCTTCCAGCAGGAGGTCGATCGCACTTACCTGCGCGGCAAGCGGCTCTGGCTCACGGAGTTCGGCTTCGCCACGGTGAAGGTCAGCGAGTACTCGATGTTCGTGAGCGAGGCCCAGCAGGCGCAGTACCTGCAGGACGCCTACCGCCGCGTGCGCCCGAACAGGCGAATCGGGATGTTCGTCTGGTACTTCCTCCAGGACAACGGCCAGTGGGGATCGGGCCTGCTGAGGCAGGACGGCAAGGCAAAGCCGGCGGCCGAGGTGTTCTCGCTGCCGATGTCGCCGCTCTCGTCGCGTCCCGTGGCCAGGGGCGCAACGGCCACGCTTGTGGGCCAGGCGCGCCCGGCGCGCCAGCGCACGGAGGTCACCGTGCAGGCGCGCAACGGCGACTCATGGACCGACATCGCAGTGGTGACCACCGGCAAGGATGGCTCGTTCGCGCTCAAGGTGAAGCCCTCTGCAACGACGGTGTACCGCGCCACGTGGACCGGCGAGGTGCCCAGCGGACCCACGGCCACCAAGACCTCGTGGCCGGTAACGGTCCGCGTGAAATAGGGGGTAGCCTGACCACGTGAGCTCGCCGCCGCCACCGCCGAGTCGCAGCACCGCCACGCCGCAGGAGGCCGGGGAGCGCCTGGCCTCGCGCGACGTGCGCTTCGTGCCGATCCTGCGCGGCCGGCAGGGTCGCGACTACATCCGTCGCGCGCTCAGCGTGGTCGCGTTGCTCGCCATCGACGTCTCGTCGGTGTTCCTGGGGCTCTACGCCGTGCTGGCGTTCAAGCTGATCCTGCAAGGGCAGCCCATCGACTCGGGCGCCATCTGGTCGGTGGAGCAGAAGGCCCTGCCGCTTGTGACCATCACGCTGGTGCTGGTGTTCGCGAAGTATGGCCTCTACGCCGAGCGCGAGGAGCGCGGGGGGTCGAGCCGCATCCTCTCGGCGGTCACGGTGTCCACGCTGATCGTGCTGGCCCTCGTGCTGGCGAGCGGCTGGCGCTTCAACACCTTCTACATCTTCTACTCATCGTGGTTCGTCATCGCGGTGCTGGTGATCGTGCTCCGCGCGTCATGGGACAGCGTGACCGCACTGGTGCTCGACTGGACCAGGTTCGAACGCCGGGCGCTCATCGTGGGCACCCCCGACATGACGGTGCCCATCGCCGAGAGCATCACCCGCGCCAGCACCGATCGCCACGGGGTGGCCTACCGTGTGGTGGGCACGCACTCGCTGGTTTCCGGGGTGGGCACCGAGCATGAGCCTCCGGCTGCGCGCGAGCTCGATCTCATGCTCGACCCCACGCACATCGACGAGGTCATCCTCGCGGGGCAGGCTGGGCGCGACCAGTCGATCCTCGACCTGCTCGATGTGTGCCGGCGGCGCAGCATTCCGGTGCGCCTCGCGCCCACCACGGCCCAGTTGCTCTCGCATTCCATCCGGGCGGTGCCCGCTCCAGGCCTGCCGCTGTTCGAGTTGCGCCCGCCGGTACTGAGTGGCCTGGCCTTCTTCGCCAAGCGGGCATTTGACCTGCTGGTGGGCGCGCTGCTGGTGGTGCTGCTCTCGCCGGTCATGTTGCTCGCGGCCGCCGCCATCTGGCTGGAGGACCGCGGCCCCATCACCTATCGCAACCGGCGCATGGGGGTGGAGGAGCATCCGTTCGACTGCCTCAAGTTCCGCACAATGCGCGTGGGGGCCGACCAGCAGCAGGCCGACCTCGAGCATCGCAACGAGGCCGATGGCGCACTGTTCAAGATCGCCGACGACCCGCGCGTGACGAAGGTGGGCAAGTTCCTGCGGCGGTTCTCCATCGACGAGCTGCCGCAGCTGTTCAACGTGCTGAAGGGTGAGATGTCGCTGGTGGGCCCGCGACCGCTTCCCGAGCGCGACTTCCTGCTGCTCGACGACCTGCAGAAGAAGCGCTACCTGGTGCTGCCGGGGATGACCGGCCTGTGGCAGGTGAGCGGGCGCGCTGACCTGTCGTTCGACGAGCTCGTGCGCCTCGACTTCTATTACATCGAGACGTGGTCGATCTGGCTCGACCTCGTAATCCTCGTGCGCACCATCCCGGCGGTGCTGTTCAAGAAGGGCGCCTACTGATGGGCGGGGCGCGGCGATGACCACCGAGCCCGACCCCGACGCGCTGCTGGCGCAGCTGCGCGACGCCGGGGGTGAGCCGCCGCTGCCGCCGCTGCGTATCGCCGACTCCGCGCCGTCGGCGCGGGACGGCGCAGCCGGCAAGGCCGTGGGCGAGAGCCGCCGTGCGGTGATGCGCCTCATCACACCGGCGCTCGCCGACCTGCTCGCCCAGCTCGAGGCCGACCGCCACCGCATGCAGGCCGAGATCCGTCGCCTCGAGGCGCGCATCGACTACCTCGAGAAGCGCGTTCCGTCGGGGGATGACGACTGATGACCCGACTCGGGGCGCTGCTCGCCCTGCCCGCCGCGGTGATCTCGGCGGCGGCCCTGGTGGGCGCGGCGGGGTGCGGCGATGGCGGATCACCCAGCACGACCGGGGCGCCCACCGCCGCAGAGGTGGACGCCGCGGCTGATGCCATACCGCTCACCACCACCCTCAACGGAACGCGCCCACCTGGCCGGGTGTCCCTGGTCAGCGCCTCAGCGGAGGAGCTCGTGCTCGACCGCGATGGCCAGCAGGTGCGGGTGTACCGCGACGTGCGCCCCGCGGGGACGCGCGCGCCCATCCATGTGCACGGGGCCGGCGGGTGGACGTGCGTGGTCAAAGGGCAGGCCATCATGTTCGTCGAGGGCGCGAAGCCCAGCCGCGCCGGCGTGGGCGAGTGCGTGAACATGCCGCCGCTCACGCCGATGAGCAACTACAACCCCGGCCCGGGCCCGGCCACGCTGCTCGACTCGTTCGTGACCCCGCCGGGCGCGGCGGTATGGCGCATCGTCGAGGACGGCTATACCGACCTGGGCAACGAGTTCGCGCACGGGTACCACCCCTCCAGGCAGGGCGCCTCGGCTCCATGAGTCTCGCCTTCGTGGTGCAGCGCTATGGCGCCGAGGTGGCGGGCGGGGCCGAGGCTCTTTGCCGCGACACCGCCCGGGCACTGGTGCGGGCCGGCGAGGACGTCACCGTGTTCACCACCACGGCGCGCGACTACCTGTCGTGGGAGCCCTTCTACCCGGAGGGCGACTGGATCGACGAGGGAGTGCGCGTGCGCCGCTTCGCCGTTGACCCTCCCGACCCGAAGCGCTCGGCCGACCTGGTTCGCCACCTGGGCCTCGACCCGGGCGACCCGGCGCTGGAGGCCGAGTGGGCAAAGGCCCAGGGCCCCGTGTCGCCTGACATGTTGGCTGCGCTGAGCGAACGTGGCGACCGTCACCACGGCCGGCCGGAGCGCAGCAACTCATACCGCGCTGTGGCCTGCTGGACGTATCTCTATGCGACCTCGCAGCTCGCCATGCCCATCGTGCGCGAGCGGGGAATCCTGGTGCCGCTGGCCCACGAGGAGCCCATGTTGCGGTTCACCCTCACGCGCGGGGTGATGCGCATGGCGAAGGCGCTGGCGTTCATGACGCCCGAGGAGCGGCGGCTGGTGGAGCAGGCCGCCGGGGTGGAGAACACCCCCGGCGTCGTGGTTGGTGCTGGGCTCGACCCATCGCCCGATGGTGACGCCGCCCGGGCCCGCCGCGTTCGGGGGCTGCCCCCCCGCTTCGCCCTGTACCTGGGCCGCGTTGACGCCTCGAAGGGCGTGGACGCGCTGATCCGCATGCATGCCGCCTACCGCGATGCCGGAGGACCCCTCGGCCTGGTGCTGGCGGGGCGGGAGGCGCCCGGGCTCCGTATTCCGCGGTGGGTCACCACCACCGGGTTCATCACCGACCAGGAGCGCGCCGACCTCCTGGCCGCCGCGGAGGTCGTGGTGCTGCCATCGCCGTATGAGAGCCTCTCGCTCGTTGCGCTTGAGGCCTGGCGCGCCAGGCGACCCACGCTGGGCAACGCCCGCGCCGACGTGGTGGCGGGCCAGACCGCCCGCTCCGGTGGCGGCCTCCTCTACACCGGTCCTGACACCTACGGGCGGCAGTTGGCGCGCCTTGCGGCCAGCCCGGACGAGCGCAGCGCCATGGGCGAGTCGGGCAGTGCTTTCGCGCGTGAGTGGACCTGGGACGCCTGCGTGGAGCGCTGGCAGGAGGTCATCCGGGCAGTGGCCTAGGAATTGCCAGGTGTATCCCGCCGGTCGCGCTGGGGCACGTCCCTATGCCAGCCCACCACTGTGAAGTGTGGGACCTCCACCGGATCTGGGCGCGGGCCATCATCCGGCCAGATGGAGCCGTGGTACCGCTGCGCGTGGTGCTCGATGGTGATCCCGTCGAAGTCATTCCGCCTGAGCATGTCGGCGACCCACGCCGGGCGTGCCTGATACCAGGACCACGGCTGGTCCGTGTCGAAGGTGACGAGCGCCGGCAGTTCGTCAGGGACGTGGCGGTGCATCCAGTCCGCTTCGGTGACGACGATTACGTTGCACATGGCTGCGACTGCGAGGAGCGCCCCACCCGGATCCCTCAGGTGCTGCAGGACGTTGCCGAGGATTCCGACGTCGAACCGACCGAGATCCTGTCGGAGCGATCTCACGTCGCCCGGCTCACGACGCACCGATGAGCCCAGGGCCGCGTGGCATTCGTCGAAGCCCCGGCGCACGGCCTCGCGCCATGCGAGCGCCCGTGCGCGACGGTCCGCGTCAACCGGGAGCCGTGGGTCGTACTCCGCCCGGACGGGGAGGTCCAGTGCGATCACCTCGCGCGCCCCGCGCGCCTCGGCGGCGAACGCGAGCGCGCCGGTGCCGACGTCGATGACGCGCCTGCCCGCGAGCGGCACGCGGCCGAGGTAGGCATCCATGTCCGAGATGGACCAGTCGCCGTGGGTGCGCCGGCCGTCGGGCAGGTCGATGGAGTGGTAGTAGGCGACCTGTCCGGTGCCCTGGCCGTCCGTCCTCGTCACGGGGTTGGGGCTCCGGCGCCCTGTGCGGGGGCGCCGAAGCCAGCCTCGACGACGGGGCCCCGACGTATCCGCCCTGGCCGCCAGCATCTCTGCGAGCGCACGGCCGGTTGCATCCAGCGAGTGGTTCGCCGTGATCCGCGTGCGCCCGACTCCGCCCCGGCGTGCGGCCTCGGCCGGGTCCGTCCGCACCGCACGAAGCTGGGCCGCCGCGGCATCGAGATCGGGCTCGGCCCACCGGGTGCCCTCCGCATAGGGCCAGGCATCACGGGTGATCGCGACCGGGGTCCACGGCACCAAGTACGCGCAGTCATCATCCAGGAACTCCATGCATCCGCCGTAGGCGGTCGCCACCACGGGGCGTGCGTACGCCAGTGCCTCGGCCATCGTGAGTCCGAATCCCTCCGAGCGATGAAGCGAGAGCAGGCAGTCGGAGGACGCGATGAGCCCATGTACGGCGTCGATAGGCCAGGTCGCGTTGATGACGTGCACGTCCGGGCGTCCGGAGGCCGCGAAGCGCAGGCTCTCCACCCGGCCTCCGTCGTCGCGGCCCGACACCTTGACGACGAGGGCGGCACCCTCGTCGGGCGCGAACGCGCGGGTGTACGCCTCGATGATCCCCAGGGGGTTCTTCCTCTCGAAGACACTGTCGAGCGAGAGGACGCTCGCCACGAGGAACGTCCGGTCCGCGATGCCGAGTCGCGCACGCACGTCTCCATCCGGCGATGCCGTGACCTCCACCGGGACCGGCATCAGTCGCACCGGGCAGGGGGCGCGAGCCGCGACCGCCCGGCGGGTGAACCCGCTCCCGGTCCACACCTCGTCGACGACCGGGAAGGCCTCGTCGAAGCGCTCGGGGAACGACTCGGTTTCCCACCACCACACACCAACCCGGCGGCATTCGCGGAGGTCGGGGTGCAAGCGGTGGTTCGCGTGCGGCGCCTCGTCTGCGTTCACGCACATGACGGTCGTGTCGTGCAGCCCTCCCGCGGTGCCGTGCCAGACATCGGATTCCGAGCGACCGGGAGCATCAAGATTCACGGTGGTGTGGGGCACGCCGGCCGCATCGAGCGCGCGGGCGAGAAGGCGCGCGATCATCCCGACCCCGGACGGTGAAGAGAAGTGCCCCACCAGGTTGACCCCGCTCCCGCGCGGGCCGCCCGGGCTTGCGATGCGGTCATCCTCGGGCCCGGTGCCGTCGACCCAGCGGGTGAATGCCGAGACCCCGTCCGTGAAGGGGTTCGGCGGTTCCGCGTGCCCGCCGAGCTCGTGACGGAGGAGCGCCCCGAGGTAGGTGCGCCGCTCGGTCGGGGAGATGTGCAGGCCGCGCGCGCGCCGCAGCCCGGCCTCCGGCGGCGGCAGGGTGCCGTGGCCGGCCGCTCTGACCCGGGCGCAGTAGTCGTCGAGCAGCGCTCGAAGGGGCGTTGCGTCATCGTCGGGCTGTGCCCGACGCGATGGCGCGTGCGAGGGCCAGGAGTCGGGCGCGCTGGGGTCGACGCTGCTCGCGTGCAGGAAGACCAGGGGCTGCCCGTCGACCTGCCAGGTGCCTCCGTCGCGCGTCACGAGGCGGTCCGGCATGTTCCACCAGGCGAGGTTCACCCCGGGGTGCGATTCGACGTGGTGCTCGAAGTAGCCCGGGACCAGGTCGATCCATCGCTGGTCGACGAAGCGCGAGTGCGCCGCGTCGTTGAGGCAGTCACGTGCGAGGCGATCCTGCCACCAAGGCAGGAATGCAGGATCCGCCGAGGCCCCGACCCCGATGTATCCGAGGTTGAACACCCCTGCGGGGAGAACCGCATCCTCGCCCCCCGCCGACCCGCCTCTCACGCGCTCGGGCGGCCTCGTGAGGTGCGGGGTCAGGACGATCCCGTGCTCCACTGCGCGCCGCTGCAGGAAGCGCGGGTCAGCGTGGAAGCAGATGTCAGGATCGAGGTAGTGGACAGCGGCGTGGTCCTCCAGCAGGCGGCGTAGCAGGGTCGGCTTCATCGCGGTCGCCAGCTCGAGAAGGTCATAGGCCGTGGCCATGCGGGCGAACTCGTCGGCCTCCATGACGTCCTCCGGGAGCATCACGTCGAGCAGGGGCTCATCCGGGTCGTCCGGCAGGGCGTCGAGCACGAGGGCATGGACGTGCCCGTCGGGTACCTGGGCCTTGAACGACGATGCGAGCACTCGGGCCCGCGGCAGGTAGTTCCGCGTGCAGATGGTTGCGATGACCATCCTCTCCATCAGCGCTCCATCAGGTAGGGCTGCTGGCGTGCCTCTCGTGCCTCGGCCGACCCGATCCAGGCGTGGAAGCGGTGACGGTCCTCTCCCAGCGGATCCGGGAACATCCCGTGGATGCGCGGCTGGTGGGCATGGGCTTCCATCCACTCCCGGGGGATCGGCGGCGCGCCATCATCCGCGGGTGCCGCGAGCCATTCGTGGAACGAGCCCCGGCCCGTGCGGAAGGGGTCACCGAAGCGGTGTCGCTCCGCGCCCATCTCGGCATACGCGCGGCGTCCGGCGTCCGGCACGGGGCTCCCGTCCTCGAACGTCCCGAAGCCGTAGGGCGCTGCCCGCCACGTCGCGCGACCCTCACGTGCAAGGGCATCGCAATATGCGCGGTAGAGGTCGACGAAAGCGGGAACGGCATCCAATCGGAATCGGTCGCCGAAGTATGCGACCAATGTGTTTGGGTCCTCCGGGATGAAGCCCGTGAAGTGCAGGAGCCGGCACGGGTGCCGATCCACCATGAGCGTGCCGTCCGCGAGGATGATCTCCGCGCCGGGCATGCTCCAGAACGCGACGTCGAGCCCGGGATCGCGCAGGAGACCGATGTCATCGACCATCGACGGTGCGAGGTCGAGCCACCGCTGGTCGAAGTGCTCCGCGCGTTGCAGGTCGTGGGCGCAGCCCTGATCCTGCACCGACGCCCACCAGTGCAGGAACGCGGCGGCTTCAGGGGTACCGGATGCGGTTACGAGGCCGCCGTTGAACATCCCTGCCATGAGGACCTGATCCTCCACGAACGCGAGCGCGTCGTCCGTACGGTCGCCAGGCCGCGTGAGGTGCGGACGCAGCCCCAGCGAGTGGCGGATGGCGTGCGTGTCGATGTCCGTCATCGGTCCGAGCACGATCATGTCGGGATCAACGAACACCACGCCGCCCGCACCCCGTTCCAGCACGTGGCGCATGAGGTGGGGCTTCGATGCCGCAGCAAGCGCTTTGCGGGTGTGCGTCATGAGCCAACCCGGGGGGATCGCCACATCGTCGGGGAAGAGGACGTCGTAGGGCTCTGCAGCGAGGTCGACTCCTGGGGGAGGGGCGTCCGTGATGAGGACCGTCATGCGCCTTCCCGGATGGTGATCGGTGAACGACCGGGCGAGCACCCGCACCTGCGGCAGGTAGTTGCATGCGGCTGCCGTGACCCATGTGACGGGGGCGCTCACGGGCGCATCCCGCTGTGCGTGATGAGTTCGTGGCGAAACGCGGCGAGGTACGTGTCGAGGGCGCCGCGCGATCCGGCGAGCCGGTCGGGCGCGTATCGCGTGAGCACGTCGGGAACGCCGGGGTCGAATCCGCTGAACCGCAGGACTGCGACCTCGTGCCCATCCGCCCGCAAGTGCCCGGGTGCGCCACTGAGTACGCGGTCACCGATGTTCCAATGGCCCACGTTGAGCCCCGGCCCCCGCAGCACGGCGACCCCGTCGAACACGGCCGCGAGGAGGTCCAGCCATCTCTGCTCGAAGTGCCTGCCCCGCTCGACGTCGTGGACGCACTCACCGCGCACGCGTTCGGACCACCACGCGAGCATCTCCCGTGCCGCCGCGCTGTTCGCCGCGGCGATTACCCCCCCGTTGAAGGTGCCGGCCAGCAGGATGTCCCGCGTTCGCTCGTCGGCATCGTCACCGGTGGGCGCGGCGACCACGTGCGGAATCAGGGCGAGCGCAGAGTGCCCGAGGCCGTCGAGGACGGGCTGGAGGGAGCCCACGACCATGCTCTCCTGCTTGATGAAGATGACCGGCCCATCCGCCTGGTCGAGGGCGAACCGGATCGCGTCGGGCGTGGCGGCGTACTCGAGCGCGATTCCGTCATGGCGCGCTCTCCACGCGTGCGCGTCCGCGACGACGGCATCGAGGTGCGCCGGCACGAACGGAAGGGCGCCCAGGTCGACAGCCTCGTCGTCCGTGATGACAGCGATCACCCGTGTGCCGGGGTGCACCCGCTCCACCGAGCGGGCGAGGGCATGCGCGTGCGCGATCGTCGCCCGCGAGACGACGGTGCAGATGGTGGCATCGAGCGCACCGCGCGCCGGGGTCCCGGCGTCGATCAGGTGGAGGGCGAGCGCGCCCTCGGCCCGGCGCGCGCGCTCCTCGGCCCCCCGCGCACGCGCGCCCGCTGACGCCAGTGCGTCCGCGAGGGTCTCGAGCCGATCCTCCGTGACGCGGAGCACCTCACGGATCGCGCCGGCCTCGGCGCGCAGGCCCGCGGCCTCGGCGGTAATGCCACGAAGCGATCGCACGATGGCCGCGTCCACCTCCGCGCGCCGCCGGAGGTAGGGTCGGAGCGCGCGCAGGTACGCTCGATGAACGATCGCGCGCATGGAGATCCCCTCGGTGGCCCACGGGGTCGCGCCGGTCGTGCCGATGAGGCGGATCAGGTCGTCTATCGCCGCCCCGCCGCCGGCGTGCCCCGTGGATTCCCCGGGGCCCGTGCCACCCGTGACCGGACCATCATGGTGCCGGGACGGGCCGCGATCAGCGGTCATGCGTCGCTGGGTGGTGGGCTGCCAGCGCCCGCGAGCACCTTGCGGTATGTGGCGTGCACGTCCCGGTCGAGGTCGGCGACGATGGGGTCCCCGTGCAGGCCATCCCCGCACCGTGCGCGGATCAGGTCGATGAGCAGCCCGGTCATCATCTCCGCAAACCCCGGCGGCACGTCCACGCGGATGCGCACCCAGTGGAGCCCGCCGTCCAGGTCATCGGTGCGGGTGATGAGCGGGGCGGAGCCGAACCGCACCCCGCCCGGCGCCACGATCGTCGCGGCGTCCGATACCGCGCGCGCAACGGCGTCCACCTCGTTGCAGAGGACCCCCACCTCGACGTCGCGCTCACCGTGCGCGAAGCGATGCGCCCCCTTCACCAGCGAGTTCGGCAGGTAGATGGTGTCGCCGGAGAGCGTCCGCAGCACCGTCACGCGCAGCGAGGCCTTCTCCACGATGCCCATGGGGATCGTGGGGTCGAGCACCACGAGGTCGCCCACGGCGTACTGGCCCTCGAAGAGGATGAAGAAGCCCGACACCACGTCGGCCAGGAGGCGCTGGGTCGCGAACCCCAGAACCAGCAGCACGAATGCCGATCCCGAGATGGCCGCCACGCTGTTGGCCCCGAAGATCACGGCGATCACCGCCACGACCGCTGCGATCACCACGAGGTAGATCACGCCGGTCGCCAGCGCTCCGATGGCGGTGCCGCGCTGGCGGGCGCGCACCGTCTCGCCCTGGCGCAGCACCCGGGCCACGGATCGTCGCTCGATGAGGTGGATGATCCAGATGCAGATGGCCGCCACCAGCACGATGACGCCCACGGAGATCACCACCTCGGCCCAGGTGGGAAGCCAACTGACGTCGGTAGGGGAACTGGTGTTCATCGCGGTACCCGGCTACAGCACCGGGAGGTAGCGCTCCATCTCGAACGGCGTGAGCTGCACGCGGTACTCCTCCCACTCCGCGCGCTTGATCTCCACGAACCGCGAGTGGGTGTGCTCGCCGAATGCGCGCAGCAGGAGCTCCGATGCCGCGCCGATCTCGATCGCCTCGCCGAGCGTCTCGGGCAGGTTCTCGATCCCCGCCCGCGCGCGTTCCTCGGGGCCGAACTCATACAGGTTGGTCTCCATCGGCGCGGGCAGCTCGTACCCCTTCTCGATGCCGTCGAGCCCCGCATGCAGCAGCGCCGCGAACGTGAGGTAGGGGTTGCAGGCGGGGTCGGGTGCGCGCAGCTCGCATCGCGTGGCCCGCTCCTTGCCCACGTGGTACATCGGCACGCGGATGAGCGCCGACCGGTTGCGTCGGCTCCAGGCGATGTACACAGGCGCCTCGTAGCCCGGCACCAGTCGCTTGTAGGAGTTGACCCACTGCGCGAACACGCATGAGAGCTCCCTGGCATGACGCAGCTGCCCCGCGATGAAGGCCTTGGCATCTGCGGAGAGCAGGTACTCGTCCTCAGGGTCGAAGAACGCGTTGCTCTCGCCGCGGAAGAGGCTCTGGTGCGTGTGCATTCCGGATCCGTTTTCGCCGGCCAGCGGCTTGGGCATGAACGTGGCGTAGATGCCGTTGCGGTGGGCCACCTCCTTCACCACGGTGCGGTAGGTCATCACGTTGTCGGCCATGCGCAGCGCATCGTCGAAGCGCATGTCGATCTCGTGCTGGCTGGGAGCCACCTCATGGTGGGAGTACTCCACGTGGATGCCCATGGCCTCGAGCGCCAGCACCGTCTCGCGGCGGAGGTCGCTGGCCGCGTCGAGGGTGGTGAGATCGAAGTAGCCACCGCGGTCGAGCGGTTCGGTGCCCTCGGCGTTCCGGAAGTAGAAGTACTCGAGCTCCGGGCCGAGGTAGTAGTGGTCGAAGCCCAGCGACCGTGCGCGCTCGATGGCGCGCCGGAGGATCTGCCGCGGGTCGCCCTCGTAGGGCTCGCCGGTGGGCAACTGGATGTCGCAGAACATCCGCGCCACGCCCTGTTCGGTGGGCCGGTAGGGCAGCACGGCGAAGGTGTCGGGGTCGGGCATGGCGATCATGTCCGACTCCTCGATGGCGTTGAAGCCGGTGATCGACGACCCGTCGAAGCCCATGCCGCTTTCCATCGCGGCGGGCAGCTCCTCGCGCGTGACCGCGAAGCTTTTCAGCTGGCCCAGGATGTCCGTGAACCAGAAGCGGATGAACTTGATGTCGCGCTCTTCCACCAGCGCCAGGATCTCGTCTCGCGTCATGGGCACGAAACTACCGCACGCGGGGGGCGGTCCACCGCTCTCCCCACCGCCCATCCGGGAGGCGGATCTTCGCGGTCGGACCTCTTCGAACGGTCCTCCCCACGAAATCCGCCCCCCGGATGGGCTGCGCACCGCCGCGCGGCGGTCGGTCCCCCCGTGAGGTAGGCGCGCCCCGCCCCGCACTTCACAACGCAGACACGAGGGGGGTGGGATTTCGGTTGAGGACCGTTCGAAGAGGTCCGATGCCGAAGATCCCACCCCCCTCGTGTCGTACAGGTGACCGCGGGGAAGAGGCTGCGTGCCTACTTCACGAACAGCATCTCCTGGTACTTCGGCAGCGGCCAGAGGTCGTCGGCCACGAGCCCCTCGAGCGTGTCGGCCAGGTCGCGCACCGCGGCCATCGCGGGCAGCACCGTGTCACGCATGTACTCGGCGTGCTTGATCGCCGTTCCGCTGTGCGGGTGGCTCGCGTTGGCCTTCTCCAGGGCCTTGATGGCCTTGAGGAGGTCCTCGGTGTAGCCGCGCACCTCGGCCGTGAGCTCGTCGATGCCCGCGTCGTGGCACAGCTCGATCTGCCTGAGTGCCGCCGGCAGGATGAGCGTGCGCGCGATATTCGCGGCCGTCTCGGCCTCGATGTTCACCTTGGTGATGTACTGCTCGACGTACACCTCGTAGCGGGCCGTGAGCTCGCGCTTGTCGAGCACCTTGTACTTGGTGAACACCTGCACCGTGGACGGCGTGACGAACTGCGGCAGGGCGTCCGGCGTGGTGCGCAGGTTGAGCAGGCCGCGCTTGTCGGCCTCCTTGTGCCACGCCTCCGAGTAGCCGTCGCCGTCGAACACCACGCGGCCGTGCTTCTTGTAGACGTCGCGCACCACCTCGACCACCGACTTCTCGAGGGTGGCGCCGCGCTTGGCCAGCTTCTTCTTCAGCTCGCCTGCCATGTAGTCCACCGACTCCGCCACGATGGTGTTGAGCACCGTGTTCGGCATGCCGAGCTCCTGGTTGGCGCCGAGCGCCCGGAACTCGAACTTGTTGCCGGTGAAGGCGAACGGGCTCGTACGGTTGCGGTCGCCCGCGTGCAGCGGCATGGGCGGCAGCACCGCGCTGCCGAGGCCGAGGAACGATCGCGGCGTGCTCTTGCGCACCTTGCCCGCGGCGATGCCCTCCATCACGCGCTGGATCTCAGCGCCCAGGTAGATCGAGATGATCGCCGGCGGGGCCTCGTTGGCACCCAGGCGGTGGTCCTGGCCGGCGTTTGCCACCGTGGCGCGCAGCAGGCCCTGGTACTTGTCGACCGCGCGGATGACCGCCGCCGCGAAGAACAGGAACTGCAGGTTGTCGTGCGGGGTGTCGCCCGGCTCGAGCAGGTTGGCGCCCGTGTCGGTGCCCATCGACCAGTTGTTGTGCTTGCCCGATCCGTTCACGCCCGCGAAGGGCTTCTCGTGCAGCAGGGCCACCATCGCGTAGCGACGGGCGATCTTCTGCAGCAGCTGCATCACCAGGTGCTGGTGGTCGGCGCCCACGCTCGAGATCTCGAAGATCGGCGCCACCTCGTACTGATTGGGCGCCACTTCGTTGTGGCGGGTCTTGATCGGCACGCCGAGGCGCGCCAGCTCGCGCTCGGCCTCCATCATGAACGCCAGCACGCGGTCGGGGATCGACCCGAAGTAGTGGTCGTCCAGCTCGTGGCCCTTCGGGGGCTTCGCGCCGTAGAGCGTGCGGCCCGTGTTGATGAGGTCGGGACGCTCGTAGTAGTACTGCTCGTCGATCAGGAAGTACTCCTGCTCTGCGCCGACCGTGGTGAACACGCGCTGCGCGTCGTGGTCGCCGAAGAGGTCGAGGGCCTTGAGCGCCGACGTGCTGAGCGCCTCCATGGAGCGCAGCAGCGGCAGCTTGTTGTCGAGCGCCTCGCCGGTCCACGACATGAAGGCGGTCGGGATGCAGAGCGTGGCGCCGTTCGGGCTCTCCATGATGAAGGCCGGGCTCGTGGGGTCCCAGGCGGTGTAGCCGCGGGCCTCGAACGTGGCGCGGATGCCGCCGGTGGGGAACGACGACGCGTCGGGCTCGGCCTGGATCAGTTCCTTGCCTGAGAACTCGGCGATGCTCGTGCCCTCGCCCGTGGGACCGAAGAACGAGTCATGCTTCTCGGCCGTCGAACCGGTGAGCGGCTGGAACCAATGCGTGTAGTGCGTAGCGCCCTTCGCGAGCGCCCAGTCCTTCATGGCCGACGCGACGGCGTCCGCAATCGAGGGGTCAAGCTCCGCGCCGCGCTCGATGGTGGCCTGCAGCTTGCGGAAGACCGACTTGGGAAGGCGTGCGCGCTGCGCCGCCGGGCCGAAGACGTTCTCGCCGAAGACATTGTTCTCGGGGAGCGTCAGGTCGACCGGCTCGATGTTCGCCTCGTCGGCGAACCACTGCGCTGCGCCGAGGTTCTTGTGTCGCGTCGGCATGGGTGGTCTCGTCCTCCTGGATTCGTTCGCGCGCGGCGCATGGGCGGAGCGGAAGCCCCCGGGAACGCCACGAACGCCGGATTTCGGTCATCCGGCCGGAGGAGAATACGGCTACGGGCGCCCACAGGGCGTTCTCGCCGGGGCCAAGACTTCCCACGGGGTCCTTGTGCATGGGGACAATCCTGCTTTCCGGAGCCCGTGAACCCTTGCCCGGGTCCCCGGCCTGCTTCATGCTTTGCCCCGTGACCACCCGCACAGAGCATGCCGCAGCACCGGCTGAGGCCGCCACCACAGAACGCCCGCTGGCGGAGATCCTCGCGCTCCCCGCGTTCGAAGGCGCCGAGGTGCTGCCCGCGGGCGGGGCCGACGGCGTGATGGTGAGCGCGGTGGTGCTCGACGACCCTGCAGGCCCTCCGCAGGATCAGGCGCTGCTGGTGTCGCCCGGTGGCCTTCCCAAGCCGATGCCCGCAGGCGTGGTGGCCGTGGTCACGCGCACCGCCGTGTCGGGCAAGCCGCGGGTGCCCGTGGTGGTCATCCCGGACGACCGCCCGTGGGCGGAGGTCATCGCTGCCGCGCATTCGCACATCTCGGGCCAGTCGCGCGACATCGCGGCGCGGGCGGCCCTGCGGCGCGTGCTGATCGCCGGTCTTGGCACCCCGGGTATCGCCGAGGCGGCGTCCGAGGTGCTGGGCGCCCCCGTGGCGATCCTCGACGAGTACCTCGACGTTCTCGGCACCTCGGGGCTCACCGACGCCCGCGAAGACGCCCTGGGCGATGCCATAGAGGCGGCCCGCAGGCACGGCCCGGCGTCGCTCCTCGGCCCGTTCAGCGAGGCCGGCATCAAGGGCGCCCATATCAAGCGCCTCACCAGCCCCGGGGTCGACGACCTCGCGGGCGTGCTGGTGGCGTGGGGCGCCAAGCCGGCGGCCGACGACCCGGCTCTCGGAGCGCTGGCCGACGCCCTGCTCGTGGAGCGCCGTCGTGAGGACACCCGGGTGGACACCGAGGCGCGGCTCCGCGGCGAGCTCATCGAGGAGCTCCTCGCCGGCGAGGTGGTGAGCCGCGAGTCACTGGTGCGCCGCGCGCGCCATCTGGGTGCCGACCTCACCGGCGGCGCCGTGGCGCTGGTGGGCACGCTGCACGACCCGCACGACGAGGGCCGGACCATCACCGACCCGCGCCTCATCCGACGCTTCATGCAGCAGACGCGCGGGGTGCTCGAGCTCCACTGGCCCAAGGCGCTTGTGGACTGGCACGAGGGACTGTTGGTCATCCTCCTGCCCAACCGTGCCGAGGGCGAAGCCGGCGAGGGGGCGGAGGAGCTTGCGCACACCCTGGCGAGGCGCCTGCTGGCCGCCACCGGGCCCACCGTGCCCGGCCTCACGCTCACCCTTGCGCTCTCGCGCCAGCAGGATGACCCCGAGCGCCTCGGCTCGGCGATCGACGAGGCCCAGCTCGCCCTGTCGATCGGCGAGAAGCTCGGGCGCGCCGGCGAGGTGGTGACCTTCGAGGAGACCGGCACCTACAAGTTGCTGTTCCAGGTGTTCGCCGACAGGCCCGAGGAGATCGAGGCCTTCTACGAGCAGACGATGGCGCCCCTCGTGCGATACGACGAGCAGTACCAGACCGAGCTCGTGGGCACGGTGGCCACCTATCTCGACCTCGACTGCAACCTCGCCGCCACGGCGCAGACCCTCTACACGCACCGCCATACCATCCGCTATCGGCTCGATCGCATAACCGAGCTCGCGGGCCTGGACATCGGCAAGACCGACGACCGCGAGAAGCTCTCGCTCGGCCTCAAGGCCATGCGCCTGCTCGGTCGCAAGGTGGCGCCACCCATGCGCGAGAAGCCCCAGCACGGCACCAAGGCCGCCCGGGGCGGCAAGGGCTAGGCCCAGCCTCCCGCGCGGGCGAAGGCGGCCTGCAGGCGCTCGCTGATGGGGCCCGGCGTGCCGTCGCGTACGGGCACGCCGTCCACCACGAGCACCGGGGTGAGGCCCGCCAGGCCATTGCTCAGGAACATCTCGTCAGCGTTTCGCCACTCGGCCTCGGCGATGTGGCGCACATCGATGGGGATGCCCTCGGCCTCGGCTGCCTCCAGCAGCACGTCGCGCGTCACGCCGCCCAGGATGCCCTCCACCGGCGGGGTGAGCAGCGTGCCGTTGGCCACGATGAACACGTTGGCGGCGTCTGACTCGCCCAGGTGCCCCACATCGTCGAGCAGCAGCGCATGATCGGCGCCGGCGGCCACCGCGCGCCGGTGCGCCAGCCGGTGGGCGGCGTACGACAGCGTCTTGTGCTCGCGGATCTCCTCGCCGGCCCACCATGCGCCGATGAGGCTGGTGACCGTCACCCCGGGGACCGGATTCGGCTCATATTCCGTGATTTCCACCAGGAGGGTGGGGCGGGGGGTGACTGTCACCCTCACGCGGTGCACGCCCGGGTCGACTGTCGCCATGCATTCGGCCACTGCGCGTCGGATGTCCTGCTCGGATGGCGCGGGGTCGAGGCCCAGGGCCGCGATCGACTCCATCAGTCGCGCCATGTGGCGGTCGATGAGCGGGATGCGCCCGCGCTCGGCGCGCATGGTCTCGAACAGACCGTCGCCCCAGCGCACGCCCGGGTCGGTGATTGGCAGGGCAGCGCCATCGGGCGGCACCAGGCCGCCGTCCAGCCACACCACGTGGCTCACGGGGCGTCGACCCCCATGGCTGCGAGGAATGGCGCGGCCTTGCGCCAGGCCTCGTCGCGCTCGGCCGCGGGGTTGCTGTCCCACACGATCGCCCCGCCCGACCAGTACTGCGCGCGCGGCACCCCGCGCGGCACCCAGGCGGTGCGGATGGTCACCGAGGCGTCGAGCGATCCGTCGGTGCCCACGGCCACCACGCTGCCGAAGGCCGGGCCGCGTCCCACGGGCTCGATCTCGCGGATCACCTCGAGGGCCCGCACCTTGGGCGCGCCTGTGACCGACCCGGCGGGAAACACCGCGCGCAGCACGTCGGCCGGGCCGGCGTCGGGCCGCAGGCGCGCGCTCACCCGGCTCACCATGTGATCGGCGTAGGCGGTGACCAGCGGGCCCATGAGCTCGGGCACCGACACGCCCCCCGGCTCGGCGATGCGTCCCAGGTCGTTTCGCACGAGATCGACGATCATCACGTGCTCGGCGCGGTCCTTGGTGCTGGTGGTGAGCGCCAGGAAGTCGCCCGGCGGGGCGGTGCCCTTGATGGGCTCGCTCCATGCGGTCGTCCCGTCGCTGGCCACCATGCGCTCGGGCGATGCCGAGATGACCGTGCCTTCGGGCATGTCGATGTAGGCGCGGTGCGCCGCAGGGCCGGCCGCCGCCCAGAGCGCGCGCGCAAGCGCCGCCGGGCTGGCCGTCCACTCGGCATCCAGCCGCTGCACGATGTTCACCTGGTAGACGTCGCCGGCGCGGATGAGCTCGCGCGCATGATCGACCGCCGCCTCGTACATGGCGCCCGGAAGCGAGGAGCGCACGTCGCTCCCCGGCGGTGGCACGCGCGGCAGCGCTCCGGCCCGGGCGTTCACGGCCTCGAGCAGGGCATCGGCCTCGGGACCGGGGCGCTCGGCCACCAGGCGGGCGTGGCCGTCGTCGTCCACCACGACCACCGCGGGGTAACGGGCGATCGCGCCCGCCGCCGGCCCGGCATCGTCGGGCGGCGATCCCGGGAGAAGCTCCACGGTGCCCGCCAGGCGGTCGCCCAGGAGGCCGATCCAGCCACCCGCCATGGGGTGGGCGGCAGCCGGTCGCGTGATCGGCGGGCGCCTCAGGGCGTCCCACACCGACGCACCCGTAGCCACCTCATCGGGGCATGCGGCCACGATCGTGCAGCCCAGGTGGCGCACCAGCGCGGGGGAGTCGAGGTGCAGCACCGCGGCCAGCACGGCGTCGGGGGAGACCCGCGAGGCGAGCGGGATCGCCACCGGTGCGTCTGTGCGTGAGACAATGCGACCCTCGGGCATCGCCCGCGACGCTACACAACGGCGACCCCATACATCGACGAGAGGTATCCCCACGTGCGCCACACCATCGCCTTCCAGGCCACCGCGTTCCAGGCCGCCCCGGTCGACGTCCAGATCGAGGTACCGGAGGGCGAAGAGGGTCCTTCCCCCGACCAGATTCCCTCGGCCATCATCGTCTTCCTCGGTGGGCCGTCGGTGCAGGCCAGCGCCTTCGTGAGCCGGGAGGATGCCGAGAACCTCATGGGGGCCTTCACGCAGGCCGAGCCCATGCGCGGTGACATGCCGCCAGAGGCGCAGGCGTGGGAGCCCGAGGAGACCGTGATGCCCGCTGCGATGCTCTTCGGCGTTAACGTCGAGAGCCTCGTGGGCGCCGCCGTGACGCCCCCCCACATGAATGACGAGATCGGCATCGTGCCGCACTGGACCGTCCAGCTGCAGGATGCCGACGGATCCTCGGTGCAGGTGGCGGTGTCGGACGCCCTCTGCGTCACCATCATCCGCGCGCTGTCGCAGATCGCCGCCGGCGAGCTCTCGGCCGACGAGGACGACGAGGACGGCGCGGTGCTCAACGGTCTCGCCGACCCGGACTCCGTGGAGGACGCCGAGGAGTAGCAGCAGCGCTGGCGCCCCCGCCACCTCGCCGCCGACCGCCACCCCATGAACGCCTACGTCGAGTTCAGCTTCACCGCCCAGCGCTTCGCGGTGCTGTGCATGCTCGTGGCCTTCGTCGTCACCTTCGCGATCACTCGCGCAGTCACGCGGCGCATCCGCGCCGAGCGCCTCGCCGCCGAGCAGGCCGCCGCCTCGGGCGCCCCCCCGCCGTCCCCGGAGGCGGCCGACAAGAGCAAGATCATCAAGGACATCGAGATCGGCGGCGTGCATATCCACCACCAGGTGTGGGGGCTGCTGTTCATGCTCGCCGCGGGCATGTTGTCGTTCGCCTTCGAGTTCCGAAGCCCGTGGCTGCAACTGCTCGCGGTGGTGTTCGGCATCGGGGCCGCGCTGGTGCTCGACGAGTTCGCCCTGTGGCTGCACCTCGACGACGTCTACTGGAGCGCCGAGGGCCAGAAGTCGGTGGACGCCATCCTCGCCACGGTGCTCGTGATGACCGCGCTCATCCTGGGTGGCGGTCCGCTCGGGGTTTCGCTCGAGAACGTCGACGATGCCCCGTGGGCCCTCGCCTACGCCATCGTCTTCAACCTCGTGCTGGTGGTGATCACCCTGATGAAGGGGAAGATCATGATGGCGGCCGTGGCCTTCTTCCTGCCGGTCGTGGGGCTGTTCGGCGCGATTCGCCTGGCTCGTGTTCCCAGCTGGTGGGCCGGGCGGTTCTACGCCACGCGGCCCAAGAAGCTCGAGCGCGCGCAGCAGCGCGAGATGCGTCGGCGCGAGCGCATTGCCCGCATCCGTGCGCGGCTGGCCGGCGATCCCGATCCGCCGCCCCTCACCGGGCCGGAGGACGTCCGTTCCTGACGACCGGGCCGGGCGGCGATTGCCGGCCCAGCGCGCCGCCTAGGCCGTGATCGCCTCGGCCTTGTCGGTGATTGCCAGGCGCCGCACGGCCGCCACGAGCTCCGGTCCGCCATCCTTCGCCATGTCGTGACCGGCCCCGTCCACCACGTCGAAGGTGGCAGCGCGCAACCAGATGGCCAGCTCGCGCTGATCCTGCGCCGGCACGGCCCTGTCGTCGCTGCCGGCGAGGATCGCCACGGGGGCATCCACCTGCGCCAGTGCCCCGCGCCAGTCCGGGCGGGTGGCCATGGCCTCGGCGGCGAGCGCCTGGCCCTCGTCGCGGTTGCGCTCGCGCAGCGCACGTGCGATGAGCATCCAGCGGTCACGACCGTCGGGGTCCTCGCCGCGCGGGCCGATGCCCGACAGCACGAGGCCGCTCACCAGGCCGGGGTGGCCGAGCGCCAGCGCCAGCGCCGTGGCGCCACCCAGGCCAATGCCCAGCATCACCGCCCCTCCGCCCTCACCCGCCACGAGGCGGGCGACGTCGGACGCGAAGTCGTCGATGCTCCAGGGCCCGGCCGGGCACGGCGAGTCGCCATGGCCGCGCAGCTCGGGAATGAGCAGCCGGTGGTCGTTCAGCAGCGGCTTGAGGGCCTTCTGCAGGTCCTTGGCCGGCCGGCCGACGTCGTGAAGCGCCACCACCAGGGGACCGTCCCCCTTGGTGATGAAGTTGAGGTTGATTGCAGGCGGGAGCGATGGCATAGACCGGGCAGGGTACGTCGCCGGGCCATGTGGAGTCAAGAAAATGCTTCATATGCAGGGTATTCACCAACTCGCGCACGAACCCATGCGTGTAGCGAGCGCGCCGCCCCGCATGCGCCCCGCCCCCCGCGCGCCACGCGCCATCCAGCCCCGCCGGGGTGCCTCAGTCGATGAACTCGATGACCAGCTCGGCCCACTCCCCGGGCTCCTCGAGCGCGGTCATGTGGCCCGATCCTCCGATCACCACCAGGCGGGCGTCGGGGATTCCCTGGGCCATCATCGTGGCGAGCGGCGGTGGGGTGACTGCGTCGTGCTCGCCGACGATCACCAGCGTGGGAACGGTGATGCGCGCCAGCAGGTCGGTGCGATCCGGACGCCGGCTGATGGCCATGGTGGCCTCGGCCATGGCGTCGGCCGTCTGCGCCGATGCCAGCTCGGTGAGTCGGCGCACTGCGTGCTCGGATGGCGCGGGTCCGAGCGCCCTTGTGACGAACGCCGGGATGAACTGCGCGGTGCCGTCGCGACGCAGCCCCTCGGCGGCCTCGCGCCGCGCGTCGAGGCCCTCTGGTGTCTCGCCCTCAGCCCGGGTATCGGCGAGCACCAGCCGGCCCACGCGGTCGGGGTGGCGCGCCACGATGGCCTGGGCCAGGTAGCCGCCCATCGAGAGCCCCGCCACCACTGAGCCGGGCGGGATCGACGGCGCCAGGCGGTCGGCCGCCTCGTCCATGGTCCAGCCGGGCCACGCCGGGCTCGTGCCGAAGCCCGGCAGGTCGGGCGCCATCACCCGGTGCCCGGCCGCCTCGAGCGCGGGCCTCACGTCGTCCCAGAACCGATGGTCCACCGGGAATGGGTGCAGCAGCACGATCGTTGCCATCGGACCCCCCGTCGCTAGTCGGTTGCCTCGAGCGCAAGGCGCGCGCGCTGGTCCTGCGGGCTCAGCACCAGCACCTGCTGCCACGCCGCGCGCCCGGCCGCCGTGTCGCCGTACGAGATCGCCAGCAGCGTCCATGCCGCAGGGTTGCCCGGCTGCACCTCGGTGGCCCGCCGAGCGGCGATGCGCATGTCCGCGGGGCTCCCGGCCAGCGCTGCGGCGCGGGCGCGAAGCAACCACGGCTGCACGGCCAGCGGGTTGAGGTCGGACGCCTCGACGGCGCGCTGCACCGCGACGGCGGGCTGGCCGGCCGAGATTGCCTGGTTGCCCGAGGCCACCTTCTCCTGGCTCCACCAGGGCACCACGGCGCTGAGCACGATGACCGGCGTGAGCGCCCAGGCGCCGGCCACCGCGGGCCGGGGAAGGGCGCGACCGGGCGCGGCCGGACCCGGCCGCGCCGAGGCGATCACCACGCCGGCGGCGGCCACGGCGGCCGTAGTGAGGGCGGGCACGGTCCAGTTCCAGTCGAGTTGAGCCTGGAGAAGGAAGGCCGCGAATACCGCCAGGGGAAGGGCCACGGTGGGGGGCGCGCGATCCTGGAAGGCCCGTACCGCCGCCCACGCCACGCCGGCGATGAGGCAGCCGATCAGGGCGAGGCCCACGAGGCCCAGGCCCGACCCGATCTCGAGCACCAGGTTGTGCGGCTGGCGCACGTTGAGGCGGTCCTCACCGCTCTCCCGCTCGCGCAGGTGCACCAGCGGGAAGGTGCCCGCACCCTCGCCGAGCAGGGCGTTGTCACGCACCGAGCGCGCGGCCTCGCCCCACCAGTCGAGGCGCTGGTTGGTGTCGAGGCTGCCGAGGCGGCCGGGGGTGTTCGCCAGCCCGCCCGAGGTGCCGGTGATCTCCGCGGTGCGCGCCGACACCCAGGTGCCCACCTCGCGGGGCTTGGCCAGCGCGTAGGCACCCGCCACGGTGACCAGCGCGAGCCCCACCACCACGGCGCCCATTCCCACGCGCCGACGCGTGAGCCGCCCGCCGCCCATGAGCCGGCGGATGCCCCACGCCACTCCGGCGGCGATGAGCATGCCCAGCGCGATGCGCCAGAGAAGCCCCAGCCCGGCATCGCTGCGATCGGCGGCGATGAGGGCGTCGTCGGTGAGCTCGTCGGTGGTGAGGCCGAACCACAGCGGCAGGATCGCCCCCACGATGCCGCCCACCACGGCCGCGCTCTGGCGCACGCGCCCGGGCATGAGCCCGATCACGATCACCAGCACTCCGATGAATGCCAGCAGCCCGCTGCGCGAGTAGGTGAGCACCAGGACGGTCACCACCACCGCCAGCGCAGCCGCGCCTCCCATGAGGTCGCGCTCGTCAGCGCGTGCCTGCGACGCCCACCAGAGGATCCCCGGCACGGCGATCACCGCCACGAGGGCGAGGGCATTCCAGTAGCCCACCGGCGCCTGCAGGCGGGAGGGCTCGAAGTCGCTGCCGAACACCGTGGGCAGGCAGCGCGCGAGCAGCGCCCAGATGACCACCGGTGCGGCTGCGATGGCGAGGCCCACGGCGAAGCGCTCCGGCGCTTTCGGCACGAGCGATGCCAGCGCGATGCCGATGACCAGCGCGAGGGTGGCCAGCGCGATGCGGTTGGCCTCGGTCCACGAGAGGTCACCGGCCAGCGACCAGGCGATCGAGATACCCGCCCAGAGCGCCAAGCCCCCAAGCCCGCCGAGGGCAAGCAGCGCGGGACCCGAGCGGAGCGCCGCGCGGTCGCGGGCGCGCATGAGCGACCACGCGGCGAATGGCGCGGCGATCAGCGTGGCGAGCATGGCGGCGGTGGCCCCGCGCGTGGCAAGCCCATCGCCCAGGTCGATGCCGCCGCTCAGCGCGGCCAGCACCGCCCAGGCCGCCAGCAGCAGCGCGCCGGCGATCATCGCGCCACGTGCGCGTGCGACCGCGCCGGTCAGCGTGGGGCTCCCGGACCGGCTACGCTCGCCTGCGTGTCTGCCGCCCTCATCCGCCGCAGCGTAGCCGTGTCGTTCCTCGTCGCGCTCCTCCTGGGGGTGTTCGCGATGCCTGCGTTCGCAGGGGGACGTCAAGTGCTCGCCGACTATGAGGACAACGGCCAGATCGACGGGTGCTACACGCTGGCCGACTACGAAGAGGCGCTCAAGTTGATCCGGCCCGACCAGCAGCAGTACGGAGCCGCCGTCGACGTGATCCGCCAGGCCGAGCTCACCAACATCCGGCGCCCGGGCCAGGCCTGCGGGGCCACCTCCGCGTCGGGGTCGTCCAGCGACATACCCGGCAGCGAGACGACCGCCTCGGGGGCCAACGGATCCGACCCCGACTCGGGCGAGACCATCGCCGGCGACGCGGGCGGCCTGAGCGCCGTGGCCATCGCGATCATCGTCGCGGTGGGCCTGGCGATCATCGGCTTCGTGATCTACCTCATCGCCTCGCGCCGCGGCGGGGGCTCCGGTGGCGACGCGGACGCCGGCAGCGGCAGCGCATGAGGAAGGTCATCAAGGACCTCATCCTGCCGGTGGCGGTGGCGGTGACGCTCGCCTTCGTGATCCAGGCGTCGATCGCGAAGCCCTATGAGATCCCCACCAACTCCATGTACCCGGCCATCCAGGGCGCCAACTCCGCGGGCGACCGCGCACCCGACCGGGTCATCGCCAACCGCGTCATCTACAAGCTGCGCGACATCTCGCGCGGCGACGTGGTGGTGTTCGACCCCACCCCGGGAGCGCGGGCCGCGTGCAGCGAGCCGGGTGACGTGCCGTTCGTCAAGCGCGTGGTGGGCCTTCCCGGCGACACCGTCACGGTCAAGAGGATGACGATCTCGCAGTCGAACCCCGACCCGGCGCTGCGCCCCGGCGGGGAGCTCGCGGTGCGCCGCGTGGCCGAGCCCAACACCTACGGCCCCGACGGCGTGCGCGACGAGACGCTCGGCGAGGGCGATGTCACCTACGTCACCTATGTGAAGGCGGCTGGCGACGCCACGGCCCGGCCGCTCGTGGTGGATGGTTCGATCACCCCCGACTACGAGGCCGACTTCCCCACCGTGCCGCCCGATCAGGTCCTCGTGCTGGGCGACAACCGCCCCGGCTCATGCGACGCCCACATCTGGCTCGAGCGCGGCGCGGAGTTCACCCCGCAGTCCAACGTGATCGGCCAGGCCGAGATGATCTACTGGCCCATCCAGCGGGTGCGCTTCCTGAGCTAGCCCGGGACCCCCGGGATCGCGAGGCCCGCCTCCGCCTCAGCGCAGCATCATCTTCGCGTAGAGCGTCTGGCCCAGCAGGGTGTCATCCACCCCGCCCACGTGGATGTCGAGCTCCCTGTCGGCGGTGAAGTCGCAGTACCAGGGGGGCTCGCCGGCGTGCAGCAGGCGGTGGCGCCACGAGGCGTGCTGGTCGCCCATGTCGAGCGACTCGATGAGCCGCGGGTTGCTCACGCTCATGCGGAAGTGCTCGTCGCCTCGTGCCCAGGTCCATTCGAGCGAGGTGGGGTAGGGCTGGTGCTCAGGTGCCGGGCCGGGCACATCGCCCGAGGTGACCAGGCGCAGCGGCAGCCAGTCGTCGCTGAGAAGCCGCTCGCTGGTGGCGAGCATCACGGTGGGTCGCCCAGCTGCATGGTGAAGTACCACCACTCGAAGGAGTGCTCGGCGATGTCATGGGTGCGGAAGCCGTCCTCCCATGGCTGCACCTCGCGACCTTTGAGACCGAGCAACTTCATGCCATACGCGCCGTCCTCGGCCTCTTTCGCGCGCATCTCGGGCGTATCGGGCAGGTCTATGGGGTGCAACGGGGCCTCCGTGAACGTTTTTGCGCATTTTGCTGCCAGATTGCAACATTTGCAGCGAAGGCGCGTCTTGCATCGTGGAGAACACCGCATGTAGTGTGCCGCCTCATGTCGCCCACCCCACACCTAGTGTTCGCCGCATGATCTGCCCGTATTGTGACGGTTCAGTGCATCGCGTAATGGAATCGCGTGTTCCGGACACCAAGGATGCCATCCGCAGGCGTCGGGAGTGCCAGACGTGTGGCAGGCGCTTCACAACGTATGAGCGGGTGGAGGAGATGCCGCTCATCGTGATCAAGAGCAACGGTGACCGTGAGCCCTTCGATCGCGAGAAGCTCCTTTCCGGGCTGCAGCGGGCGTGCCACAAGCGCTCCGTGCCCACCGCCCACCTGGAGGCCGCCGTGCGCGACATCGAGGTGAGCCTCAGGAACCGCCTGAAGCAGGAAGTCACGAGCAACGCCATCGGCGAGCTCGCGCTGCGCAGGCTGAAGGACGTCGACACGGTGGCCTACGTGCGGTTCGCATCGGTGTACCGCCAGTTCGAGGACACCGACGAGTTCGCGGACGAGCTCCACAGGCTCGAGCGGGAGCCGCCGCTGCCGCGCGGCCAGCGACCGCTGGATGACCACATGTTCGAGCTCCTCGCCGAGTCCATCCCGGTCGAGCGCCCCGCGCGCCGGCGCCTCCGGGCGCTTGCCGGCGGACTCGGAGTCGAGGACGACGGAACCACAACAGACACGAAGCCCGAGGAGGCAACTGATGGCGACTGAGGTCGTCGGCACGGCGCCGAGCGAGAAGGCAAAGCCCAAGCGCGGGAAGGCGCTGGGGCTCACCCGCCACTTCACCAAGAAGGGCAAGCACCCCTACGACCTCCTCGAGTGGGAGCGTCGCAGCGCGGGCATCTCGTCGGGCGACGGCACCAGCGTGTTCGAGCAGGACAACATCGAGGTGCCGGCCGACTGGTCGCAGCTCGCCACCAACGTGGTGGCCAGCAAGTACTTCCGTGGCGCCATGGGCTCGCCCGAGCGCGAGTACTCCGTGAAGCAGCTCATCGACCGCGTGGTGCTCACCATCAAGGCCTGGGGCCTCGAGGAGGGCTACTTCAACTCGAAGGACGAGGCGGAGGTGTTCGAGTACGAGCTCACGCACCTGCTCGTCAACCAGATGGCCGCCTTCAACTC
>JAURGT010000001.1 GCA_030833665.1 Miltoncostaeales bacterium
CAGATAGCGATGTGAAGGAACTTCGGCGGGGGTGGCGGCTGGGGGCTGGCTCTGGCTGCCGAACTGAACGGTATGCCAGGACCCGCGCACCTGCTTGAGCGCGGCCATGAGCGTGTCGCGGGTGACCCCCGCCGACTCCATGGCCTGCCTCGCCGGGCCCGGCTCCTCGACCAGGGCCAGGAGCAGGTGCTCGGTGCTGATGTACTCGTCGGTGAGGGCCTCGGCCTCCGTGCCGGCCTTCCTCACCACAGCCTTGAAGGCAGGCGAGAACTCCACGGTCACGTTCGCCCCGCTGACGGTGGGGCGAGCCTCGACCGCGGCCTGGGCCGCAGCGCGGAGCGCAGCCGGATTCGCGCCGGCGCGCTCGACGATCGGCTGCACCACGCCCTCCGGCTGGTCGAGCAGGCAGAGCAGCAGGTGCTCGGGCTCGACCAGCTGGTTCCCGCGCGTCTCCGCGAGGGCCTGGGCTGCCCCGAGGGCCTCTGCGGCGCGCTCAGTGGGCTTGTCTACGGGCATTAACTGGACCTCCTCGGGTCTCGTGGATCTGTGACGCGGGGCACCGGGCGGAGCCCCGCGGGAATTACCGTCTTGATGGGCACGGCGGGCGGACCCGACGTGCGGCGCACGTGCACGATCTCCGTGGACATCGCCCGCCGTGAGGCGTCGATGGCCCGCTCGTGCTCGGCCATGCGGACCTGCATCTCGCGCTCGAGCTCGCGCACGCGGCGCATGGCCGTGTCGAGCTGCTGCTCGAGCGCGAGCACGCGCTCGATGCCGGCCAGGTTGAGCCCCCTCTCGCCCAACGCCTGGATGCGGCGCAGCCGCGCGAGGTCGGCCTCGGAGTACAGGCGGGTGCGGCCCTTCGTGCGACCGGGCTGAACCAGCCCCCGGCGCTCGTACATGCGCAGGGTCTGCGGGTGCATGCCGGCCATCTCGGCGGCGACGCCGATCATGAACACCGGCCGCGTCTCGTCGCGCTCAGGGCTCATCGGAAGAGCTTCTCCCTCGGGTCGGCGCCGTCGAGCGCCGCGAAGGCCTCGAGGGCCTCCTTCTGCTCGTCGCTGAGCGATGACGGCACGGCGAGCCTGAGCTTCGCGAGGAGCGATCCGTTGCCTGATCCGTTGAGCTTGGGGGCGCCCTTGCCGGGAACCCGCAGCGTGCGGCCATCCTGGCTGCCCGCAGGCACGGTGATCTTCACCCGGCCGTCGAGCGTGGGCACCTCGATCTTCGCGCCAAGCGCCGCCTCGCTGAATGTGATGGGCACCTCCACCACGAGGTCGTCGCCCTTGCGGGTGAACACCGGGCTCGGCATGACGCGCGTGATCACGTGCAGGTCGCCCGCCGGGCCACCGCGCATGCCGGCGCCGCCCTTGCCCTTGAGCTTGATGCGGGTGCCGTCCTTCGCTCCGGCCGGGATGCGCACGCGAATGCGCCGCTCGGCCGATCGCACGCCGGATCCGTGGCAGTCGGAGCAGGGGTCCTCGATGATGGTGCCGGCGCCGCCGCACTCGGGGCAGGTCTCGGGGATCGAGAAGCCGCCGATGTCGCGCCCCACCTGGCCGCGGCCATCGCAGGCAGTGCACAGGCGCGGGCTGGTGCCCGGCTTCGCGCCGGAGCCTGAGCACGTGGCGCAGGCCTCGGTCTTCTCGAGGGTCACCGGAACCTCGGCGCCGGCCATCGCCTGGTCGAACGACAGCGTCACCTCCACCTCGAGGTCCTGGCCGCGCCGGGGCGCGGGCTCGCCGCGTCCACCACGGCGTCCGCCGCCGAACATCGACCCGAAGATGTCGCCGAGGTCGCCGAAGCCACCCGCCCCGGCGCCACCCGCGCCGCCGCCGTAGCCACCGCCGTAGCCGCCGCCCGTGCGGGCGAACTGGCGCTCGGCGTCGTACTCGCGGCGCTTCTCGGCGTCGGACAGCACGTCATGCGCGTGCGAGACCTCCTTGAACCGCTCCTCCGCGGATGCGTCATCCGGGTTGGCGTCGGGGTGGTACTTGCGCGCGAGTGCACGGTAGGCCTTCTTGATGGCCTCGTCGTCCGCGTCCTCGGTAACGCCGAGGACCGCATAGAGATCCTTGTCGTTCAGTGGGTGCCCCCTCCCTGGGACACCACCACGCGCGCGGGCCGGATCACCGCGTCGGACATCCGGTAGCCGCGCTCCACCACCGCCACGACCGTGCCCTCCGGGTGATCCGGAGAGGGCACGCCCTGGACGGCCTCATGCACGTTGGGGTCGAAGGCCTCCCCGTGGGCGGGGATCTCCTCCACCCCCCTGCCCACGAGCAGGGCGCCCAACTGCTGCTTGACCATGTCGACGCCCGCGACGATGCCCTGGGCACCCTCGTCGCCCGCGGCCACGAGGGCCTCGAGCGCGCGCTCAAGGTTGTCGAGCACGGGCAGGAGCTCGCCCACAAGATCGCGCACGCCGGCCTCGGCCAGCATCGGGCGCTCGCGCTCCACGCGCTTGCGGTAGTTGTCGAAGTCGGCCCGGGTGCGCTGCAGCTGGTCGAGGTACTCGTCCCGCTCGGCGCTCACCCGCGCCAGGTCGTCGCCGGCGCCAGATGGCGCCGGCTGGTCAGCGCCCTCGGGACCCGGGGCACCCGCCTCCGTGGCGGGCACCTCGGGCTCCTCGGGAGCGACGTCGTTGTCGGTTCGATCGGTCAACGGGATTCCCCTAGGCCTTCTGGGCCGGCTCGTCCTCGTCGATCACCTCGTAGTCCGCGTCCTCCACCGTCTCCTCGCCGGAGTCGCCCGCGCCCTGCTGCTCGGCGGCAGCGCGCTGGTACACCTGCTCAGACACCTTGTGGAGCGCCTGGGTGACCTTCTCGGTGGCGGCCTCGATGGACGCCGCGTCCTCACCCGACTGGCTGGCACGGGCCTCCTGGATCGCCGACTCGAGCTCCGCCTTCAGGGCCTCGTCGACCTTGTCGCCGTGGTCCTTGAGCTGGCGCTCGGCCTCGTTCACGCGGGCCTCGCTCTGGTTGCGGGCGTCGGCCAGCGCGCGCAGGCGCTTGTCGTCGTCGGCGTGCGACTCAGCCTCATCGACCATGCGCTTGACCTCGTCGTCACTCAGCCCGGACGAGCTCTTGATCTCGATCTTCTGCTCATTGCCGGTCCCCCGGTCCTTCGCGGACACGTGCACGATGCCGTTGGCGTCGATGTCGAACGTGACCTCGATCTGCGGAGTGCCGCTCGGCGCGGCCGGGATGCCGGTCAGGTTGAAGCGACCCAGCGTGCGATTGAACGACGCCATCTCGCGCTCGCCCTGCAGCACGTGGATCTCCACCTGACTCTGGTTGTCCTCAGCCGTCGAGAAGACCTCGCTCTTCTTGGTCGGGATCGTGGTGTTGCGCTCGATGAGGCGCGTGAACACGCCGCCCTTGGTCTCGATGCCCAGCGACAGCGGGGTCACGTCGAGGAGCAGGACGTCCTTCACGTCGCCCGCGAGCACGCCGGCCTGGATGGCGGCGCCGACGGCCACCACCTCGTCCGGGTTCACGCCCTTGTGCGGGTCCTTGCCCGTCACCTCCTTCACGCGCTCCTGCACCGCGGGCATGCGGGTCATGCCGCCCACGAGCACCACGTGGTCGATGTCGGCACCGGTCACGCCGGCGTCCTCGAGCGCCTGCTTCGTCGGCCCCTCGAGGCGCGTGAGCAGGTCGTGCGTGAGCTCCTCGAACTTGGCGCGGTTGAGCGACAGGTCGAGGTGCTTCGGGCCGGAGGCGTCCGCCGTGATGAACGGCAGGTTGATCTGCGCGCTCGTCGTGGTGGACAGCTCGATCTTCGCCTTCTCGGCCGCCTCGTAGAGGCGCTGGAGCGCCATGGCGTCCTGGCTCAGGTCGATGCCCTGGCTCGCCTTGAACTCGGCGACCATCCAGTCGACGACCGCCTTGTCGAAGTTGTCGCCGCCCAGGTGGTTGTCGCCGTTGGTCGACTTCACCTGGAACACGCCGTCGCCGATCTCGAGGATCGACACGTCGAACGTGCCGCCGCCCAGGTCGAAGACCAGGATCGTCTGCTCGTTCTCCTTGTCGAGCCCGTAGGCCAGCGCGGCCGCGGTGGGCTCGTTGATGATGCGCTTCACCTCGAGGCCGGCGATGGTGCCGGCATCCTTGGTGGCCTGGCGCTGGGCGTCGTTGAAGTACGCGGGCACGGTGATGACCGCGCCGTCGACCTCCTCGCCCAGGAACGCCTCGGCGTCCTGCTTGATCTTCTGCAGGATCATCGCGCTGATCTCCTGCGGCGACCACTCCTTGTCGCCCGCCTTCACGCGCACGTCACCGCTGGGGCCGGGGACGACCTCGTACGGGACGATGGTCTGCTCCTCCGACACCTCGTTGGTGTCGCGCCCCATGAAGCGCTTGACGCTGAACACGGTGTTCTGCGGGTTGGTCACCGCCTGCCGGCGCGCGACGGCGCCCACAAGGCGCTCGCCCTGCGGGGTGAACGCGACGACCGACGGGGTCGTGCGACCGCCCTCCGCGTTGGGGATGACCTCGGGCTCGCCGCCCGTGAGCACGGCCATGGCCGAGTTGGTGGTTCCGAGATCGATGCCGATCGTCTTGCCCATGAAAGAAATTGCCTCCTGATGCGTTGCGTGGAAATGGCCCGGTTCGTTCCGGGCCGGTCTGATCACGAGGGGTATCCAACAACATGAGTCGTTCCATATCAAGTCATCTGCGTTATGACTCAGTAAGGTCGAGCGACACGCCGAACCCCGGTGTCAGGCACTTAACCGAACCGCCTGCACCCCGTCGCGGCAGGCAGTCCCCTTCGGTTAAGTGCCTGACACCGGGGTCTGGTGGCACCAACGCGAAAGGGCCCGCTCGGCAGGCCCTTTCTGGTGCTACGAGCGCCCCCGGCTCAGGGGCAGGATGCCAGCGCTACAGGATTCCGGCGGGCGGGCCATCCTCTTCACGGTCCTTGCCGAAGCCCGTGCGCTGCAGCAGCGCCCAGCCGGCCGGAAGGATCGCCGCCACGATGGCGAGCTTGAGCAGGTCGCCCAGGATGAACGGCTGCACGCCGAGCTCGTACGCCTGGGACCAGCCAAGGTTCACGCCGTCGCCGGCCGGCGACCAGTTGGCCAGCCACGGCACGCCGATGGCATAGATGAGCACGTTGCCGAGCAGCAGGACGCCGATCATCGACACCACGCGCCGGTCGGCACCGCGCTCGCAGAGCCAGCCCACGACCCCAGCGGCGAGTATGAAGCCGACGATGTAGCCGCCCGTGGCCCCGGTGATGATGTCCCAGCCCCCGGCCTGCTCGCTGAAGATCGGCGCGCCCAGCGCACCGATGGCGAAGTACACGGCGAGCGAGAGAGCGCCGCGGAGCGCCCCCAGCATCCCGCCGACAAGAAGGACGGCGAGCGTCTGGCCCGTGAACGGCACTGGATACCAGGGGATCGAGACCTGGGCCAGCAGCGACACCAGGGCGGTGCCGGCGAGGATGAGCAGGATGTCGCGGGCGAGAGTGCTTGACCGGGTCTGGCCGCGAGGGATGACGCGATCGACGATCGCCCCGTAGCGAACTGCATGCATTCGGCGGAACTCCTTGGGAAACGGCGTGTCTCGGTGATGTTACCGAGTGCGTGACAGGCAGGGACCGGCGCCTCGGTGTCATACACTCGTTGCATGGCAACGGAGCCCGCAAGCGGGATTGGCGGCGGCATCGATCAGCTGCGGGGCGGCATGATCGAGGTCGCGAGCGTCATCGTGGGCCAGGTGGAGCGCGCCGTGGATGCCTGGGAGAACCAGGACCACGCCGCGGCCTCCGCGGTGATCGCCGGCGACGACGAGGTGGATGCGCGCTGCAAGGACCTCGAGCGCCTGGCATTCGACCTGGTGCTGCTGCAGGCGCCGAAGGCCCACGACCTGCGCCTCATCCACACGGGGCTCATCATCACCGTCGCGCTCGAGCGGGTTGGCGACCTCGCGGTGGCCATCGCCCGCCGCGTGGAGGCCATGGAGCCCTCACGGCCCATTCCCGAGGTCGATGCCCTGATCAAGCGCATGGAGCCGCGCGCCATCAGCGCCCTCTCGCAGGCCGTCCAGGCGTTCGCCCGCGAGGACACCGGCCTCGCCATCGTGGCCAGGTCGGACGCCCGCAGCGTGCAGGACCTCCTCGAGGGCGTGATGCAGGCGGCCTCGCAGCATGCCGCCGACCAGGACAGCGCCCCATGGCTGGCCAGTGCAGTGCTGCTCGCCCGCCACCTCGAGCGGGTGTCCAACAACGCGGCCGAGATCGCCGGCCGCGTGAGGTTCGTCGCCGAGGGCGGCGACCCGATCTAGCCGGGCCGCCGCCCTCAGGCGGCGTCATCCCCTACGCGGCTAGCACTGCACCGTGAGGTGGAACGGAATGGCGGTGGCCCCGCCGGTGCTGTCGAAGGTGTTCACCACGACCTGCGTGTTCGTGGTGCCGGGCTGCACATTCACCTCGCCAGCGACCACCGCGGCACCGGCTGTCGCCTCGCCGATCGTGGCCTGGTACGAGCACTGGCTGACGTTGTTGGCGAAGGTCACCGTGTAGGTCGCCGGCGCCGTCGTCAGCGCGGACGTCGTGCCCGCAGTGGCGCGCGCGATCGCCCCGGTGGTGCCGACGACCGCGAAGTACGCCGGGTTCGACAACTGCGCAGGCGTGACGGCGCCATTGGCGATCTTCGCCGTGGTGATCGCCTGATTGGCGATCTGCGCCGTGGTCCAGCCCTGGCCAGCACCTGCGACCCTGCTCAGCGGCGTCACGCCATTCGCGCCGGTGTTGGCGGCGTCGGTGGCCGTGGTGCGGATGGGCGCCAGGTAGTTCAGCGATGAGTTGGAGCGCTTCACCGCTGCCTGCGAGATGCGCTGGTTGATGAGCAGCTGCTGGCTCGTCGTGTTGGCGTTCTCGCTGGCGGCGGTGCCGGACCCGACGAGCACGGCAGCAGCGCCAAGGACCGCCACCGATGCGATGGCAAAGGGATACACCTTCATGAAGAGGCCTCCATGTGTTGGGGATGGGCCGCCAGACACCCTAGGCCGGGCGGCGGGGGATCCCTAAGGCGATTTACGTAATCCTTGCAAGCGCGTTGCGGAACCGCCTGCTCATGCGGGGATTCCACCGCTCCGGTGCTAGCCTGCTCCGTCTATGAGCGCACCCACCCGCCTCGAAAGCGCCCTCGCGGACGGCCGTTTTGCCGTCACCAGTGAAATGGGCCCGCCGAAGAGCGCAGACCCGTCCGTCATTGCCGAGAAGGCCCGCCTGCTGGGGCCTGTGACCGATGCGGTCAACATCACCGACAACCAGACGGCGCAGTCGCGCATGTGCCCGCTGGCGTCGGGACGCATCGCGCTCGACAACGGCGCCGAGCCCGTGATGCAGATGACGGTGCGCGACCGCAACCGCATGGCGCTCACCAGCGACATCCTGGGCGCGTCCGCCCTGGGCATCCACAACACCCTCTGCATGAGCGGCGACCCCATCCACATCGGCAACCACCCCGACGCCGCAGTGGTGAACGACATCGACACCATGGCGCTCCTGCGCCTGCAGGCGTCGCTGCGCAACGGCCGCTTCATGAACGAGGCCGAGGAGGAGCTCGCCGGCGAGCCGCCGCACCTCGTCATCGGTGCCACCGCGCACCCCGCGGCCGACGACCCCGACGTGGAGATCTCGAAGATCCGCGCGAAGATGGAGGCTGGCGCCGACTTCTTCCAGACCCAGCTGGTGTACGAGCCCGAGCGCGTGTCCGCCTTCATGAGCCGCCTCGAGGCCGCCGACCTGCCCGCCATGCCGAAGCTGCTCATCGGCGTGGGCCCCTTCAAGCACCTGCGCATGGCCGAGCACATGCGCGACAAGGTGTGGGGCGTCACCGTGCCCGACGCGCTCATCACCCGCATGCAGCAGGCCGATGACGAGGGCGAGACCGGCATGGACATCTGCGTGGAGGTCATCCAGGCGCTTCGCGAGATCCCCGGCGTCGCCGGCGTGCACGTGATGGCCATCGCATGGGAGTCGTCGGTGCCCGAGATCCTCTCGCGCGCCGGGCTCGTGGCCGCCGCGCGCTGACGGTGCGGCGGGCCCTGCCGGCCGTCGCGGCCGTCGCGGCGCTGGGCCTCGCCGTCGGCACAGGTCCCGCGTCGGCCGCTGCCCCGCCACCCGTATTCACCCGTGCCTCGGCGACCGGCGGGCAGCTGTTCCGCGCATACTCCGACGCCCTCGTCGCCCGCGACAAAGCGCGGATCCGGGCCATCCTCGGCCCTTCGTTCATGATCCAGCGCGGCAACGGGTCATGGGCAAACCGCGCCACGTACCTGGCCGACCTGCCCGCCCTGCGCGACTACGCCCTCACGCAGGTGCACCAATCGCGGTCACGCGGGACCCTCACGATGGTGGGCCTGACGACCGCTGACCTCATGGTGGATGGCGTGCCGTTCCGGACAACTCCCGCGCCCATGATGGCGGTCTTCCGCTGGAGTGGCGGCAGGTGGTGGCTCGTGGCGCAGGGGAACTTCAACACCCCGAAGTAGCCCCACCGTTTTCCGGGGTCACTCCCCCGAATCGTCGCCGAAGAGGTCCCTGAGGTCTGCGGGGCCCGCGGATCCGTCGGCGAGCGCGATGACGATGGCCATCCACACCACGTTGTCCGCCAGGTCCCCCGGCGCCGGCTCAGTCGTCGGTGCCCGATATCCTCTCGCCCGCCGGCCTGCTGCCTGCCGCCCGCGAGGGCATCGGTCGTCGCGTAGCGACCCCGCAGCGTGACCACACCCGGCAGATTGTCTACGATTCACCGGCAGGTTCCCCCCGCCACCACGGCGGGATTCCCACTTGGCGACATGCACATGCTGAGCGAAGTTCCCCTTACCGCGCTCCGTTCATGACCGGCCCGCTCCGCCATCGACAAGCCGGCGCGGCCACGGCCCGCGTGCGGGCCATTGTCTCCCTGTTCGCGCTGGCAGCCCTGCTCATGATCGCCGCCTTGCGCCCCGCGGACGCGAGCGCCGCCATGGCGGTGAACACCCCCTCGGGGAACGGGCTCTCCGGGATCGTCTTCTACCTCTCGAAGAACAGTCCCGCGACCTACAACACCCAGTACGTGGCCGTGAAGGTCACCAACGATGCGTCGAGCCGGAGCGACATCTGGGTGAAGATCACGGACGTTTCGGGCGGCAACGTGACGCTGGCGACGAACGAGTCCGGCGAGCGACACATCGGCCCGATGGCGGCGAGCGCGGCGGGGACCGTGTACTTCCTGTTCAAGGCGAGCGCGAAGACGACCGCGGACACGACCTTCAACATCAAGCTGTACAACGGCGCGCCAAGCGCAGGTGGGTCCCTTATAAGCACGCATGCCGCAACGTTCACCGAGGTCGACGAATCGCAGAACGCGTCGGCCAACAAGGTGACGGGTGGCTACATCAGCCCCGCCGCGCCAACTCTGGGATCCGAGTTCAAGGTCGTGCTCACAGGCCTGACCGGGACCATCGCGAACAACGGGGTCCTGCTCTTCACCCCCGCATTCGGCGGCACGTGGGACCCATCCGCCTTCGAGCTCGTGAAGACCGATCTGAGCTTCGACTTCAACCCGTCGGGCAACCGTGCATTCACGAACGTCCTCCGCTTCACGGCATCGAACAACGGGTCGAGCACGGCAGGGACACCGGACCTGAAGGAGGCAGGCGGCACCTACACGGCGACGTACACGTTCCGGGCCGTCAACGCCACCAACGCGTCGGTGAAGCCGACGCCCGTCGGCCACATCAAGAGCGGCGGGCTCATGAAGTACACGAACGCATCGTCGCTCTCGTCCATCTCGCCGATCCAGCCGGTGACGAACTCCTTCATCATCACAGCGGAGGCCTCGCCGACGCAGAGCCATGACGGCTCGATCACCTACGTGCTCACCCTCAGCAACACGAGCACCAAGGCCCTTTCCGTGGACCTGGTCAACGACACCCTGCCCGCAGGCGCCACGTACCAGGCGGGCTCCAGCAAGTACCAGGGCGCCGCTATCGCCGATCCCACCAACTCCGCTGGTGCTCTCACCTGGAGCGGCCCTTTCACGGTCGCAGGCGGCGCGCGGGCGACGCTCACGTACACGGTGGCTGCAACCCCCACCGCGACCGCGACCGACTACACCAATAGCGCCACCGCCATGGTCGGCACCACGGTCATCGACACCACTCTCAGCACCTCGGACAATGCCCCCGCCCAGGCGACGGCAACCGTGGACAGCGACTTCGCGCCGGACACCACGCCACCGTCCATCACCCTCTCGGCGGTGGACGGCGCGAATGCCGCCCTCGCCCACAGTGGATCCACCGCGTCCACCGGTGCCACGATGACGTTCTCAACAGGCGAGAGCGCCACGTACACGTGCAGCCTCGACGGGGCCGCGCCAACCTCCTGCGCGTCCCCGAAGGCGTACTCAGGTCTCGCGACAGGCGGTCACACGTTCTGGGTCTATGCGAAGGACGCCGCCGGGAACATCGGCAGCGCGAGCCTCAACTGGACGATCACGAACACGTCCAAGCCTGAGGTGGCGAGTTTCGACCCCAAGGTCGTCGCATCGAACTCCAGCCCCCTCACCTACACCCTCACGTTCACCAAGGACATCGACCCCGCGAGCCTCACCACCGGCGACCTCAGCGTCGTCACCACCGGCTCCCCCGGCACCTGGACGATCAGCTCCGTCGTGGGGTCCGGGGCCACATACCTCGTGTCATTGACCTCAGCCACCCCGGGCACCAGCGGAACCGTTGCCGTGGAGCTGGCCGCGAATGCCGTCATGGACGCTGCGGATGCCTCCCTCACCGGGCCCACCTCCGACGCGACATCGGGAACGACGTCAATGACCAACACGCTCGGCCTCGCGATCACCAGCGCAAGCCCAGCGTCGGGAGCCACGTCGAACTCCACGACGGCGACGTTCTCGTTCGGCCCCGCTGCCGGGAAGTACCCACCGGACCAGTACATGTGCAAGGGCCCCGCTGAGGCCTCGTACAGCGAGTGCGTTTCACCGGTGACGTACACGGGGGTCACCGCTGGCTCCAAAACCTTCTACGTGTACGGCAATACGCTGAATGACGACGGCACGGTGAACCTCACCACCAGCGCAAGCCCGGAGTCCACATCGTGGACCGTGGATCTCACGGCGCCCAGCGTGACCCTCACCACGCCTGCAGCGGCCGCGCTCCTCACTGACAGCACCCCGACGCTCTCCGGCGCCTGCACGACCGGCGACGGGACCGTCAGCGTCCCGATCTACTCCGGGGCCAGCGCCACCGGGACGCCCGTGCAGACCGCCTCGGCCTCCTGCTCGTCCGCCACGTGGTCGGTGGACGCCGCGTCCCTGGCCGATGGCGACTACACCGCGAAGGCACTCCAGACCGACGGCGCCGGCAACACGGGTGAGTCGGGGACGCGGACGTTCACCATCGACACCACCGCCCCCAGCGCCACCGTGACACCCAATGCCGCGAGCACATCCACGAATGCGGCAGCCTTCACGGTGACGTTCAACGAGTCCGTGAGCGGATTCGCATCCGGCGATCTGGTGGTCGCGGGAACGTCGGCATCGCCCGCCTGGACGGTGAGCAGCATCAGCGGGTCCGGGGCCAGCTACACCGTGAACCTCGCGTCGTCGTCGACCCCATCACAGGGCACGCTCACACTGAAGGTCAGCGCGAACACGGTGACCGATGCCGCGGGCAACTCCGGCCCCGCTGCCGACAGCGCTGTCGGCAGCATGGACGTGGTCGCGAGCGGAGACCTGGTCGATGGCTCGGTCACGGCGAACAATGGGAATGCCTGGGGTGCCTCGAGATCGGTGGGGGTTGCCAAGACGAACTTCAGCGTGTCCGGGGGCGGGAGCGCGACCAACGCCCTCTACCGCCTGGTGGCGTCGTGGAGCGCGGGGGCCTGCGGCACCTTCGATTCCGGCACGCAGATCGATCTCGGCACGACGTCCGATGACACATCCGCTCTCGGCGACAAGTGCTTCAAGTACGAACTCCGCGGCAACGGGAACTCGCGGAACGCCACGGCCGAGTCCAACGTCGTCAAGGTCGACCTCACGGCGCCGTCGGTCGGAGACCTGGCCGTTGGGGGCGGAGACGATCAGTTGACGCAGAGTGCCGCGCCTGGGATCACAAAGGGCACCAAGTCGGATGCCGCGTCAGGCCTGAAGGCATCTGACGAGAAGCTGACGCGCGCATCGACGACCTTCACCAGCAACACGTGCGGGGCCTTCGCTGCCTACAACGCCGCCGCGGAGACCGACATCTCGCTCACGGCCACCGCTGACTCGGGCCTCACGAGCGGCTGCTACCGCTATACGCACCGGGTGGGCGATAACGCAGGGAACCAGACCACGAGACAGAGCACCGTGAAGGTGGACGTGGACACCCCCGCCGACGGCACCATGACCGTCAACAGCGGTAACGCCTGGACCAATAGCCAGACCCCGTCACTCGGCGGCACCGCGTTCGCCGATGTCAACTCGGGCATCGCGGCGGGCGGTGCGTCGATCACGCGCGAGCGGGCCACGCTGAACGGCGCGACCTGCGAGAACGACTGGGCCGTGGACCAGGCGGCGGTGAACGACGCAGGCGGGGCCGAGAACGACACCCTCGTGCAGTCGTGCTACCGGTACACGCGCCTGGCCACGGACCGCGCCGGAAACGCCGCCAGCGCCGGACCGGTCACCGTGAAGATCGACCGCACCAACCCCTCCGGCGGCACCGTGAGCGCCGCGGGCGGGTCGGAGTGGACCAAGGTCGCCAAGCCCGCGCTCTCAGGCAGCAGCTACGCCGATGCCAACTCGGGCGTCGCCATCTCGAGCCTCACGCGCGCGAGCGCCACGCTGAGCGGATCGACCTGCGGCACCTTCGGCAGCGAGGCGGCGGTCACCATCACCGCCGGTGCCGATGCCGATGCGCTCACCCAGAACTGCTACCGCTACACCCGGGCGGCAACGGACAACGCGGGCAACGCGACGTCCACCACCACGACGGTGAAGATCGACCAGACCGACCCCACCGGTGGCGCGGTCACGGCCAACGGCGGGAACGCCACCTGGACCAAGGACGCCAAGCCCACGCTCAGCCGCTCGGCCTTCGCTGATGCCAACTCCGGGGTCGACAACGCCACCGACGCGTTCACCCGCGGGTTCGCGGCGTTCAACGGAAGCGGTAACTGCACCGGGGTGACCTACGCCGGCGCCACGGCGGTGACCATCGACGGCGCAGGCCGCGATGCGGACGCCGGCACCCTTGCCGAGGGCTGCTACCGCTACCGCTCCACGGCGTCCGACAACGTCGGCAACGCCGCCACCAACGACGCCACGGTGTTCATCGACCGCACTGCTCCCGTGGGCGGCGCGCTCAGCGCAGCCAAGACGAGCGGCCCCTGGGCCAACACGCCGAAGCCGGGGCTCTCGGGCGCGGCCTTCAGCGACGCCAACTCGGGCATCGACGGCTCAGCCTCGGTCACCCGCATCGTGCGCGAGCGCGCGCCGTACGTGTCGGGCACCGACACCTGCTCAGGCACATGGACGGTCGATGACTCCAACGTGACGATCTCGGGCGGCGAAGACACCGACACGCTCTCCGAGGCCTGCTACCGCTACTCCCGCGAGGCCGGTGACAATGCCGGCAACACCGCGGCCACCACGCCGGACACCGTCAAGCTCGACCTCACCCCCCCGTCCGGCGGTGCCGTGACCGCCAACGGCGGCACCGACATCGACATCGAGGCCGGCAACTCACCCGAGTTCGACGTGAATGCCTTCGCCGACCAGCGGTCAGGCCTGCGCGCAGGATCAGAGACGCTCACGCGCCGCATCGCACCGTGGCTCGGCTCGGTGGCGAGCGTGCAGACGCGTCCGGGTCGCGTTTCGACGCGGTCCGAGTTCGGCGACTACGGCAGTGCGCAGCCGGTGACGCTCATCGGCGCCGAGGACCCCGTGGCCGTGGACCCGGGTCGGTACTTCTACGAGCACACCGTGATCGACGTCTCGGGCAACGTCGCCACCACGACCGCGCTCGTGGAGATCCGCCCGCGTGGCTGGGTTCCGCCTGCCGTTCCCGTAGACACTCCGTCGGGATCGGGCGGTAGCGCCGCACCTGGCACCTCCGGGTCATCGCAGGCTGCGAGCGAGGCGCCCAAGCTCACCGCATCGATCGCCGTGACCAGGCGGCGTGTGCGTTCGGGCCGCGTGCTCCCGGCCACGATCCGGATCACGAACACGGGCGGGTCGGCTGGACCGGTCGTCGTATCGATCCGGCTCCGCGCCGGCATGGCCATCGCCGAGATGCCGCGCGGGGGCCGGCTCGAGGACGGCAGGTTACTGCTGCCGCTCGGCGGCCTCGCCGCCGGCACGTCGCATCAGGTGAAGGTGTTCCTGCGCCTCTCGAGCACGCGCACGCGCACGATGCTCGTGAGGGGCGCCGTGCATCGCGCGGGCGCGGCCGACCTGGCTGCGATCTCGCCCAAGATCACCGTGGTGGTGCAGCGACGGCGGAGCGGACTTACCGGCTAGCAGCTAAGCGGGGTCGTCCTCCAGTAGGTCACCCAGATCGGCGAGGCCGGGGTCGCCGTCGTCCACACCCGCATCCGCGCCACCCTCTGCGGTTGCCATGTCGATGGCGTCCTCGGCCAGCACGATCACCATCGCGGTCCACAGCGGGTCGGCGGCGGGATCCTCGGGCACTGGGCCCTTGGCGAGGCGCTTGATCGATGCCAGGGCCAGCGGCGGGGCGGGCACGTCGAGCGTGGTGAGCGCCTCCCGGGCCCAGGCACGGAGCTCGTCATCTCCCGTGGCGCGGGCCAGGCGCGATGTGGCGGCCTCAGGCGACGTACCCGCGTCGGCATAGTCGGCGATCTCGGGGCCGAAATCCTCGGGGTCAAGGTCGAGCAGGTCCACCACGGTGCGCCCGGCCGTGGTGGCCAGTGCCACCAGCGCTTCCGGCCTGCCGGGGTCGGCGCCCTGGATGCCCGACAGCGCCTCCAACCGGTCGAGCGCGCGCGCGCGCACCGCCGCGAGGTCGAGCCCCGCGCGCTCGGCGAGCGCAAGCGCAAGCGGGTTCTCGGGATCGGCGTCAGCCGCGAACTGCTCGGCCACCGCCAGCGAGCGGTCGTCCGCGGCGTCGTCCGGGCGCTCGGCGCGGGCGAGGGCCGCGGCGGTGGGGCCCTGAAGCACAGGCCACTGCGCGGTGGCCACCTTGCGGATAAGCGCGTCCACCTCGGCACGCTCGGGAGCACCCGCACCAATGGCGATGGCGAGCTCCATGGCCTCGGGACCCAGCAGCCCGCGCGGGAACGACAGGCCGGTCATCGCGATGACCCGGCGCATGGCCGCCATGTCGCGCTCAGTGCTCACGGCAGCACGATCTCATGCTCGATCGCGCCGAGGCCGTCGATCTCGACGCGCACGATGTCACCGGGCTGCAGGAACCGCATGGGGTCCATGCCCACGCCCACACCCTGCGGCGTGCCGGTGCTGATGACATCGCCTGGCTCCAGCGGGAACACGTGCGATGCGAACGACACCAGCTCGGCCACCGTGAAGATCATGTCCTCGGTCGAGGTGTCCTGGCGCAGTTCGCCGTTCACCCACGTGCGGATGCGAAGGTCCTGCGGGTCGCCCACCTCGTCGGCCGAGGTGACCCACGGCCCCATCGGCATGAATCCCCACCCGCTCTTGGCGCGGATCCACTGCGGCTCCGATTTCTGGCGGTCGCGTGCGCTCACGTCGTCCACGGCCATGTACCCGAACACGTGCTCGAGGGCGCGATCAGGCGATACGCGGTGCGCCCGCGGGCCGATCACCACGCCGAGCTCGCCCTCGTAGTCGAGGCGGCGCGTCCAGTCCGGGTGCACCACCGGCCCCGACGGCCGGTTCACCGCTCCGCGCATCTTCGCGAACAGCACGGGCTCCTCCGGCGGCTGCTGGCCGGTCTCGGCCGCGTGCGCCCGGTAGTTCAACCCGATGCCGAAGGCGTTGCCCGGAATCACCGGCGCCTCGAGCACCACCTCAGCCATCGGGATCGGGTCGCCCGCCGCCACCGGTTCGTCTCCGCGGATGATGTCGAGCGCGTCATGCGCGGTCAGCGGCAGCACGCGGTCGCCCTCCACCAGTCCGGGCTGCCGGCGGGAATCCCGGCTGAACGAGCACAGTCGCATGTGCCGCTATCCTACGGACCTCTCGCCGGCCCTCGCGTGGCCGCCACCCGACCACGGAAGAGGCACCATCTCAACGCGCCCAGACGATCCCCGCTCCGACGGGAACCCTCGCGCGCGGCAGGCCGTCTCCGACGGGGTCCGCGGATTCGTCGCTCCCGTCGTCAGGTTCCTCGTGCGTGCCGGGGTCACCCCCAATGCCATCACGATCTTCGGATTCGTGCTCAGCGTCGGCACCGCGGTCCTGGCCGGGTTCCAGCTCTGGATCTGGGCGTTCGCGGTGGGATTCATCGGCGCCTTCAGCGACATGTTCGACGGCTCGGTGGCCCGCCTCAGCGGAAAGTCATCGCGCTTCGGGGCGTTCCTCGACTCCAACCTCGACCGCCTCGGCGAAGGGCTCGTGATGGGCGGCATCGGCATCGCCATGGCCTACGACGGCCGCACCTATGCGGTTGCGATGACGATCCTCGCACTGACCGGCGGCTTCCTGGTGTCGTACACCCGGGCCCGCGCCGAGGGCCTGGGCATCGACTCCAACAAGGGCGGGCTCTTCAGCCGAACCGAGCGCCTGATCCTCATCGGGTTCGCGCTGCTCCTGGGCGGCTGGGGCATCACCATCGAGGTCGTCATGACCATCCTCGCCGTGGGGACTCTCGTCACCTTCGCCCAGCGCCTTTTCTACGTACACTCCGTGCTTCGGGACGCCGACGGGCCCCCGGACGCCAGGTAAGCAACGGGGGAGACCCGATCTCGTGAGCAAGTCGGTCAACGTGGCCATCATCGGCGTGGGCAACTGCGCCTCATCGTTCGTGCAGGGCGTGCAGTACTACAAGGACGCCGGCAAGGACGACTTCGTCCCGGGCCTCATGCACTCGGTGCTGGGCGGCTACCACGTGAAGGACATCAACTTCGTGGCCGCCATCGACATCGACGCCAACAAGGTGGGCCTCGACCTGGCCGATGCCATCTTCACCGAGCCCAACAACACGGTCAAGTTCTCGGACGTCCCCGAGACGGGCGTGCATGTGTCGCGTGGCATGACCCACGACGGCCTGGGCAAGTACCTCTCGGAGATCATCGAGAAGGCCCCCGGCGAGACCGCCGACATCACCGGGCTGCTCAAGAGCACCAAGACCGACGTGGTGGTGTCGTACCTGCCGGTGGGATCCGAGCAGGCGACGAAGTGGTACGTCGAGCACATCCTCGCCGCCGGCTGCGGCTTCGTGAACTGCGTGCCTGTCTTCATCGGGCGCGAGCACTACTGGCAGGAGCGCTTCCGCGAGGCCGGCGCGCCCATCGTGGGCGACGACATCAAGAGCCAGGTGGGCGCCACCATCGTGCACCGCCAGCTCACGCGCCTCATGCGCGAGCGCGGCGTCCGCCTGAAGCACACCACGCAACTCAACTTCGGCGGCAACACCGACTTCCTCAACATGCTCGAGCGCGAGCGCCTCGAGAGCAAGAAGATCAGCAAGACCAACGCGGTCACGTCGATGCTCGACTACGAGATGGACCCGAAGGACATCCACATCGGGCCCAGCGACTACGTGCCGTGGCTCACCGACCGGAAGTGGGCGCACATCCGCCTCGAGGGCCAGGCCTTCGGCGACGTGCCGCTCAACATCGAGCTCAAGCTCGAGGTGTGGGACTCACCCAACTCGGCCGGCGTGGTCATCGACGCCGTCCGCTGCTGCAAGGTGGCCATGGACCGCGGCATCTCGGGCACGCTCGAGGGCCCGTCGTCGTACTTCATGAAGAGCCCGCCGATCCAGCATCCGGACGACGTCGCGCGCGAGATGACCGAGGAATTCATCAGCGGCGAGAGCGACGCCGCCCTGCCGAGGTAGGCACGGAGCCGCGGTGAGCGACTCACCGCTCAGGATCGCGCTGGTGTCGCCCCACGCGTTCCCCCCGGGGGACGACGTGGGGCACGCCGTGGCGGCGGAGGCCGATGCCCTCGCCCGCCGCGGCCATGCGGTGACCATCCTCGCCCCGGGCAAGGTGCGTGCTGCGGCGGACGCCGGACGCAGGCGCATCGAGGCGCTCGAGTCCGGGGACGGCGACGCCGTGGCAGCCGAGCCCGGCGGACCGCCGTTGCTGGTGGCCACCTCGCGGGCCATCCGCAAGAGCACGAAGGGCACCGGGCGCCGCCTCGGCGGGCCGATCGATTCGGCCTCGGGCCTGGAGATCGCGCTCGGGCTCGGGGGCTTCGACGTGGCGCATCTGCACGAGCCCCTGGCGCCGTCGCCCGCGCTCGCCGCCCTGCGCCACGCAACCGGCGTCCGCGCCGTCACCTTCCACCGGACCGCGCCCCTCGCCGGGGTGGCCTTCGTGCGCCCGCTCGTGGACCGGGCCCTGGCCCAGGCCGACCTGCGCATTGCGCTCTCCCCCGCGGCGCGCCACGTGCTCGCAGGCGTGCTGCCCGGCGCGTACGAGGTTGTGCCCGAAGGCCTCGACGCCTCGATGTTCGGGCCGCCCGCCGAGGACCCGGGCATCGTTGTGGTGGCCCGCGACCGCGACCGCACCGGGCTCCGGTTCGTGCTGCGCGCGCTGATCGGCACCGACCCGCTCCTGACCGGGCCCATCACGATCATCGGGCCGCCCGATGCTCCCCAGCGCACGCGGGCCGCGGTGCCGAAGGCACTGCGCGACCGCGTGACCGTGGTGCCCGACGCCGGGGCCGCCACGCGCGCCGATGCCCTGCGTACCGGGCGCATCGCGCTCTTTCCCACCGACGAGGAGGCCAGCAGCCCCGTGCTGCGCGAAGCCATGGCCACGGGCATGTGCGTGCTGGCGTCCCGCTGTCCCCACGCTGACGACGCGCTCGGAACCGATGCCGGCATCACGCTCCCGCCCTTCAACGCCGAGGCCTGGGCCGACGCCGTGGCCTCGTGCCTGGCCAATCCGGCACGCGTGGCGATGTTCGGGGCTGCAGCGGAGGCGAGCAGCCGCGCGCGCACATGGGATGACGTGGCCGCCGAACTCGAGGGCCTCTACCGCGGGGTGGTTGCGCGCCCGGCCGACGAGGCCGGCGGCACCACCGAGCCGCCGGTGTTCGCCGACCTGCGCGTGCGCACCGGTCCCGGCCTCGGGCCGCGCGAGATCGTCGCCACCGCCGTGGAGCGCGACATCCGGGTGGTGGCCGTGGCCGCGCCCGGCGGCATCGAGCCCGCCCTCGAGGTACACCGCGCGGCACCCGACCGCGTGCGGGTGATCGTGGGCCAGGAGATCGACACCCGCGAGGGCGTGATCGTGGGCCTGTTCCTCACGCAGTCAGTGCCCGACGGCCTCGCGCTCGACGACGCCCTCCGGCGGGTGCGTGACCAGGGAGGGCTCACGGTGATTCCCCATCCCGATTCAGCCATCGCCCCGCCCGCGGAGTCGCTGCGGGCAGTGCACGACCTCATCGACTGCCACGAGGGACTCACGCCGGCCCGGCCCGCCGCGCAGGCCACCGATGCCGCGCTGCTGCTGCAGCGCGCGGGCCTGGTGGTGACCGCCGGCAGCGCCGCCGCGGTGCCCGCCGAGATGGGAACGGCCGGAATGCTCATGCGCCCCTTCGCCGGTCCCGAGGAGTTCCTCGCCGCCCTCGGGGATGCCCGCCCCGTGCGCAGGCGCCGCGGTCTTCGCGGGCGGAGCGCGCGTTCCTCGCGCCGCGCGTCGCAGCAGGACGCCTAGGTTGCAACGCTCGCTGCGACCTCCGGGGAGGAACCGCATGCGCGCAGGACGAAACGTCATGCGCTGATGAGTTCCGAGTCACCCGCCACCCCAGAGCCTGCTCCCGATGAGGGACGGTCCGTCCCGCGCATCGAGGATGCCTACCTCGACCGGGCGATCCGCGAGATGCACCTCCTCGAGGAGCGAATGGACGGCTGCACGGGCTGCGCCGCAGCGGGCACCTTCCCGGTGAAGGCCTCCGGGTCGCCCACCGCGGACATCATGCTCATCAAGTGGCAGTCATCGCTCTCGGAGCGCCAGGAGGGCGTGTCGTTCTACGGCCGCCCCGGCGAGGCCGTGCGTCGCAGCGTTGAGCGCCTGCAGGTGGACCCCTCCGCCCTCTACGGCACCCTCGTGCTCAAGTGCCCGCACGCCGACCCGTCGGCACCCATGGGCGATGAGCTCGAATGGCTCGCCGAGGAGATCCGCATAGTGCGTCCGCGGCTCATCGTGGTGATGGGCGACCGCTCCATCGGCGCCATGGATGCCCTCAAGTTCCCCATGGCCGAGCCGCTGCCCGTGGAGCAGGGCGTGGTCACCCGCTGGACGCCGTCGATCGAGGCCCTCGTGACGCCCGACATCGACGACTCGCTCGACGAGCAGGACGCCAAGCGCCGGTTCTGGGCCGCCTTCCGCGCCCTCGGCGACTGGTACGCCGCCGAGCCCCCCTGGTAGCCGTTCCGGCACGGCAGCCGCCGATTACTGGGCGCAGCGCCCGGGGGTCGGGCACAATTAGCGCATGAAAACCTCCCTTCGTCTTTTCGCCGCGGCCTCCGCTGCCGCCCTCGTCATAGCCGTCGCCGGGTGCGGCGGATCCGACTCAGCTTCCTCACCTGACGCTGCCGCCGAGACCGCGGCCGCCGAGGCCACGGCATCGGCGTCCGGCGCCGAGGGCAACCTGGCCCAGTTCATGAAGGACATCGGCGTGGAGCTCAATGAGTTCTGGGGCGAGAACTGGGGCGAGGGGTGGAAGGAAGCGGTGGTCAAGGTGCCCGAGGACGCCGCCGACACCGCATGCGGCGCCATCGACGCCGCCAACACGGGGCCCGCCTATTGCGGAGCCGACGCCACAATGGTGCTGCCCGTGGCCTTCTTCCGCGACGAGATCGTGGGCGCGGACGACGACCTCAACAATGACGCCGCCGTGGCCGCCGTGCTGGGGCACGAGTTCGGGCACCACCTGCAGGCGATCGGCGGGCTCGGCGAGGCCGTCAGCCAGGCCCAGGCCGACAACCCCGAGGCCGCGAACCTGCTGTCGGTGGCCAACGAGCTGCACGCCGACTGCCTGATGGGCCTCTGGATGTCCTCGGTGGACGACGAGAAGCGCCTCGAGCCCGGCGACCTCGACGAGGTGCTCGTCACCCTCGAGAAGATCGGCGACGACAAGCTGTCGGCGGGCGCCGGCGCGCAGGCCGACCCGGAGACCTTCGACCACGGCACCGCCGAGCAGCGCCAGACGTGGTTCGGCGTGGGCTTCGAGACGCAGGACCCCGAGGCCTGCAGCAAGGTGTACGACGACCTCGAAGACGGCACCCTCGAGCAGGAGCTGCAGGCGGGCGCCGACGCGGCCAACCAGTCGGCCACCAACTGACGTGACTCGCGCATAGGGCCCCCACGGCGGTGCGGGGCCCTATGCGCGAGTAAAGCGAGCGACCGCCTCGATGTGAGGGGTCTGCGGGAACATGTCAACAGGCTGCACCCACTCGAGCCGGTAACCGCCGTCCACGAATCTCTTCGCGTTGTCGGCGAACGTCGCGGGCTGGCATGACACGTACACGAGGGTCCTCGGCGACAGCTCGAGAATCCTCCGGCAGGCGCCCCCCGACAGCCCCGCGCGCGGCGGGTCGACGATGGCCACGTCGGGTGGGGGCAGGGCCTCGCGGTTCTCGCGCAGAACCACCCGCACGTCCCCGGCCATCGCGGTGTGGTTGGCGATTCCATTGCGCTCCGCGTTGCCCCGGGCGTCCTCCACGGCCTCGGGCACGAGCTCGATGGCCACCACGTGCTTGCTCAGCGCGCCCAGGGCCACGCCGATGCTCCCGACCCCCGCGAACAGGTCGTAGAGCACCTCGCCGCCCGTGAGGCCCGCGGCCTCGGCCGCGCGGCGGTAGAGGTGGCCGGTCATTCGCGAGTTGGTCTGGAAGAACGACCCGGCGGAGAGTCGCAGGGTCACGGGGCGGCCCGGCTCCACTTCCACGGCCTCCTCGAACCAGTCGCGCCCCCACACGGTGCGGCTGGGCAGCCCGGCGGTCACCTCCGACATGCCGTCGTTCACCGCATGCACGATGCCGACGAGCCCGGGCACGGCAGCGGGCAGGCGGTCGGCCAGGCGGTCCACCACCTCGTCCGGACCGGGGGCGGTCACCACGGTCACGAGCAGCTGGCCGGTGAGCACGCCCTCGCGCACCACCACATGGCGCAGGAAACCACGGTGCTCACGCTGGTCGTACGGGGCGACGCCCTCGTCCACGGCCCACGCACGCACGGCCTCGCGCGCCACGTTGCCGGCCGGCGTGGCGAGCATGCACGCATCGATGTCCACCACCTCGTCCCAGCGGCCACGGCGGTGGAAGCCCAGCCGCAGCTCGCCATCCGGCCCCGGCGCCGCCGAGTACTCCATCTTGTTGCGGTACCCGAAGTGCTCAACGGCCGGGTCGGCCTCGCGCACGTCCACGCCCTCGAGCCCCCCGATGCGCACGAGGTGCTCAGCCACCTGCCGGCGCTTGGCATCGAGCACCACGTCGTAGTCCACCTGCTGCAGGCGGCACCCGCCGCACTCGGGCACGAATGCGCACGGCGGGGTGATGCGTCCCGGACCCGGCGACAGCACCTCGACGAGATCGGCCTCACCGAAGCGCCGGCGCACCTTCCGCATGCGTACCCGCGCCAGGTCGCCCGGCGCGGTGTCGGGCGTGAACACCACGAAGCCATCGGCACGCGACACGCCCCGGCCACCGAAGGCCAGGTCGTCCACGGTCACGTCGATCTCATCGCCCCGCTTGGGTCGCTCCACGGCCGGGGAGCCTAGGGAAGTCGCCGGTGCGACAGCGCGGGCAGGGACGCCCGCAGGCGCTGCTGCGCGGCGAGGTCGAGATCGGCGCATGCGAAGCCCTCGCCCTCAGGCACCTCGGCCAGCACCACGCCCCATGGATCGACGATCATCGAGTGGCCCCACGCGCCCTCCCCGGTGGCATGCTCGCCGCACTGGCCCGCCGCCAGCACGAAGCACTGGTCCTCGATGGCGCGGGCGCGCAGCAGCACCTCCCAGTGGGCAGCACCCGTCGGTGCCGTGAAGTTGGCGGGCACCGCGAGCGCCGTGGCACCGGACGCCGCGAGCGACCGGTAGAGCTCGGGGAAGCGCAGGTCGTAGCAGACGCTGAGGCCCACCCTCAGGCCCTCCACATCGCCCAGGGCCAGCGCCTCGCCGGGCTCCACGGCGTCGGACTCCCGGTATTCATGCCCGTCCACCGTCACGTCGAAGAGGTGCACCTTGCGATACAGCGCGATATCGCGGCCGGCGGGGGCGATGAGCACGCTGGTGTTGAACGCGCGCGACCCGTCTCCGATGGCCTCCAGCACGCTCCCCGCCAGCACGAACACCGCGAGCTCGCGCGCCCACGCGCGGGCCGCGCCGAGCGACGGACCGTCGAGGGCCTCGGCGCCCTCGCGGGTGTGCGACGCCGGCCCCCACCAGTTCCACTTCTCGGGCAACACCACCAGCCGCGCGCCCGACACCGCTGCGGCCTGCACCAGCTCGCCGGCGCGCGCGATGTTGCGCGCGGCGTCCTCATCGGCCAGCAGTTGCACCACGGCCGCGCGCACGGTGTCAGGGGGCACCGACCACCCCCCGCGCTACCATTGCGCCCGTCGCCACGCGAACCGGAGGACTCATGGCAGACGTCGAGACCCTTACCCGCATCGAGGACGTGCTCGAGCGCATCCGCCCCGCCCTGCACGCGGATGGCGGCGACGTGGAGCTCGTGGACTTCGACGACGAGGGCTTCGTCCACCTCCACATGCTCGGCGCCTGCGGCGGCTGCCCCATGAGCACCGCCACCCTCACCCTTGGCATCGAGGCGGAACTCCGCCGCGAGTTGCCCGAGGTCGAGGGCGTCGTCACGGTCTAGGGCAGCAGCGAGGGGCCCACGGCCCCCACGCCCTCATCCCGGTGGACCTGCCGGGTGCAGAGGTCCTCGGCGAAGGCCAAGCCCGCCGACGTGGCGATGTCACGGGCCTCGTCGCTCAGGCACCCCGGCTGCAGCCACAGTGAGGTGGCCCCGATGGCCACGGCCTCGCGGGCGATCTCCGGTGCCGCCTCGGACTTCCTGAACACGTCCACCATGTGGACAGGCTCGTCGATCGCGGCGAGCGAGCCCACCACGGGGATCCCCAGCACGTCGCCCTCGCCGGGCCGCACCGGGATCACCTTGTAGCCCTGCTCGAGCAGGTAGCGCATCACGCCGTGCGAGGGCTTGTCGGGATCCGGCGATGCCCCGATCATGGCGATCGTGCACGTGCCTGCCAAGATCTCCGCAGGAGTGGAATCGGGCCCCATCGCTTCTCCCCTATCGACCGCGGATGCCGCTTCATCGGGGTGCCCGGATTTGAACCGGGGACCTCTCCGTCCCGAACGGAGCGCGCTACCAAGCTGCGCCACACCCCGCGATGAAGCGGAGGGCATCCTAGCCCATGGGCCCCGCTTTTCGGCGCTCTGTGCGGACGCGTGCCCTGCCTGCGTCCGCGCGGCGGCGTATCGTCACCCCATGGACGCGCACGGAGCATCCGGACGTTGACCCTCCGGCCACACCGCGCGCGCTGACCTGCGACCCGCATGCCCCATGGCTGCGGGTCGTCGTCGTTCTGGGACGAGACATGGGAGGAATGAGATGGCGAACCACCTGACCCCGGACGAGATGGCGAATGCCATCGGCATGCGCACCGATCGCCTGGTGCGCTACTGCGTTGAGCAGTCGATCCCCATCTACCACGGGCGGGTGGACAAGACGCTGGTGATCACCAGCCTCCTCGCGACCGGTCACCGGTTCCCGGACGACACGGACGCTGAGGAGATGCTCGCCGCCTGATGTCGTGACGGCCCCGGCGCTCTGTGCGGGCGCCGGGGCCGTCGCTAGCCTGCTCGTCGTCGTGAGCGCAAGACATCGCAGGCCCCCGAGGGCCCTCATCGCCCTGGCCACTGCGGGGGCGCTCGCGCTGGCTTCCGGCGCCGCCACGGGCCAGTCAAACCCTGTGGCGTCCACCGTGGACGCCTTCGCGAAGAAGAACCCCACGATGAGCGTGCTGGTGCAGCGGCTCGACCCATCCGGCCCGGTAACCGTGGCTGCGTGGAAGCCCGACACCTCGCTTGCGCCCGCCTCGACGATGAAGATCATCACGGCGGCATCCACCCTGCTCACGGTCGGCCCTGAGTTCCGATTCACCACGCGCCTCGAAGCGGGCCCCGACTCCACCGGCCCCGGGGGCACAGTGAGCGGCCCCGCCTACCTCATCGGGGCCGGCGATCCGATGCTCGCAACGCGCGCATACTCGCGGGCGAACCTCGACCGCCTCGGAACGCCGCTCGAGGAGCTCGCGCGCAACGTGCGCGATCAGGGCACCACGCGCATCACCGGCGGCGTTGTGGTGGATGAGACCCTCTTCGACCGCGAGCGCATGGGTCCGATGTGGAAGAGCAGCTATCGGTGGGAGTGCCCGCCGCTCTCGGGGATCGCCACCAACCAGAACCGCAGCAACAACGGGTCGAACGTGGCGAGCCCGGCCATCGCCGCCGGCCAGCGACTCGTGGCGGCGCTCCGCAAGGCCGGAGTCAGCGTCTCGGGCCGCGTGCGCGCGGGTCGCGACGCGCCCGGCGGGAAGATCATCGGCCAGGTGCGGTCCGAGCCGGTCGCGCGCATCGTGCGCTTCATGAACCTCCACAGCGACAACTTCACCGCCGAGGTGCTCACGAAGGACGTCGGCGTGTACGGCGCCGGCATCGGCGCCACGCGCACTGGCACCGCACGGGCCGAGAACCTGCTTCTTGAGCGCGGCATCCTGAAGGCCACCGACAACTTCGTCGATGGCTCGGGGCTGTCGCACAGCAACCGGGTGTCCGCATCAACGCTCGTAGGGGTGCTGAGGGACGCCCATGCCCACCCCCAGTGGGGACGGGTGCTCATCGACTCCATGCCCCAGGGGGGTGAAGGCACGCTCATCCGTCGCCTCAGGGGACCGGCCGTGCGATACCGCGTGCACGCCAAGACCGGTTACATCAATGGCGTGGCATCGCTCGCCGGGACGGTGACCAGCCGGGCCGGCGTGCCCTATGCCTTCGCGTTCCTCATGAACACGAGCGACGTCAGAGGCGCGCAGACGACGATGGACCGCGCGGTCACGTTGCTGGCCACCGGCAGGGCCGACTCGGCGAGCTGACTGCGCGGCGCGAGGCGGGTCGGGCCCCCCGTCCGCGGGAGACCCGACCGTACGGTGCGTCGCAGCTAGCGCAGGGTGAGCGTCTGCTTGACGTTGCCGGTCGCGGCGACGAGTTGCAGCGTGACCTTGCCTGTCGACCGCGGGACGCGGATCTTCAGGTTGACCAGCTCATTCGCGCGCGTGGGACGGAGGGTTGCGGTGGTCTGCGAGCGCCGGACCACCCGCCGGCCGATGACGGTACCCGGCAGCTGGGTGACCCGAGCGCGGGACCGTGTCGTGCTCCTGACGATGAGACTCGACGGCACCGGCTCGAAGAACCGCACGCGCGTGGTGAGCGTGATGTATCCGGCGCTGACCGTCCGACGCACGGGCCGCACCAGGCGCGCGGGCCGTCGGATCAACACCCCTGCCGCAGTGCCGCTCTCGATGACCCCACCGCGTGGATCGACCACGGAGATGGGGAAGCCTCCCGTTGATCCGGCCGAGGATGGGTTGCGGACATTCGTGAGGGTGATGGTCTTGGTGCCGGGACCTGTGGTGGTGCCGCCCCGCCTGGCGATGGTGACCACCTGTCCGCTCGCGGACACGAAGTTCGGTCCGTCGAATGGAGTCTGGCCACCGTAAGCGGCCGTGGCGCCGACCTGAGACACATTGAATCCCTTCGGGAACGTGATCGCGATGCTGGTGTCGTTCTCGAGGTTGTTCACGGTCTGGATCGTCACCACCACGTTGCCGCGGCCTGAGGGCGCCAGCGTGGCGAACGCGAGGCCCGCCGTGCGAAGCGATGCCTGCTCCACCGCAGGGGCCACCGTGAAGGCCGAGGCGATCGATCCCTCGTCGATGGCCGTGCCCCCAGCCGTGGACGATGCGATGCCGAGCGCCCCGGTCGGACCCGGTGTGCCCGGGTTCGTGACACCGGTCAGAGTGATGCTCTTCACGCCCGTGGTCGCCGTGGATCCACCCACGCGGGTGACCGTGACGGTACGGGCAGCCGCGTTCGCCGCGACCACGGCGGAGCCATCCATTCCGGACAGCGCGGCGGTGCTGGCCAGACGGGCCAGGTCGAATCCAGCCGGCAGGGAGATGACGATCTGCCCGTTGCCCGGAATGGGGTTGGCGTTCGTGAAGCCGACCGTGAGCGGCACCGTCGCCCCGGCCGCCGCGCTGGACGGCGTTGCGGAAATCAACCGCATGGCGCCGGGCGTGACGGTGATGCCATCCGCGAGCGCCACGTCCAGGGTGTCGCCGCCCCGCGTCTCAACGTCTACGAGGAAGTCGCCGGTCACGCCGGAGATCCCCGGGTTGCGCACGCGGGGAATTGAGATGGACATCGGGGTGTTCGCCGGCACCGCCGCGCCACTCGTGCGGGTGACGAGCACTGCCTGCCCCACGACACTCACGGAGTTGGTGCCCGCGAAGCTGGTGGTGGCAGTCGGCCCCACCTGGGAAAGGTCGAATCCGGCGGGAAAGGTCATCCTGATCACGGCGCTGGCGGGGGTGGACAGCGAGCTCGTGAGGTCTGCCTGCACAGCGGTGCTGTCGCCCGCGATCAGACTGGTCGCCGTGACCGTGGTCCCATCCGAGTCCGCGGGTTCGATCTGGATCCCCGATGGCGAGGTGCCGAGGTCGATGGCCTGATTCGTCGCCGTCGCCGTGGCGATGGACACCGGCCCGGTGGTGCCCGACCGCGGCGGGTTGCGCATCCCGAACAGGTACATGGTCTTCGCACCGGCGGGCGTCGGGCCCCCGATGTCATTCCTGGTGAACACGAATGTGCGGCCGCCGATCATCGTGATCGCGCTCTGCGCGAGCGTCGGATCGTCGAAGTACACCCTGAGGGCGTCGGGATCGGGGAGGCTGAACCCCGCGGGGAGTTCCACGAGGAGCTCTTGGCCCTCCTCAATCGGGTTGGACGTGGTGAACGCGATCTCGAGTTCCCCAACAGCGCCGGCGATCGGCCACGCGGAGCCCCAGGTGATGTCGCTGATCACATTCGCAGTGGTGCTGAACGGTGATGCGACGTCACCGACGTCGATCGCGTTGCCGTTCGCGGCACGCGTCACGACCCCGACGGTTCCCACGACGGCGGCGTACGGCTGGTTGCGGATCCCGGAGAGCGTGATGGACTTCGCGCCGGGTGCAGATGGCGTTGGGGAGCCACCGGAGCGGGTCACGGTGACCGTGTTGGTCGCCGCATCGAACGACACGTAGGCGTTGCCATCGATGCCGGTCATCGCCACCGGAGAACCGCCGACCTCGCTCACGCCCATCGGCGTGGGGAGGGAGATCTCAACCTCACCGTCGGCGGGAAGGGAATTGGAGGTCGTGAAGGACACGACGAAGTTCCCAACTGCCCCGGCGGCAGTGGAGCCGGCAGGCGATGCCGCAGGCCGGGCAGAGACCAGGCGGAGCACGCTCGGCTCCACGAGCACGCCCTCGGCGCTCACGTTCTCCTCGGCAACCCCGCCGCTCGTCTGCGTCTGAAGCGCAATCGCCGCGGTGGGACCGGACACAGATGGCATCAGAAGGCGGCGCACCGTGACGGACACCGTGCCGCTGGCCACCGTGCCAGCGGTGCGCGTGATGAGAATGGTCCCAGCGCCCGCGTTGACGGTGGTGCTGTGAGTGCCGTCGATGCCGCCCAGGGTCACGGTGCCGACCCGCGTCAGATCGAAGCCCGACGGCATGGTGATGAGGATCTTGCCGTCGGAATCGATGGTGTTCGCGCCAACCGTCCACGTGTAGGTCATGTCGGAGAGCGATCCGGCGATGTCGCTCGTGAACGCTGCTGCGCCATCGGTGGTGTCGGCCTCGATCTCAACGGCAGGCGCCGTGCCCGAGTCGATGTCGGGGAACCCGCTCGCGCCTGATTCCGTGCGAATCCCGAACGTGCCGGTCGTGCCCATGTAGGCGGGGTTGGTGATGCCCGCGATGGTCAGGGCCTTGGCGCCCGCGGCCGCATCGCTGCCGCCGCTTCGGGTGAGGATCACGCTCTGCCCGGACGTGGTCACCGCCAGCGTGCCGTCGATGCCCGTGCCCGGCGTGGCACCAGATGCCGCCGCGACGTTGAACCCGGCGGGGAAGGTGACGACGATGCGCCCATCGGCCGGAATTGCGTTCGCCGTGGTGAAGGTGACGCTCACGTTGCCATTCGCGCCCGTGAGCAGAGATGCAGGGGTCGCCTGACCTGCGGTGATCGCGCCCGCGGTGATCGTGACCGCCGGCGCGGTACCGGTGTCGATCTGGTCGCCTGCGCGGGTGCTGGTGGCGATGGGGAACGACGCGGTACGGCCCGCGGTGGGCGGGTTCGCGATGCCGGTGACGACGATGCGCTTGGCGCCCGACGGACTGTCGGTTCCGTCGCCATTCCTGGCGATGACGAGGTCGTTACCGTCCACCGAAAGGGTGGCTGTCCCGTCGAAGTTCGTTGACGGGTTGGATGGGAACGCCGGGTTCACGCCGGCGCCCGAGAGCACGAACCCGCTCGGCATGGTGATCCGGATCACACCGTCCGCCGGCACCATGTCGGCGGTGGTGAAGCCCACCGAGAGATCCCCCGCAGCGGACACCGTGGTGCTCGCGGGCGACACCTCCAGGGTGGTGAGGGACCCCGGGGTCGTGACCGTGGTACTCGTCGTGCCCGATGCGATGAGATCAGACGAGCTGTCGAGGGTCGTGACGACCACCGGCGCAAATAGCCCCACGTGCCCGGGATTCCGGATTCCGGTGAGGGTGATCGACTTGGCCCCTGCAGCGGTCGCCGTGCCGCCGCTGCGACGGATGGTGATGAGTTGGCCATCGCTCGACACGCTGCCGGTTCCCGTGAAGGGCACGGCGCCGCTGAACGCAGCCGTATTGCCGAGGAACGACAGGTTGAAGCCTGGCGGCATGAGGATCCTGATGGTGGCATTCGCCGGGGTGCTGGACGCCGTCGTGAATGCGAGGGTCATGCTTCCGGTCTCACCGACGATCGGCCGTGCCAGGGTCGCTGACATGCTGGTGAGCGCCGACGGGGCGATTGCAGGGCCCACGGCGGCGCCCTCATCGATGGTCGCCGATCCGTCGGTGGTCCGCAGCGCGAAGAGGCCTGAGTCCGTCCGCGCCGTCGCCGGGTTGACCACTCCCGTGAGAGCCACGGTCTTGGCTCCGGCCGCGGTGGTGGCGCCGCCGGTTCGGGTGACGGTGACGGTCTGACCGGACACGGAAACCGTGTTGGTGCCATCGAACGGGACAGCGCCGCCGTATGCCGCCGTCGCCCCGACACCCGATACGTCGAAGGCATCGGGGAACACCACCACGATCGCGCCGTTGTTCGGCACGGCCTGCTCGGTGTCGAACCCGACGGTGACAGTGGTGGTCGCCGAGGCCTGCGAGCTCCCGAGCATGACGAAGGCATCGGGGAGGCCCCCGGCGAGGATGGCGGGGCCGTCTACCGTGCCCGTGTCGAGGGCTACCCATGGCGCGGGTGGAGTCGGCTGAATGGGGTTGTAGGTGGTGATCGTGAACGATCCCGACGAGGCCGACGATGCGACGGGGTTGGTCACGCCGTTGAAGGTGATGGTCTTCCCCCCGGGTTGAAAATCCGTCGAGGAGTTGTCCAGCTGCACCTGCACGGTGTTCGTTGCGAGGTCGACCGTCGTGTTGGAGTCCCCTGTGAACGGGACGGCGCCACCGAAGGTGACCTCGTTGCTGCCGGTTACCACCGTCGACAGGTCGTACCCCGCCGGGAAAGCCACGGACACATAGCCACCGGGCATCACCGGCTGGGCAGTTGTGAACCCAACCGTCACCGTCCCGAGCCCCTGCACCAGGTAGTTGCCCTGGGTCACGGACATGCCGGTGAGGGGCGCGGCACCCGCGGCGGACGGCATCAGGATCGCCGCGAGGGCGGCGATCATGGCTGCCGCGGCCGCACGCATGCGGACACGGGTCGGACGTCGATGAGAGGAAGGCATAGGCGCGGGATACCCCGGGGCGTGGGAGAGGAAAGTGGTGGCGTATTCCACGAAACCCCCAACATTTCCTCCTCGTCTCGAGGACGGTGCGTGCTGTTCCGGAACCCCGATGCCCGCGCCCGGCCGCGGGGCGCTAGACGACGGTGCGCGCAGGTACTGGCTGCCCACCCGCCAGCACCGCCGCGAACGTCATCTCATCCACCACCGGCACCCCCGCCTTCTCGGCCTTTTCCGCCTTGCTGCCGGGGTCGGCGCCCACCACCACGAAGGTGGTCTTCCTGCTCACCGAGTCGGTGCTCTTTCCACCGGCGGCGATGATGGCCCTCTTGGCCTCGTCTCTGGTGAAGCCCTGCAGGGCGCCGGTCACCACCACCGTGCAGCCGGTGAGGGGGCCAACGATCGGACCGTCGGGCACGTCCATCTCCATGGTGAGGCCCGCGACGCGCAGGCGGTCGAGCATGGCGCGGTTGTCGTCCGCCGACAGGAACTCGGTCACGGCCTCGGCCACCACGGGGCCCACTCCGTCGGCGCGGGCGAGGTCGTCGGCTGACGCATCGAGCAGGGCGTCGAGGCCGGGGGCGACCAGGGCGATGGCGTCGGCGGTGACCTCGCCCACGTGGCGGATGCCAAGGGCATTGATGATCCGGGGCCACGGGCGCTGCTTGCTGGCCTCGATGCCACCGATCAGGTTCGCGGCGCTCTGGTCCTTGAAGCCCTCGAGCGGGATGAGCTGATCTGCGGTGATGTCGTAGAGGTCGGCCACGTTGGCGATGAGGCCCACATCGAAGAGCTTCTGCACGGTCTTCTCGCCCAGGCCCTCGATATCCATGCATCCGCGCGAGGCGAAGTGGATGACGCTCTCCACCAGTTGCGCGGGGCATGAGCGGTTGGGGCAGCGCCATATCACCTCCCCGTCGGGGCGCACCAGCGCGGTGCCACACGCCGGGCAGTCGACAGGCATCTCGAAGGGGCGCTCATCACCGCTGCGCCTCTGGGTGAGCGCCGAAACGACCTGGGGGATCACATCGCCGGCGCGCTGCACGATGACGGTGTCACCGATGCGGAGGTCCTTGCGCGCGAGGTCGTCCTGGTTGTGCAGGGTGGCCCGCTCGACGGTCACTCCACCCACGTGCACCGGCGCGAGCTCGGCCCAGGGCACGATGGCCCCGGTGCGACCAACGTTCACGCGGATGTCCCTGAGCAGCGTGGTGGCGGTGGTGGGCGCGAACTTGTACGCGATTGCCCAGCGCGGAGCGCGGGCCACCGCGCCGAGGCGACGCTGCATCTCGAGCGAGTCGACCTTCACCACCGCGCCGTCGATGTCGTAGTCGATCTCCCCGCGCCGCTTCTCCCAGCCCTCACATGCGGCGGCGACGTCGTCGATGTGCTCGTACACCGCGATGAGCGGGTTCACCGGGAAGCCCGCCGCGCGCAGCCACTCGAGAACCGCGTGCTGGCTGGTGGCCGCGAGGCCATCGGATGCCCCGACCGCGTAGAACCAGGCGCTCAGCGGACGCTCGGCGGTGAGCCGAGGGTCGAGCTGTCGCAGGCTGCCGGCGGCGGCGTTACGCGGGTTGGCGAAGGTGGGCTGGCCCTCGGCGGCGCGGGCCTCATTGAACTGCGCGAAGGCCTCGAGCGGCAGGTACACCTCTCCGCGCACCTCCACGCGGGCGGGGGGCGTCCCGACCTCAGGGCGCATCACCAGCGGCACCGCCTTGATGGTCCGGATGTTGCTGGTCACGTCTTCGCCCACCTCGCCGTCGCCGCGGGTGGCACCCACCACCAGGTGGCCCTCCTCGTAGGTAAGCGATACGGCCAGGCCGTCGATCTTGGGTTCCACCACGTAGTGCACCGGCTGTCCACCCATGCCCTCCTGCTCGAGCACGGCCTCAAGGCGACGGTTCCAGTCGTGGAGCTCCTCATCACCGCGCGCGTTGGCCAGGCTCAGCATCGCCTGCACGTGCCGATGTGACGCGAACCTCTCCGATGGCTGCGCACCCACGCGCTGCGTGGGCGAGTCGGATGTGACCAGGTCGGGGTACTCGGCCTCTATGGACTCGAGCTCGCGCACCCAGCCGTCGTACACGGCATCGTCCACCGTGGGGTCGTCCATCACGTAGTACCGGTGCGATGCATCGCGGATGAGCGCGCGCAGCTCCTCGGCGCGAGCACCGGGCCCGCCCTTCGCGCCGGCTGCGCCCCGCCTGGGCGCCGTCGCCCGGCCGGCGTCCTTCGCGGCACCCTTCCCGGCGCTCCTCCCCGCGTCGGCGCCCTTCTTCCCGGTTCCCTCGCCGTTACTCATGCGGCGTCCATCAGGTAGGCCTCGAGCACAGGGACCTCGCCGATGATCACGTCGGCGCCGGCGATGGCATCGCGCGGGAAGAAGCCCCACGTAACGCCAACGGTGGTGACGCCCGCAGCGCGACCCGCGGCGATGTCGAACGGCGCATCGCCCACGTAGCAGGCGTCCGCAGCATCCGCACCGAGGCGATCCAGCGCCAGGAGCACCGGCTCCGGCCCCGGCTTGTGCACGGAGGTGTCCTCCACAGCCACCAGCACGTCGATGTGATCGGCCACCTCGGGCAGGGCATCGAAGGCCAGTTGCACGGTCGGCCCCGACTTCGACGTGACCACCCCGGTGCGGCATCCGACGGCCTTCAGGCCCGCGAGCATCTCCCCCAGGCCCGCGTACGGGCGGATCAGCTCCTCGGTATGGGCGTGGCTGAAGGCGCGCTGGGCCTCCAGGAGTTGCTGGGCACGGTCCGCGTCGAAGGCGGCCATCTGCTCGATGAGCGGCCGGCCGACGTTGGCCAGGAGATCGTCGTCGGGCATGTCGCGACCGAGCACCGTGGTCACCGCATGGCGGTGGGACTGCCGGATGAGCTCACGGGTGTCCACGACCGTGCCGTCCAGGTCGAAGAGCACCGTGCCGAAGCGCGGCACCGGACTACGAGACCCCTGCCACCGACTGCAGCAGCGCGTCGAGCTCCCACCGGGCCATGCGGTCCATGCCCTCGAGGTCGGTGAGGTCGAAGTGCAGCGGGGTGACCGACAGGAAGTTGTCGTCGACGGCCGAGAGGTCGGTGCCGGGCTGCTTGTCGTGGCTCATGGGCTCGCCATAGATGCGGAAGTGCCGCGCCGTCCCCTGCGTGCCCTCGAGCACCAGGGAGTCGTCGTATACGCGTCGGCCGAGGCGCGTTACCTTCGCCCCTGCAAGTTCCCCGGGTAAGACGCCGGGGCCGTTGACGTTGAAGATCACATGGCGCGGGAAGCGCTCCTCGCAGGCCAGCGGCACGAGCTTGGCCGCGAAGGCCGCGGAGGCCGAGAAGTCGTACTCGAGCCCGGGCCCGCTGCCGCCACCCAGGGCGTCCTGGCTCACCGCGATGGCGGGCAGCCCGAGCATCACGCCCTCGAGCGCCGCGGCCACCGTGCCGGAGTACGTGACGTCGTCGCCGAGGTTGAGCCCCAAGTTGGCGCCGCTCAGCACCACGTCGGGTGGATCACCGATGAGTCCAAGCGCCCCGAGCCGCACGCAGTCGACGGGAGTGCCGCTCACCGCGTACGCCGGATGCCCATCGGCCATCTCGACGTCGTCCACCACCAGCGGATCGTGGATCGTGATGCCGCGGGCGATCGCGCTTCGGTTGGCATCGGGCGCGATCACGAACACATCGCCGAGGTGGTCCACAGCCTGCCGCAGGGCGAGGATGCCCGGCGCCTGCACGCCGTCGTCGTTGGTCACCAAGATCCTCACCTGCGGTAAATCGTAGTCCCGCCCCCGGAGTGTCCGGAGTGCGTGTGGACGGCGAGAAGGCGGGGGTTCGCTGCCGCGCCACAGGCCGACGACACAGAAGAGGCCCGGGGGTGTTCCCGGAGGAAAGACCAGTGCCGCCGTGCCCTCCCGGGCGAAGCCCGGGTCGCATGCGCTGCCCTGGCGAACGAAGGGAACACCCCCGGGCCTCGCCACGGCGACGACCGGCTGTGGCGCAGCAACGACCCCGGAACGTCGTCGCGTCTACCCGGGGTAGCGCACCGCGACCAGCGTGAGGGCATGCGGCGGGGCCGTGGGACCGGCCGCCGAGCGCGGGGCGCCATCGAGCAGGGCGACGTAGGAGTCGAGGTCGCGCACCCCGCGGGCGACCTCGAGCATGGTGCCCACCACCACGCGCACCATATGGCGAAGGAAGGCGTCGGCCTCGATGCGCAGGATGAGTTCGTCGCCGGCGTCCCCTCCCTCGCGCCAGGCGCACTCCAGCACCGTGCGGTCGAAGAACACGTGCTGGGTCTCGGCGGGCGTGAACGCCGTGAAGTCGTGCTGCCCCGACGTGGCAGAGGCGCAGGCATCGAGCGCTCTCCGATCGAGCGGCGGGCCGGTGTGGCGCAGGGTGCGGGCCCGCCGCAGGGGCGATGGCGCACCGATGAGGATGCGGTAGTCGTAGGCGCGGCTGAGGGCATCGGCGCGCGCGTTGAACCCCTCGGGCGCTGGCGATGCCGTGCGCACCGCGACATCATCGGGCAGCAGGCCGTTGAGGGAGCGCCGCAGGCGGTCGGGGTCTGCGGCGGCGGCCCGTTGCGGGGCGTCCATGCCCGCGGGCACCTCCAGGCTCACCACCTGCCCGGTGGCGTGCACGCCGGCGTCCGTGCGGCCGGCCACGCGCACCTCGGGCCTTCGCCCCAGAACGACCTCGAGGGCGTCCCGCAGGACGCCCTCGATCGTTCTCTGGCCAGGCTGCTCTGCCCAACCCGCGTAGCCCGCGCCGTCGTACTCGATGTCGAGTCGAAGCGCGGGCATGAGCAATGGGCCTACTGGAAGGCGCCGGCGGGGGTCAGCCCGAACGAGCTGGCCCGGAAGCCGTACACGCTGTAGAGGGCGTTGGCCGACCTCAGCACCTGGGCCAAGCCCCACTGGTTGGTCATGTTCAGCGTGGCGTAGGCGCTGCCCGGCTTGGTCACCGTGGCCCAGCTCCAGCCGTTGGTGGCGCCCAGGCGGCGCTCGGTCACCTTGATGCCGTTGGTCTGCTGGAGGCTCACGTACACGCTGGCCTGGTTGCTGGTCTTGTTGCGACGCTGTGCCTGCACCACCAGACGGTAGAGGCCGTTGCTCGCCGAGGCGATGGTGGCCTTCGTGCTGGTGGGGGCGCACTGCGCGCCGCCCGGGAAGAGGTCATTCTCGACGGCCGGCGGGATGCTTGCCGAGTTGTCGCAGAAGTTCACGCCGCCATCCACCACGGTCCAGTTGGCGCCGGACCCGGTGAGCACGGTCCACTGCGCCGGGATGATGCCGACGTACTTCGCGGTCGGCACGATCTGGGCGCGGGCGAACGCGGGGTTCACCGACGAGATGGCGATGTTCTGCACCGAGTAGTCGGCGTACGTGTAGCCCTGTGTCTGGCTGGTCCAGGCGTTCACGGCGTTCACGATGCCGGTGATCTGCGCCTGGGTGGCGGCCATAACGGCCGTGGCCTGTGACGCGCCGAGGGCGATGCCCCCGAGGGAGATCAGGGCGCCGGCGGCGAGGAGGGTGCGGAAACGGTTCACGAGAGGCTCCTGTGGCGCCGCTAGGCGGCGGTCGACGTGCTGGAGGCCGCGGGGACCTCGCGCGAGAGCTCGAGCAGCACCATCGGTGCGGCGTCGCCCTGGCGCGGGCCCAGCTTGGTCACGCGGGTGTAGCCACCCGGGACGTCCTTGAACACCGGGGCGATGTCGTCGAACAGCCGGTAGGTGATCGGCTTGTTGCGCAGCAGCGCGATCGCCTGGCGACGGGCGTGCAGGGTGCCCTGCTTGCCGAGGGTGATGGCGCGCTCGGCCGTCTGCCGGGCGAGTCGGGCCTTGGCCTCGGTGGTCTGGATGCGCCCGTGCTCGAGCAGCGCAACGGCCATGTTGGCCGCCATCGACTTGCGATGTGCACTGTCACGATTGAGCTTGGGGCCGCGCCTGCGGTGTCGCATTGGTGTCTCCGGTTGGCGGTTCGGTCGTTATCAGTCGTCGCGGAGCGCCAGGCCGTGGCGGGCCAGGTTCTCCTTGACTTCTTCGATGCTCTTCTTCCCGAAGTTCGGGATGGCCGAGAGGTCATCCTCGCTCTTCGAGATCAGGTCGCCGATGGTCTCGACGCCCACGCGCTTGAGGCAGTTGTAGGAGCGCACGCCCAGCTCGAGCTCCTCGATGAGGATGTTGGCCATCTCGCCACCGGGCTGCGGCGGCTCGGGCTCCTCCTCGGTGAGCAGGCGGATGTCCTTCGGGTCGGCGAAGATCGCAAGGCGCTCGATGAGGATCGCCGAGGCCTGGGCCACTGCGGTGCGCGGATCCACCGAGCCGTCGGTCTCGACCTCGAGGGTGAGCTTGTCGTAGTCGGTGCGCTGGCCCACGCGGGCGGCGCCGACCTCGTAGCGCACGCGGCGCACGGGCGAGAAGTTGCTGTCGACGGGGATGACCCCGATGCTCGATCCCGGCCCCTTGTTCTGGTCGGCCGCCACGTAGCCGCGACCGCGGGCGATGGTGAGCACCATGTCCAGCGAGGCGCCGGCCTCGATGTTGGCGATCTCCAGCTCGGGGTTGAGGATCTCCAGGTCGGACGGGCAGGCGATGTCGCCGGCGGTCACGACGCCCGGGCCCTGGCGGCTGAGCTCGACCTCGATCTCGTCGGCCTCGCCGACCAGGCGGCACACCAGGCCGCGGAGGTTGAGGATGATGTCCGTGACGTCCTCGCGCACGCCCTTCACCGTGGTGAACTCGTGCTGCACGCCGTCGATCTTGACCGACGTCACGGCGGCGCCCTCGAGCGACGAGAGCAGCACGCGCCGGAGCGAGTTGCCGAAGGTGTGTCCGAAGCCGCGGTCGAGCGGCTCGACCTCGATCTGCCCGAAGACGTCGGACTCGGGCTCGTAGGACATGCGCGGGGTCTGGATGTCGAGCACTTGGGTTGCTCCTCCCGGCCCTGTGGCCGGTTATGTGGTGAACGCGGAACCGGGTCCGACGGCCTCGGCCGAGGCCCCCGCGTCAGGGGCGCCCCGCCATCGCCCGTGTCGGGCCCGGTGCACTGCTTACTTCGAGTAAAGCTCCACGATGAGCTGCTCGCGCACCGGGGTGTCGATCTCGGTGCGGTCGGGTGCCTTCAGCACCTTGCCGGACAGCGACTCGTGGTCGGCCTGCAGCCACGGGGCCACCGACGCGCCGATCTCTGTGGCGCCGCGCACGGTCTGCTCGGCACCGGATTCCGGCTTGATGGTGATGATGTCGTCGGGACGGCACTGGTAGGACGGGATGTCCACGCGCTTGCCGTTGACCATGATGTGGCCGTGGCGCACCAGCTGGCGCCCTTGGCGGCGCGAAGCCGCGAAGCCCAGGCGGGTGACCACGTTGTCGAGCCGCAGCTCGAGGAGGCGCAGCAGGTTCTCGCCCGTGATACCGGGCTGGCGGCTGGCCTTCTCGTAGTAGCGGCGGAACTGCTTCTCGAGCACGCCGTAGTAGCGGCGAGCCCGCTGCTTCTCGCGCAGCTGGATCAGGTACTCCGACTGGCGGATACGCCCGCGGCCGTGGTGGCCGGGCGGGTAGTTGCGGCGCTCGATGGCGCACTTCTCGGTGAGGCAGCGCGAGCCCTTGAGGAAGAGCTTCTCCCCCTCGCGGCGGCACTGCTTGCACTGCGGGTCACGATCGCGAGCCACGTCGGCCTCCTAGACGCGGCGCCGCTTGCGAGGGCGGCAGCCGTTGTGGGGAACGGGACTCACGTCGGTGACGGAGGTGACCTCGAGGCCGGCGGCCTGCAGCGAGCGGATGGCCGTCTCGCGGCCGGAGCCGGGACCCTTCACGAAGACGTCGACCTTCTGCAGGCCGTGCTCCATGCCCTTGCGGGCGGCGGCGTCGGCCGTCACCTGGGCGGCGAACGGCGTGCTCTTGCGGGAGCCCTTGAACCCGGCAGAGCCGGCGGTCTCCCACGCGATCACGTTGCCCGCGCGGTCGGTGAGGGTGACGATCGTGTTGTTGAACGAGGTCTTGATGTGCGCGTGCCCCGCAGCGATGTTCTTGCGGGCCTTGCGGCGGGTACGACCTCGGGTGGCCTTCTGGCGTGCCATGTGCTCCTTACGCTCCGGCTACTTCTTGCGCTGCTTGCCGACAGTGCGCTTCGGGCCCTTGCGCGTGCGGGCGTTGGTCTTGGTGCGCTGGCCGTTCACCGGGAGCCCGCGCCGGTGGCGCAGCCCGCGGTAGCAGCCGATGTCCATGAGGCGCTTGATGTTGTTCGCGCGCTCGCGGCGGAGGTCGCCCTCCACGATGTAATCGCGCTCGATCACCTCGCGGAGCTGTCCGACCTCTTCCTCGGTCAGGTCACGGACGTAGGTGTCCTTGCTGATCCCGACCTTGCCGAGGATCTCGTTGGCCGTGGTGCGGCCGATCCCGTAGACGTAGGTGAGGCCGATCTCCACCCGCTTCTCGCGGGGGATATTGACTCCGGCGATTCGCGCCACTGACTACCCCTGGGTCTGCTTGTGTCGAGGGTTGCTGCAGATCACGAGGACCTTGCCGTGCCGCTTGATCACGCGGCACTTCTCGCACATCGGCTTCACGGACGGACGGACCTTCACGAAATGCTCCTCACTGTGTGACCCGGGGACGACTCGGCGTGGCGCGTGGCCAACTGGGCCGCGACGCCCCCGCAAAGCGCGTGGTGACGGTGCGGGATCGCAGGGCCGATGAGGCACACGGCGACAACCGCATTCCGTTCCACGCGCGGCCGCGCAAGATAGCAGGAACCGGGGCTCATCGGTATCGATCCGTCATCTGCCGGTGAATGGCCTGATTGGCGCTCATGCACCCGCCCGGGTGAGGATCCGCGGCCCGGAGGCCGTTATCGCCACGGTGTGCTCGAAGTGCGCGGCCAGGCCGCTGTCGCGGGTGGAGACCACCCAGCCATCGCCCCCCAGCACCACCTCGGGGTCGCCCTCCGTGACCATGGGCTCGATGGCGATCACCACGCCCTCCTCAAGCAACACGCCGCTCCCCGCCGTGCCGAAGTTCGGCACCTGCGGCTCCTCGTGCATGCTGCGCCCCACCCCGTGCCCCACGAGCGTGCGCACCACGTTGAAGCCCGCGCGCTCCACGACCTCCTGCACCGCGGCGCCGATGTCGCCGGTTCGGTTTCCCACGCGCGCCTGAGTGATGCCGGCGGCGAGCGAACGGCGCGTGGCGTCCATCAGGTCGGTGGCCACCTGACTCACCGCACCCACCGCGATCGTGCGGGCCGAGTCGCTCACCCAGCCGTCGAGGGTCACGCCGCAGTCGATCGAGATGATGTCGCCCTCGGCCAGCCCGTAGGGGCCGGGGATCGCATGCACCACCTCCTCGTTGACCGAGGGGCAGATGGTGCCCGGGAACCCGTGGTAGCCCTTGAACGACGGCACGCCGCCGCGCGAGACGATGAACTCCTCGGCCATCTCGTCGAGGGCAAGGGTCGTGACGCCGGGTGCGACCGCCGCCTCGAGCATGTCGAGGCACTCGGCCAGCACCGCGCCGCTCGCGGCCATCGCGTCGATCTCGTCCGGCGTCTTGGGAATCGGCCCGCTGCGCGGCGGTGCCGGCGCCTCGGCGTCGGGCGAGCCCTTCCTACGCGAGCGCTTCGACAACCTGCGCCTGCACCTCGTCGAGCGAGAGGGCGCCGTCAACACGCCGCAGCAGCCCTCGCGACTCGTAGTACTCGATGAGCGGGGAGGTCTGCGCGTCGTACACGTCGAGGCGGTTGGCCACGGCCTCGGGGCGGTCGTCGTCGCGCTGGTAGAGGTCGCACTCCGCACCGGTGGACGAGCACGCCGAGCCGTCGTAGGGATTGCTCACCTCGTGGAACGACCGCCCGCACCCACGGCAGATCCAGCGCCCGCCCAGGCGGCGCACCAGCTCGTCGCGCGGCACCTCGAACGAGATGACCGCATCGATGGGCGCGCCCACCTCGGCCAGCATGGCGTCGAGCGCCTCCGCTTGGCCGATCGTGCGCGGGAAGCCATCGAGCATGAAGTCGTCGGTGCGACCCGTGAGGGCCTCGCGGATCATGCCGATCACCACGGCGTCGGGCACCAGGTCGCCCGCGTCCATGTAGGTCTTGGCCTCGAGGCCGAGCGGCGTGCCCTCCTTCACGGCGGCGCGCAGCAGGTCGCCCGTGGAGAGGTGCAGCAGGCCGCGCTCCTTCAGGAGCTCCGCCTGGGTGCCCTTGCCGGCACCGGGAGGACCGAACAGGACGAGGCGCGCTATTGGAGGAACCCTTCGTAGGAGCGCATCATCAGCTGGGCCTCCATCTGGCGCATGGTGTCCAGGGCCACGCCGACGACGATCAGGATTGACGTTCCGCCGAACAGCCCGAAGAAGACGTTCGACTCGGGCAGGTAGCGGAAGATGATGTTGGGGAACTCGGCGATCAGGGCCAGGTAGATAGCGCCCGGCAGCGTGAGGCGGCTGACCACGCGATCGAGGTAGATCGCGGTGGGGCGCCCGGGCCGCACGCCGGGGATGAACCCGCCGTACTTCTTCAGGTTGTCCGCCTGCTCGGTCGGGTTGAACTGCACCGCCGTGTAGAAGTACGTGAAGAGAACGATCAGCAGGCCCTCGAAGAAGATGAACCACCAGGAGCCCGGCGACAGGAAGTCGGCCACGCCCTGGGCCCAGCCGGAGCCACCTGCGAGCTCGGCGATGGTGGGCGGAAGGATCGTGATCGAGGCCGCGAAGATGACCGGGATCACTCCCGCCATGTTCACGCGGATCGGCATGTACGTGGTGCCGCCCGAGGTCATGCGGCGTCCGACCTGTCGCTTGGCGTACTGAATCGGGATGCGCCGCACGCCCTCGTTCACGAAGACGATGCCCACCACGAGGGCCAGGGCGATGATTCCGATGATCACCGCGGTGACCGGTGGCAGGCCGAGCCAGCCCCGGATCGCGTCGGGGAGCGCCGCGACGATGGAGCAGAAGATGAGCAGCGAGATGCCGTTGCCGATGCCGTGCTGCGTGATGAGCTCGCCGATCCACATCACCAGCGTGGTGCCTGCGGTGAGCGTGATGATGATCAGGAATGTCCGTGACCACCCCACTCCCGGCAGGGCATCCTGCGAACGGAAGTACATGACGTAGGCGAACGACTGCAGGAACGCCAGGCCCACGGTCATGTACCGCGTGTACTGCGTGATCTTGGCGTAGCCCGACTCGCCCTCCTTCTGGAGGCGCTCGAGCGACGGGACCACCACGGTGAGGAGCTGCAGGATGATGCTCGCGGTGATGTACGGCATGATCCCCAGCGCGAACACGGCGAAGCGCGTGAGTGCGCCCCCCGCGAAGAGGTTGAGGAAGTTCAGGATGTTCGTGGTGCCCTGGCCCTCGAGCGCGGCGGCGAGCTTCTCGGGCTCGACGCCCGGCACGGGCACGTAGGAGCCGAAGCGGAACACCAGCAGCATGGCCGCGGTGAACCAGAGCTTCTTGCGCAGCTCCGGGGACCGGAGCGAGTTGAGCATGGCCGTGAGCATCAGCGGGCCTGGCCCCGGGCCCTCCTACTCGCTGCCGGCGTTGCCGACGAGCTCGACGCTGCCTCCGGCTGCCTCGATCTTCGCCACGGCGGCGGCAGATGCCTGGTCCACGCGCACGGTGAGCGCGTGGGTGATCTCGCCGCCGGCGAGCAGCTTCACGGGGTACGCGCGGTTGGCATTGTTCTTCACCAGGCCGACCTTGGCGAGCGACTCGGCGTCCACCGTGTCACCAGCGGCGAAGGCCGTGGCCAGCGCACCGACGTTGACGGGCACCGAATGGGTGCGGAACGGGCCGATCGGCATCGACTTCTTGTGGTTCGGGCCGCGCAGCTTGCCCTTCTGCATGTGGATCGGGATCGTGCCGCCGCGGTAGCCGGGGCGCGGGCCGGGGCCGGAGCGCGCGCCGGCGCCCTTCATGCCGCGACCGCAGGTCTTGCCCTTGCCCGAACCGGGGCCGCGACCAACCCGCTTGCGGCGGTGCTTCGCGCCGGGGTTCGGGCCGAGGCTCTCGAGGCGGACCTCCTCGGGGTCCACGCCGCCCGTCACCTTGGGCTCATCAGCTGCCACTCTGGACCTCCTCTACCTGCACGAGGTTCGCGACCTTGCGGATGGCGCCCTGGAGCGCCGGCGAGTCCTCGTGGATCGCGGTCTTGCCGATGCGTCCAAGGCCCAGCGCACGGAGCGTGCCGCGGTGGCGCTCGGAGCTCCCGATCTGGGAGCGCACCTGGGTGATCTTCAGGGTGGTCACGCGGTGACCTCCTCCGAGGCCTCGGCGGCCTCGACCACGACGTCGTCGGCGGGCTTGGTGGACCCGCCGGAGGTGCCCAGCACCTCGGCGACGGTCTTGCCGCGCAGCGCGGCCACCTGCTCGGGCGTGCGCAGGCTCTTGAGCCCGGCCACCGTGGCGGCCACGAGGTTGACGGGGTTGGTGGTGCCCAGTGACTTGCTGAGGATGTCACGCACGCCGGCGAGCTCGAGCACGGCGCGCACCCCGCCACCGGCGATCACGCCGGTACCCGGAGCGGCGGGCTTCAGCAGCACGCGGCCCGCGCCGTGGTGGCCGATGACCTCATGGGTGATCGTCGAGCCGTAGCGCGGCACGCGGAACATGTTCTTCTTGGCGTCGTCCACGGCCTTCTGGATGGCCAGGGGCACCTCGTTGGCCTTGCCGTGGCCCACGCCGACGGCGTCGACCTCGTTGCCGACCACCACGAGGGCCGAGAACGAGAAGCGACGGCCGCCCTTCACGACCTTGGCCACGCGATTCACCTGCACCACGCGCTCGGAGAGCTCTGCTCCCTCTGCGTGCACCTTGTCGCGACTGCGCTCTGCCATGTTTCTCTTCCCCGGTCCTCTAGAACTCGAGCCCGCCCTCGCGGGCGCCGTCGGCAAGGGACTTGACCCTGCCGTGGTATAGGTAGCCGCCGCGGTCGAAGACCACGCTGCTCACGCCCGCGGCCTTGCCGCGCTCGGCGATGAGCTTCCCCACCTCGGTAGCCGCCGGGCCCTTGGCCAGGCCCTTCAGGGCGGCCTCGTGCGATCCGGCGGCGGCCACGGTGTGGCCGCGATCATCATCGATGAGCTGCGCATAGATGCGCAGGTTCGACCGCGAGACCGACAGGCGCGGGCGCTCGGCGGTTCCGTGGACCTTGCCGCGGACGCGGCGGTGGCGACGCGCGCGGGCGTCTCGTGTGCTGATCTTGCCCATCTCTCCTAGGCCCTCTTCCCGACCTTGCGCCTCACGACCTCGCCCTCGTAGCGAATGCCCTTGCCCTTGTAGGGCTCCGGCGGACGCACGCGGCGGATCTCCGAGGCGATCTGGCCGACCTGCTGCTTGTCGATGCCCGACACCACGATTTGCGTGACCTCGGGCACCTCGAACGTGATGCCTTCCGGCGGCTCGAAGGTGACCGGGTGCGAGAAGCCCACGGCCAGTTCGAGGTTCTTGCCCTTGAGCGCGGCGCGGTAACCAACGCCGACCAACTCGAGACGGCGCTCGAAGCCGGCGGTGACGCCCGTGACCATGTTGGCCACGAGCGTACGCGAGAGCCCGTGCAGCGCGCGGTGCGGGCCGCGGTCGGTCGGACGGGTGACCACGAGGGTGCCGTCCTCCTGCGCCACGCGGATGGGCTCCACCACCACGTGCTGGAGCTCGCCCTTGGGGCCCTTGACCGAGACCTTCTGGCCGGAGATGTCCACGGTGACCCCGTCGGGGACCGGGATGGGTGCGCGTCCGATTCTGCTCACGGTCGCTCCTCCCCTACCAGACCGTGCACAGGACCTCGCCGCCGACTCCGCGGCGACGGGCCTCGTGGCCCGTGAGGAGACCCTGGGAGGTCGAGATGATGGCGACGCCCATGCCACCCAGAACCTTGGGCAGGGAGTCCTTGTCGGCGTAGACGCGACGGCCGGGCTTCGACACGCGGTTGAGGCCGGTGATCACGCGGCGGCGGTCCTCGTCGTACTTGAGCTTGACGGTGAGCGTGGCGTGGGCACCCTCGCTGCTGGTCTCCCAGCCGGCGATGTAGCCCTGCTCCTCGAGCACGCGGGCGATGTCCGACTTGAGCCGGCTCGAGGGCATGTCGACGGTGTCATGCAGCGCCATGTTGGCGTTGCGGATGCGCGTGAGCATGTCTGCGATGGGATCGGTCAGCATCGGGCTACCAGCTTGACTTCGTCATGCCGGGGATGTGGCCGGCGTGGGCCTCGTCGCGCAGGCAGATGCGGCACAGGCCGAACTTGCGGAACACCGCGCGCGAGCGACCGCACCGGTGGCACCGGGTGTATGCCTGGGTGCGGTACTTGGGAGGCCGTGAGGCCTTCACCTTGAGGGACGTCTTCGCCACGTGTTCCTGGACCTTCCTCTATCGCTTTCGACCGCGGAACTTGCGCATCTTCTTGCGCCGCCGAGCCGCGCGCTCCTCGGCTGTGTAGCCCTGCTCGCGGAAGGGCATGCCCAGCTCCTGGAGCAGGGCCTTTGCCTCCTCGTCGGTGCGGGCCGACGTCGTGATTGTGACGTTGAGCCCGCGAACCGCCCCGACCTTGTCGTAGTCGATCTCCGGGAAGATCGTCTGCTCGCGCAGGCCGAGGTTGTAGTTGCCGCGCCCGTCGAACCCGTCGGGGTTGATGCCGCGGAAGTCGCGGATGCGCGGGAGCGCGACCGTGTTGAGGCGGTCGAGGAACTCCCACATGCGGGCACCTCGCAGCGTCACCTTGGCGCCGATCGGCATGCCCTCGCGCAGCTTGAACTGGGCGATTGACTTGCGAGCGCGGGTGATGGCCGGCCGCTGGCCCGAGATGATCGCCAGCTCCTCGACGGCGTCATCGAGGGCCTTGGAGTTCGCCTTGGCATCGCCCACGCCCATGTTCAGCGTGATCTTCTCGATGCGCGGGTGCTCCATCGACGACGAGTACCCGAAGCGCTCCTGCAGCTTCGGGCGCACCTCGTCCTCGTAGCGCTGCTTGAGGCGCGCCGGCGGAATGGCGGTGGCGGTCTCGGTGCTCAATCCAGGGCCTTCCCGGTGCGGGCGGACACGCGAATGCGCTCTCCGTCCTTGTCCTCGATGCGAACCCGGCACGGCTTCTTGTCGGTCGGATCGATCGGCATGACGTTCGAGATGTGCATCGGGGCGGGCTTCTCGATGATCCCGCCCGGGTCGTCCGGCGGACGCGCCTTGGTGTGGCGCTTCACCATGTTGAGGCCTTCCACGAGCACGCGCTCGTCCTTGGGGCTGACCTCGAGCACGGTGCCGGTGCGGCCCTTGTCCTTTCCGGCGATGCACATGACCTCGTCACCCGTCTTGATGCGCGCAGGCACTACAGCACCTCCGGGGCGAGGGAGACGATCTTCATGAACTGCTTCTCGCGCAGCTCGCGGGCAACCGGGCCGAAGATGCGAGTGCCGCGAGGGTTCTGGGCGCTGTCGATGATGACGGCCGCGTTCTCGTCGAAGGCGATGAACGTGCCGTCCTCGCGCGGATGCGCCTTCTTGGTGCGCACAACCACGGCCTTCACGACGTCACCCTTCTTGACGGCGCCGTTCGGCGTGGCCTGCTTGACGGTGGCGACGATGGTGTCGCCCACGTGCGCGTAGCGGCGCTTGCTGCCCCCGAGGACGCGAATGCACAGGAGTTCCCTGGCACCGGTGTTGTCCGCGACGCGGAGTCGTGATTCGTTCTGGATCATCGCGTGCTCCTAACGGGCCTTCTCGACGATCTCGACGAGGCGCCAGCGCTTCTGCTTCGACGTCGGGCGGGTCTCGACAACGCGCACCACGTCTCCGATGCCGGCCTCGTTGCGCTCGTCGTGAGCATGCAGCTTGGACGAGCTGCGCACGGTCTTGCCGTAGATCGGGTGGCGGCGCGAGGTGTCCACGCGCACGGTGATGGTGCGGTCACGGGCGTCGCTCGTGACGATGCCCTGGCGCACCTTGCGGTTGGCAACACTCTCCTGGGGCGTCTCAGCCATTGGCTGCCTCCTCCTCGGCGATCTCGCGCTCACGGACGACCGTGAGGATCTGGGCGATCTCGCGCTTGCGCACGCCGAGCTCGCTCGTGCGCTCCAGCGCGCCCGTGGGCAGCTGGAATCGCAGGTTGAAGAGCGCTTGGCGCGACTCCTCGAGCCTCATGGCGAGCTGGTCATCTGACAGCTCGCGAAGTTCACTGGCCTTCTGCGTCGGCATTGCCTAGGCGTCCTCGCGCGTCACGAACTTGCACTTCACGGGCAGCTTCATCGCCGCGAGGCGCATGGCCTCGCGCGCGGTCTCCTCCGGCACGCCGGAGAGCTCGAACATCACCTTGCCGGGCTTCACCACGGCCACCCAGGCCTCGGGCGAGCCCTTGCCGGATCCCATGCGGGTCTCGGCCGGCTTCTTGGTGACGGGAAGGTGCGGGAACAGATTGATCCACACCTTGCCCTGGCGCTTGATGTAGCGGGTCATCGCCACACGGGCGCTCTCGATCTGGCGGTTGGTGATCCAGGCGTTCTCGAGCGACTTCAGGCCGTACTGGCCGAAGTGGACCTCCTGGTTCCCCTTGGCCTCGCCACGGCGACGGCCGCGGTGCGCCTTGCGGTACTTGGTGCGCTTGGGCATCAACATGGGGCTACCTCGATCCCTCTGACGGAGCGCCGCCCTGGCCGCCACGACCCTGGCCGCCACGACCCTGGCCGCCGCCCTGGCCGCCCTGCCCGCCACGGCCACGGCCGTCGCGACGCGGGCGCCGCGGAGGCGGGGCGTCGAGCTCGTTACTGCGACCGCGGGCGTCCACGACGCCCTCAGGCAGCACCTCGCCCTTGTTGATCCACACCTTCACGCCAATGCGGCCGAAGGTGGTCTTGGCCTCGGCGAAGCCGTAGTCGATGTCTGCGCGCAGCGTGTGCAGCGGCACGCGGCCGTCGGAGTAGTGCTCCGAGCGCGACATCTCCGAGCCGCCGAGGCGCCCGCCGCACTGCACCTTGACGCCCTGCGCGCCGGAGCGCATGGCCGAGGTGAGCGCGCGCTTCATGGCGCGGCGGAACGACACGCGGTTCTCGAGCTGCTCGGCGATCGACTGGGCCACGAGGGCGGCGTCGAGCTCCGGGCGCTTGATCTCGTTGATGTTGATCTGGATCTGCTTCGACGTGATCTGGTTGAGCTCACGGCGAAGGGCGTCCACCTCGGACCCGCTCTTGCCGATCACGATGCCCGGACGGGCCGTGAAGATGTCGACGGTGAGCTTGGTGGCGTCCTTGCGGATCTGGATGTCCGAGAGGCCGGCGTGGCTGAGCTTGCGCGTGATGTGGTCGCGCACGGCCCGGTCCTCATCGAGGTACGCGGCGTAGTCACGCTCGGTGTACCAGTTGCTCTTCCAGCCCTGGAGGATGCCGATGCGGAATCCGGTGGGGTTGACCTTCTGGCCCATCAGGCACGTCCCTCCGCCTCGGAGCCATACTGGCCAAGGCCGATCGTGATGTGGCAGGTGCGCTTGTTGATGCGCGATGCCCGGCCCTGCGCACGCGGGCGGAATCGCCGCATCGTAGGGCCCTCGTCGATGGTCACTCGCGTGAGGTAGAGCTCACGTACGTCGAGGCCCGCGTTGTGGTCGGCGTTGGCCATGGCCGACTCCAGCACCTTGCGCACCGGCTCGGCGGCCGCGCGGGTGGAGAAGGCGAGGATCGCCTGGGCCTCGGGCACGGACTTGCCGCGAATGAGGTCCGCGACCAGCCGGGCCTTGCGGGCCGACACGCGCACGAACTTGGCCGTGGCCTGCGGCCGCGCGGGCTTGCGACTCCGCACCTTGTCGGAGCGCGCGGGCTCATTCGTGGTGGCCTCGGGAGCCTCCACGTCGGTGCCCTCGGCATCGGTGGCCTCCACGTCGGGAGCCTCCACCTCGGCCTCGGTCGCCTCTGCTGTGGTCTCAGTGCTCACGTCAGCGCCTCGAGGTCTGCCGGTCGTCGCCGTGGCCCTTGTAGGACCGCGTCGGCGCGAACTCGCCCAGCTTGTGGCCCACCATGCTCTCGGAGACGAACACGGGCACGTGCTTGCGACCGTCGTGGACGGCGATCGTGTGGCCCACCATCTCCGGGAAGATCGTGGAAGACCGCGACCAGGTGCGCAGCATGCGCTTCTCGTTCGAGGTGTTCATCTCCTCGATGCGGGCAATCAACTTGGGGTCGACGAACGGACCCTTCTTCAGGCTTCTGCTCATCGGCCTTCCGTGTGCTTTCCGCGCTTGCGACCGCGGACGATCAGCTTCTGGCTCGCCTTCTTCGGGTCACGCGTGCGGTGACCGTTGGTCGGCTTGCCCCAGGGGGTCACCGGATGGCGACCCGAGTTGCTCTTGCCCTCGCCACCGCCGTGCGGGTGGTCGACCGGGTTCATGGCGGAGCCACGGACGGTCGGGCGAACGCCGCGCCAGCGGCTGCGGCCGGCCTTGCCCCCCACCTCGTTGGAGTGCGACGAGTTGCCCAGCTGCCCCACGGTGGCGCGGCAGTCGATGTGCACCATGCGCATCTCGGTGCTCGGCAGGCGCAGGGTGGCGTAGTCGCCCTCCTTCGCCACGAGCTGGGCGCCGGTGCCGGCCGAGCGGCACATCTGGCCACCGCGACCGATCTGCAGTTCGATGTTGTGCACGATCGTTCCCGTCGGGATGTCGCGCAGCGCGAGCGCGTTGCCCGGGCGGATGTCCGCTCCGGGGCCGCTCATCACGGTGTCGCCCACCTCGAGCCGCTGGGGCGCGAGGATGTAGCGCTTCTCGCCGTCCGCGTAGTGCAGCAGCGCGATGCGAGCGGTGCGGTTCGGGTCGTACTCGATCGAGGCAACGCGAGCGGGAACGCCGTCCTTGGTGCGCTTGAAGTCGATGACCCGGTAGCGGCGCTTGTGACCGCCACCCTTGTGCCGGGTGGTGATGCGGCCGTTGTTGTTGCGCCCACCGGTCTTGTGGATCGGCTCGAGCAGCGACTTCTCAGGCGTGCTCGTGGTGACCTCGGCGAAGTCCGAGCTGGCGACGAAACGCCGGCCCGGCGAGGTGGGCTTGTGCTTGCGGATACCCATCAGGCGCCCTCGAAGATGTCGATCGAATCGCCGGGCACGAGCTCGACGATGGCCTTCTTCCAGCCCGGGCGAGTGCCCATGCTGCGCCCGCGCCGCTTGGGCTTGGGCTGCACCCTGACGATGCGCACGTCGGTGACCGTGACGTCGAAGAGCTCCTCGACGGCCTGGCGGATCTCCACCTTGTGGGCATCGTCCAGCACGCGGAAGGTGTACTGGTTGTGCGCCTGCACGAGCAGGTAGCTCTTCTCGGACACCACCGGGCTCACGATGGCGCGGCGGACATCGCCGCGAAGGTCGTTGCTGGTGCTCACGCGTCATCCCCCTCGGCCTCGGCCACGGGAGCGACGGCGCCGTTCCAGCGGTCCCACACATCGCGCTCCACCAGCACCGAGCGGCCGGCCATGATGTCGACGGTCTCGATGTCGCGGGCCTCGAGCACGCGCACGTCGCGCATGTTGCGGAACGACAGCGCCTCGGGCGACGACGACTCGGTGACCACCACGAGCAGTGGACGGGCCGCGAGCTCGGCCGGCGCCGTGGCCAGGTACTCGGCGGCACGCTTGGTGCTGGGAGCGTCCCAGCCCGTGGGCTCCATCACGGCGATGGTGCCGCGCTCCACGTGGGCCTTGATGGCCGAGCGGAACGCCTGGCGGTACGCCTTGCGGTTGACCTTGCCCCCGTAGTTGCGCGGGTGCGGGCCGAAGGTGATGCCGCCGCCGGTCCAGATGGGCGAGCGATTCGATCCCGCGCGGGCACGGCCGGTGCCCTTCTGGCGCCACGGCTTCTTGCCACCGCCGCTGACGTCGCTGCGGGTCTTGGTGCTGTGCGTGCCGGCGCGACGCCAGGCCATCTCGGCCGTGACCACCTCGTGGATGAGGTGCGGCTTGATGTCCTGGGCCTCCATCTCGGCGCCGAGGTCGGCGGCGCCGGATGCCTTGCCGGTCTTGGTGAGCAGGTGCGCAGCCATCAGTCGGGCCTCACATAGACGATCGAGCCGACGGCGCCAGGCACCGCGCCCTTGACGAGCAGGATGTTGCGTTCCGGATCTCGGTCGACCACCTGCAGGCCGCGCTGCGTCACCTGGCGCGCACCCATGTGGCCGGCCATCCGGATGCCCTTGAACACGCGCGCGGGATAGGCGGCGGCGCCGATGGAGCCCGGGCGGCGCACATTGTGCGAGCCGTGGCTCTTGGGGCCGCTGGCGAAGTTGTGGCGCTTGATCGTGCCGGCAAAGCCCTTGCCCTTCGAGGTGCCGGTGACCTTCACGTACGAGCCCGGGATGAAGCGGTCGACGGTGACCAGCTGGCCCTCGGAAAGCTCCTCGCCCTCCTCCAGGCCGAGGTCCTCGGGCGAGAACTCGTGCAGGTGGCGCATCAGCGGCGCGCCCGCCTTCTCGAGGTGGCCCTGCTCGGGCTTGTTGATGTGCTTCGCCTTCGCCGCGCCGAAGCCGAGCTGCACCGCGGCGTAGCCGTCGCGCTCGTCGGTCTTCACCTGCACCACGGGGCAGGGGCCGGCCTCGATGACGGTGAGGGGAACCCTCGCGCCGTCCTCGGCGAAGATCTGGGTCATTCCGACCTTGCGTCCGATGATCGCAGCCATGGTCAGACCTTGATCTCGATGTCGACGCCGGCGGGCAGGTCGAGGCGCATGAGGGAGTCGACCGTCTTGGGCGTGGGCGAGAAGATGTCGATGAGGCGCTTGTGGGTGCGCACCTCGAAGTGCTCCCGCGAGTCCTTGTCCTTGAACGGGCCCTTGATGACGCAGTAGCGGTGGCACTCCGTGGGGAGCGGCACGGGACCGGAGATGGTCGCGCCACTCCGCTGGGCCGTCTCCACGATGGAGGCCGCGCTCTTGTCGATCAGCTCATGGTCGTAGGCCTTGAGCCTGATTCGGATTTTGTTCTGCGTGATCAAAGTTCGGTCTTCTCGTTCTGCGTCGTCGGGTGCTGCTCGGGGAAAGCGAGGGCCCCGCCCCCCTGATGCGGGGTGACGGGGCCCGTCCTGCCAGTGCTGCTACTCCAGGATCTGCTCCACGACCCCGGCGCCCACGGTACGGCCGCCCTCGCGAATGGCGAAGCGGAGGCCGTCCTCCATGGCGATCGGGACGATGAGCTCCACCTCGAGCACGGCGTTGTCGCCCGGCATGATCATCTCGGCCCCGTCGAGGAGCTGGATGACGCCGGTCACGTCGGTCGTGCGGAAGTAGAACTGCGGGCGGTAGCCGTTGACGAACGGCGTGTGACGGCCGCCCTCCTCCTTGGAGAGCACGTACACCTGCGCCTTGAACTTCGTGTGCGGGGTGATGCTGCCGGGAGCGGCGAGCACCTGGCCACGCTGGATGTCCTCGCGCTTCACGCCGCGGAGCAGGGCGCCGATGTTGTCGCCGGCCTGGCCCTGGTCGAGGAGCTTGCGGAACATCTCCACGCCGGTGACGACGGTCTTCTCGATCTCGGTCTGCATGCCGACGACCTCGACCTCGTCGTTCACGTTGATGATGCCGCGCTCCACGCGACCGGTGGCGACGGTGCCGCGACCGGTGATCGTGAAGACGTCCTCAACGGGCATCAGGAACGGCTTGTCCACGTCGCGCTCCGGGAGCGGCACGTAGTCGTCCACGGCCTGCATCAGCTCGAGGATCTGCTCCTGGGCTGCGGCGTCGCCGTTGAGGGCGTTCAGTGCCGAGACCTTGACGACGGGGATGTCGTCACCCGGGAACTCGTACTCGCTGAGCAGCTCACGGACCTCGAGCTCCACGAGCTCGAGCAGCTCCTCGTCGTCCACCATGTCGGCCTTGTTGAGGGCCACCACGATGTACGGCACGCCCACCTGGCGGGCGAGCAGGATGTGCTCACGGGTCTGCGGCATCGGGCCGTCAGCGGCCGACACCACGAGGATCGCGCCGTCCATCTGGGCGGCACCCGTGATCATGTTCTTGATGTAGTCAGCGTGACCCGGGCAGTCGACGTGGGCGTAGTGGCGGCCCTCCGTCTCGTACTCCACGTGCGAGGTCGCGATGGTGATGCCGCGCTCGCGCTCCTCGGGGGCGTTGTCGATCTCATCGAAGCTGCGCACCTCGCCGCCGTACTTCTGGCCGAGCGTCTGGGTGATGGCAGCAGTGAGGGTCGTCTTGCCGTGGTCGACGTGACCGATGGTGCCCACGTTCACGTGGGGCTTCGAGCGGTCGAACTTCTCCTTCGCCATCCCATGCTCCTCATGCGCGTCCGAGCGGGCGTGCGACCATTCGTGTCGCCACCCGCCTGTGCTTCCGAAAAGGCCCACTCATGCAACGCGCGGCCACGTTTGGCCGCGCGTTAGAAGGCCGTTGCTCCTTCGAGCCGGGGGAACATAGCACGCGACGGCTGGCTCGCAAGAGCGACTTCGGTGAGCGGGCGGGCATAGCATCGGGAGCGTGGATAACGCACATCATGCGCTGCTCGATCTCGCCCGCGGGGCACGCGGCGACGTGCGCGCCGACGCCGCCACGCGGGAGCTCTACGCCGTGGACGCCAGCCTCTACCGCCGCGTGCCCGTAGGGGCCCTGCTCGCCGGGCACGAAGACGACCTCGCGCTCGCGGTAGACACCTGCGCGCGCCACGACATCCCGCTCACCATGCGGGGTGCGGGCACGAGCCTCGCCGGGCAGTCGGTGGGCCGCGGTCTGGTGGTCGACTGCTCGCGCCTGCGCGAGATCGAGGTCGATCCCCGGTCGATGACCGCCCGCGTGGGGCCGGGCGTGGTGCTGGACGACCTCAACCGCGCGGCGTCGGCGCACGGCCTGATGTTCGGCCCCGACGTTGCCACCGGAAGCCGCGCGACCCTGGGCGGGATGATCGGCAACAACTCCGCGGGCGCCCGCTCGATCGTCTACGGCATGACCGCCGACAACCTCGTGGAGCTCGACGTGCTGCTGGCCGACGGCACGCAGGCGTCGCTGGCCAGGGGCGGCCAGGCGCCCCCCGCGCTCGAGGCCGCGCGGCTGCTCGCCACCAACCAGGGCTTCCCCGCGCTCATGCGCAGGGTGTCCGGCTACGCCCTCGATAGGCTCGTGGGAGACCAGCCCGACTGGCCGGCGTTCCTCTCGGGCAGCGAGGGCACGCTCGCCGTGATGCGCTCGGCCGTGGTGCGTCTGCTGCCCATCCCGTCCGAGCGCGCGCTGGCCATCGTGCCGTTCACCGATGTCGACTCCGCGCTGGAGGCCGTGCCCGGGCTCATCGCCACGGAACCCTCGGCCATTGAGCTCATGGACGCTTCGCTGGTGGACCCCGCCAACCGCCAGCCCGCGGAGCGCGCGCTGCTCGGGATCGTGGGCCGCGCGCCCGCGATGCTGGTGGTCGAGTACTCCGGCGAGGCGGGCGAGGCATCCGCGAAGGCCCGGGCGATCCCCGGCGCCACGGTCATCGACGACCCCGCCGGACAGGCCGCGGTGTGGACCATCCGGCGCACCGGCATCGCCAGGGCGCTTCGCACCGAGGGAGACGAGAAGCCCATCCCGTTCATCGAGGATCCCGCGGTTCCGCCCGACGCGCTCGCCCCGTTCGCCCGCGAGGTGCGCCGCGTGCTCGCCGACGAGGGCATGGGCGACGCGGTCTGGTACGGCCACGCGAGCGTGGGCTGCCTCCATATCCGCCCGATGGTCGACCTGCGCGCGCCAGGCGCGCCGGCGCAGGTGCGCAGGGTGGCCGAGGCAGTGGCGGACATCGTGGCTGCGCATGGCGGATCGCTGTCGGGCGAGCATGGAGACGGAAGGCTGCGCGGCGAGCTGCTGCCGCGCATGTACGACGCCGACCTGCTGCAGCGCTTCGACGAGGTGAAGCGCGCCCTCGACCCCGCGGGCATCCTCAACCCCGGCATCATCACCGACCCCGACCGGCTCGATGAGGGGCTGCGCATCCAGGCCTCCCCCGCGCCGCACCCCATCAGCACGGCGGTGTCGTTCGATGCCGCGGGCGGCCTGCAGCGCGCGGCCGAGGCCTGCAACGGCAACGGCCAGTGCCGCCGGTCGGACGCCGTGATGTGCCCGTCGTACCAGGCGCTCCGCGACGAGCGGCACTCCACGCGCGGGCGCGCCGTGCTGCTGCGCGCCGCCATCGAGGGCAAGCTCGACCTGGGCCTGGCCGACCCGGGGCTGGCTGAGGCGCTCGACCTCTGCCTCTCATGCCGCGCCTGCGCCACCGAGTGCCCCGCGGGCGTGGACATGTCACGCCTGAAGGTGGAGGCCATGGTGCACCGGCACGCCGAGCAACGTCCCTCCCCCGCCGTGCTCGCGGCCGCCCACGCACACGACCTCATGCGGGCGGGGTCGGCCTCGCCGCGACTTGCCCGGCGGGCCGCACGACTCGCCCGGGGGCGCCTCGGCCGTGACGCCCCGCTGCCGGTGCGCGAGTGGCGCCCGCCCCCTCCCACGGGCCACGGAATGCCGATCGGGCTGTTCGCCGATACCTGGACGCGATTCCTGCACCCGCCCATCGGCGACGCCGCCGTGCGCGTGCTGGGCACCGCGGGCGCGCGCGCCGAGGTGCTCTCGGGCGGCTGCTGCGGTCGCCCCGCGCTCTCGCAGGGAATGCCCGACCTCGCCCGCAAGCAGGGCCTCAGGGTGCTGCGCACGCTCGCGCCGTACGCCATGGCCGGGCACCCCATCGTGGTGCTCGAGCCCTCGTGCCTGTCGATGCTGGCGTCCGACCTGCCGTGGCTCGTGCCCGAGGATCCACGCGCCCAGTGGGTGGCCGACGCCGTCATCTCGTTCGAGCAGGCGGTGATGGATATCGGCCTCGAGGTGCCCGGCGTGCGCGACGCCCCGCTGGTGCACCGTCACTGCCATGCGCGCGCCGACGGCGACACGGCTGCAGTGGCGGCCATGGGGCCCGGGGCACACGCCACCGATGCCGGCTGCTGCGGCATGGCCGGCGCCTTCGGCTACCTGCACCCCGAGGTGTCGCGGCTCATCGGGGAGGACCGCCTCGCCCCGGAGGTACGCGCATCATCGGCCCCGGTGGTCGCGGCCGGGGTGAGCTGCCGCGAGCAGATCCGCGACCTCACCGGCCGCGACGCCGATCACCCCGCGGTGCACCTGGACCGCCTGCTGCACGAGTAGCCGGAACGACGAGGGGCCGCACGATGGCGGCCCCTCGCGAACATCATGCGGCCACGGGCGTCAGTCGCTCGCCGCGCCCACCTTCGCCTTGATCTCCTCGGAGATGCTCTGCGGCACCTCGGCGTAGTGGTCGAACTGCATGGTGAAGGTGGCGCGGCCCTGGGTGGCGGAGCGCACGGAGGTGGCGTAGCCGAACATCTCCGACAGCGGCACCTGGGCCTGGATGGTCCCGGTGGTGCCCTTCTCCTCCATGCCGCCGATGCGTCCGCGGCGACCGTTGAGGTCGCCCACCACCGTGCCCATGAACTCGGTGGGGCACACGACCTCCACGGCCATGAGCGGCTCGAGCAGGCACGGGCTGGCGCGCCTTGCAGCCTCGCGAATGGCCATGGAGCCGGCGATCTTGAAGGCGCCCTCGTTGGAGTCGACGTCGTGGTACGAGCCGTCGATGAGCTCCACCTTCACGTCAACCATCGGGTAGCCGGCCACCACGCCGCCCTCGAGGGCCTCCTTGATGCCCTCGTCCACGGCGGGGACGTACTCCTTCGGAATCGACCCACCCACGGTCTTGTTCTCGAACTCGTACCCCTTGCCGGGCTCGTTCGGCTCGACCGAGATGTACACGTGGCCGTACTGGCCGCGACCGCCGGACTGGCGAACGAAGCGGCCCTCGACCTTCTCGACGCGCTTGCGGATCGTCTCGCGGTAGGCCACCTGGGGCGCGCCCACGTTGGCGTCCACGCTGAACTCGCGCATGAGGCGATCGACGATGATCTCCAGGTGCAGCTCGCCCATGCCTGCGATGACCGTCTGGCCGGTCTCCTCGTCGGTGCGCACGCGGAAGGTCGGGTCCTCGTCCTGCAGGCGCTGCAGGGCGGTGGAGAGCTTCTCCTGGTCGGCCTTCGTCTTGGGCTCGATGGCCAGGCGGATCACCGGATCGGGGAAGGTCATCTCCTCGAGCACGACCGGATCGGCCGGGTCGCAGAGGGTGTCCCCCGTGGTGGTGCTCTTCAGGCCCACCGCGGCCACGATGTCACCGGCCGAGGCGCTCTCTGCCTCCTCGCGGTGGTTCGCGTGCATCATCAGCAGGCGGCCGATGCGCTCCTTGCGCTCGCCCTTGGTGGCGTTGATGATGCCGTCGCCCGCGTTGATGGACCCGGAGTAGACGCGCAGGAAGGTAAGGCGGCCCACGTAGGGGTCGCTCATCACCTTGAAGGCCAGGGCCGAAAACGGCGCCGACGGGTCGGCCGGGCGCTCCACCTCTTCCCCGCGGTCGTCGATGCCCTCGGCGGGCGGCACGTCCAGCGGCGACGGCATGAAGTCGACCACGGCGTCCAGCAGCGGCTGCACGCCCTTGTTCTTGAATGACGACCCGCAGAGCACCGGGGTCATGTCGATGGCCAGCACCGCGGTGCGGATGGCCTTCTTCATGAGCTCGGGCGTGATGTCGTTGCCCTCGAGATAGGCCTCGGCCAGCTCGTCGTCGCTGTCCGCAAGAGCCTCGATGAGCTGCTCGCGTGCCACCTCGGCGTCGGTGGCCATGGCCTCGGGGATCGGGCCCACCTCGACCTCGGTGCCGAGGTCATCCTTGTAGGTGGTGGCGTTCATCTCGATCAGGTCGATGATGCCGGCGAAGTCGGCCTCGGCGCCGATGGGCAGCTGGATCGGCACGGCGCGGGCGCCGAGGCGGTCGATCATCGTCTGCACGGCAGCGTCGAAGTCGGCGCCGATGCGGTCCATCTTGTTCACGTACGCGATGCGCGGCACGCGGTAGCGGTCGGCCTGGCGCCACACCGTCTCGGACTGCGGCTCCACGCCGGCCACCGAGTCGAACACCGCCACGGCGCCGTCGAGCACGCGCAGCGAGCGCTCCACCTCGACCGTGAAGTCGACGTGGCCGGGGGTGTCGATGATGTTGATGCGGTGGTCACGCCAGAAGCAGGTGGTCGCCGCGGACGTGATGGTGATGCCGCGCTCCTGCTCCTGCTCCATCCAGTCCATCGTCGCGGCGCCCTCGTGCACCTCGCCGATGCGGTGGGTACGACCGGTGTAGTAGAGGATGCGCTCGGTCGTCGTGGTCTTGCCCGCATCGATGTGGGCCATGATCCCGATGTTCCGGGTGTCCTCGAGCGGGACCTTCTTCTCAGACACTGAATCTCACCTGTCAGTCAGATGTGGCACGGGGAACCGATTCCCCCGCGACGACTCTTCTATATGCAAGCCCACCCCGAGCCGATTGGGCCGGGGAACGGGCGCTACCAGCGGTAGTGCGCGAAGGCCTTGTTGGCCTGCGCCATCCGGTAGAGGTCGTCCTTGCGCTTGAACGCGCCGCCCTGCGAGCCGAGCGCGTCCAGCAGCTCGTTCGCCAGGCGCTCGCTCATCTGCTTCTCGCGGCGCTGCCGCGCAAAGAGGACGATCCAGCGGATGGCCAGCGTGCGACCGCGGCGCGACGGCACCTCGATCGGCACCTGGTAGGTGGCGCCACCAACGCGCCGGCTCTTCACCTCGAGGGCCGGCGTGACGTTGCGGATGGCCTCCTCCATCACCTGCACGGGATCGCGGCCGGTGCGCTCGCGGATGCGCTCAAGAGCGTCATACACGGTGCGCTCGGCAACGGACTTCTTGCCGTCCGAGAGGACCTTGTTGATGAGCTGCGTCACGACGACGTTGTCGTAGACGGGGTCCGGGATCAGCGGACGGCGTGTGATGGCTGCGCGGCGGGGCATCTTCCTACTTCGGGGTCTTGGCGCCGTACTTCGAGCGCGCCTGCTTGCGGTCGGAAACGCCTGCCGTGTCGAGGGCCGCGCGGATGACCTTGTACCGGACACCCGGGAGGTCCTTCACGCGGCCGCCACGCACGAGCACCACCGAGTGCTCCTGCAGGTTGTGGCCCTCGCCCGGGATGTAGCTCGTGACCTCCATCCCGTTGGTGAGCCGCACGCGCGCCACCTTGCGCAGCGCCGAGTTCGGCTTCTTCGGGGTGGTGGTGTAGACCCTCGTGCACACCCCGCGCTTCTGCGGGGCCCCGCGCAGGGCGGGCGTGGAGGTCTTGGTCGCCTTGGGCTTGCGGCCCTTGCGGACCATCTGGTTGATCGTTGGCACGAGCCTCTTCCGGACTGTGGGCGTGTCGGGTCGTTCGCCTCGGCGGGCGAGCGGTCCGGGACCGTATCACGGCGACTAGGGCCGTCCAAGATCGCTCGGCGGCGGTGCGGTGTGCTTCAGCGCGACTGCGGACCCGGCCAGCGCCACGAGCGCGCCGGCCGCGAGGGCAACCGACTGCCAGGTGACCACCGGGTCGAGCACCGGATAGAACGCGAAGCCCGTGGCCCCGGCCACGATGCCCCATACCACCGCGGCCGCGAGCAGCACGGCCAGGAGCAGCGTGAAGCGCTCGCCCGTGTCGCGCGGGCGCTCGGGCAAGCGGGTGCGTCGGCCCTCGCCGTAGCCCCGCGCGGCCATGGCCTCGGCGGCGTCAAGGCCGCGCTCGAGGGCCGATCCCACCAGGGGAAGCGCGAGGGGGGCGGCGGCCCGGGCGCGCTGCATGCGGGATCCGGTGGTGAGGGCCACGCCCCGCAGCCGAGCCGTCTCGGCGATCGCTCGCGCGTCGCTTCGCATGGTCGGCACGAGGCGGGCGGCGAGCGCCGACACCAGTGCGGAGCGCGGCGCCACGCGGCTGAGCCCGGCGAGCATGCGGTCGGGATCGGCCCATGCGAACAGCGCAGCGGTGAGCGCGATGGTGGCCAGCACCCTCATGGCGGCGACTGCGCTCGCCACGAGCTCCTCGGCCGTGATCTCGCCGCTCAGGGGCGGCGGCACGGGGATGTCGAAGAGCACCAGGTCACCCTGGCCGGACAGCAGCGGGGTGAGCAAGAACACGCCAAGCGCCGACACAACCGCGGCGACCACCACGATTCGGCCTGGGCTGCCCGGCGCCAGGCGCAGCAGCACGATGGCACCGACGGCCAGCGCGGCGAGCACGAGCGGCTGGTCGGTGGTGAACGCCAGCACCCCGGCAGCCACCACGAGCAGCAGGATCGGCAGTGGCGCACGATCGCCCGCGACCGGCGCGCTCACGTGGTGGGCACCGGACTCGTGAGGGTGAGGTCGGCGTCGGTGCGCAGCGACGCGAAACCGTCGAGCTTGGTGCGCATCACCCAGCGCACCGGCATCCTGAGCTCGGGCGACCACCAGATGCGGTCATCGCGAATGCCCGCGATCGGACCGGTCACCTTGCCGCGCTTGTCGATCACCAGCACCTGCATGGGCGTGCCGCCCACGTCGACCGTCTCGGCTCCCGTCACGCGGGCCCGGGTCAACACCCGCACCTCGTCCATTACGTAGCGCTCGGTCCATGTGTCGCCGGGCTCGATCGACGCCGGGTACACCAGCGCGGGCGGCACGAGCTTCTCACGCTCGTCGCGACCGAGGCCGGTCACCTTCACGCTGGTGACGCGCTCTTCGAGGTATTCGCCTTCAGGGGTCACGCGCAGCCGTGAGGCCTCCACGTGCTCCTCGCTCAACGCGAGGGTGCTCCAGAAGCCCTTCGGCGCCGGCCGCACCACGATCTGCGCCTCGGTGGGAAGCGGACGGTCGACCGTCACCGGCCCGATCCCCACGGTCTCATCACCCGTCGCACGGTAGGTCCATACGCCCGATGCCGGCGCCCCTGCAACCGCGGGCCCGCCGGCCGACCCATACTCGCGGCCCGCGTACTCCTCGGATACCGGCGTGCTGGTGCCAGCCTGCGACCACCACCACGCACCGAGCCCGATGAAGACCAGGGCGATCAGCAGAGGGATGAAGACGATGGGGCGAGCAAGCCGGGACACGATGCGGCGATCGTAGGGCAGCACCGCGCGCGCAGCAGGAAATCGGTCGCAAGCGTCGACGAGACCAGCCCGAAACGGGCATTTCCCACCGGGTCGTCGAGCGCACCTAGCGTGGTCTCCCCATGCCCCGGAGCATCCTCAATTCACCCTGCCCATGCGTGGCCTGCCGCCACCGCCGCGAGGCCCGCCACGGTCGGCGCGGCCGCGCGATGTGGATCGGCCTCGTGGGGCTGCTCGCCTGCTCGGTGCCGCTTGCCGCTGCCCTGCCCGATCGCGATGTGCCGGCGCAGTCCGTGCCCTCGACTCCCATTGTCATGGCGATCCCCGAGGAGCCGGTGCTGATCCCCAGCACCATCGAGATCACGGGCGAGGATGGCGGGGCCATCATCGACTGGCGCGAGAGCGTGCCGGATGGCACGCCCAACGGCGGTCGGCTCACGGGCGCCGTGCGGCTTCCGGCATCGGGAACCGGCTACTACACCTATGACCCGCGCACCCAGAGCGAGCCCGGCGGACTCGGCACCCGATGGGGCACCGCGCGCCTCGTGCGCGAGATCGTCGACCTCGGTCGGTGGTGGGCGAAGGCAAACCCAGGGGCCGGCCCGTTGGGCATCGGCGACCTCTCGCGGCGCCAGGGCGGCCGCATCGATGGTCACTCCTCGCACCAGAACGGGCTCGACGTGGATATCCGGCTGCCGCGGCGCGACCGCGCGCGCGGCGCCGCGAACCCCGCGAACTATGACCGGGCGCTCACGCAGCAGGTTGTCGATCGCCTCGTCGCGCAGGGCGCCGACCTCGTGCTCATCGGGCCGTCGCTCGACCTGCGAGGCCCGGCGGGCGTGGTCGTGCGCTGGCCGAACCACGACGATCACCTGCACGTGCGCTTCCCAGGCTGACCGACCGGGCATCGCTAGGGTAGGCGGCAATGGCTCCCCTTATCCTCATGCCCGCCGACTTCTGGTCGGAATCGTTCCCGGTCATCGACGCGTTCCAGGAGCGCATCCGCGAGACCGGCATCGGCACGGTCCAGATGACGCTGCTGGCATTCCTCGTGACATTCCTGATCACCCGCAGCATCACCTGGTCGATCAAGCACGGCAAGGGGCCGTTCGGCGACATGTCGGTGGGCGGCACGCACATCCACCACCTCGTGCCCGGCATCTTCCTGCTGCTCATCAGCGGGGTCATCGGCATCGCCATCGACTGGCAGCCCAGTGGCGTGGCCGGCCTCATCGTGCCGACGCTCTTCGGCATCGGCGCGGCCCTCACCCTCGATGAGTTCGCCCTCTGGCTGACGCTCAAGGACGTCTACTGGTCGAAGGAAGGCCGCCGGTCGGTGGATGCCGTGATCGTGCTCGGCGCCGTGCTGGCGATCGCCGCGCTGGGCATCCCGTTCTGGGTGGAGGTCTGGAACAACGCGGACGTCGCGGGCAGCGGCATCATCGCGACCTGGCACGGCCTCGCCGCCGTGTTCTGCCTGATCACGTTCCTCAAGGGGAAGTGGATCTTCGCGTTCGTCGGCCTCATCTTCTGGCCGCTCGCCCTCATCGGTGCACTGCGGCTGGCGCGACCCACTTCGCTCTGGGCCCGCAAGGTGTACGGCGTGAGGAAGGAGACCCGCTCACGCGCGCGGTACCCCGAGGACCGGCACTCGCCCATGTGGTTCTGGCAGCGCCATCGCGAGAAGAAGGAGCAGGCCGCCGCCGGAACGTGATCCCGGCGGCGGCGCGCACCCCGCGTGCTGCTGCTACTGGTCGGCGCCTTCCCCGTCGGCCTCGGGGGCCGGGTCGGGCTCGGGCTCGAACGAGTACGTACCGCTGGCGTCCACGAGACCCACGAGGTCGTCGACCTCGTCCTCCACGAGCGAGAAGGGCTCGTCGAGGTCGAACTCCAGCAGCGCCGGGGCGCGCCGGATGGGCTCGATCTCCAGCTGGCGGTACCTGCGCAGGCCGGTGGCCGCCGGGATGAGCTTCCCGATGATCACGTTCTCCTTCAGGCCGCGCAGGTGGTCGACCTTGCCCTCGAGGGCGGCGTCGGTGAGCACCTTGGTGGTCTCCTGGAAGGAGGCCGCCGACAGGAACGACTCGGTGGCCAGCGACGCCTTCGTGATGCCCAGGATGAGCGGCACGTAGCGCGCCATGGCCGAGTCGAGAAGCTCCTCGGTCTCCTCCGGCGTGCGCTTCACCTTCTTGCGACTGCGCTGCAGCTTGTCAGCCGCAGCCAGGCGCACGCGCTGGTTCTCGCGGAAGAGAACCGGCTTGTCCACGAGCTGGCCCGGCAGGAAGTTGGTGTCGCCCGGGTCATCGATGCGCACCTTGCGCAGCATCTGGCGCACGATGACCTCGATGTGCTTGTCGTTGATCTCCACTCCCTGCGAGCGGTAGACCTCCTGCACCTGGGCCACGAGGTATGCCTCGGTCTTGGTTGCGCGGTCACCCCCGCCCCAGCCGGCGCCAGCGAGCGACACGCCGTCGCGCACGTGCATGCCCTTCTGGATCGGCGGGACCGGACGGTCCAGCGGCACCCGCAGGTGACGCACCTCCACGCCGTCCTCGGCCTTCACCTCGACCTTGATCACGCGGGCGCCCTTGTCGGTGCGACCGTCCGACACCGACTTGATGGTGCCGGTGATACCCAGGTCGAGGCCAGCCTGCGCCTCGAGGATGTCGCTCGGGAAGGCGGAGCCGTCGGTGAGCAGGTCACCGGCCTCCACCCAGGAGCCGTCCTCGAGATCGCGGCGGATCTGCGTGCGCTTGAGCACGGTGTACGTGACCGGCGGGCGCACCGGCTCCTTCTTGCGGCCCACCTCGATGCTCACCGGCGACTCGAGCGAGATGATCGCGCCACCGGGGCGGGACTCGTCATCGTCGATACGGATCCAGCCGTCGTGCGCCGCGACGTGGGCGAGCGCCTTGGGCTTGCGCGCCTCGAACAGCTCGACGATTCGCGGGAGGCCCTGCGTGATGTCCGCGCCGGCGACGCCGCCGGTGTGGAACGTGCGCATGGTCAGCTGCGTGCCCGGTTCGCCGATCGACTGCGCGGCGATGATGCCCACCGCGTCACCGGGCTCGCACATCTCGCCGGAGGCGAGGTTGCGGCCGTAGCAGTGCGTGCACACGCCCACGGCGCTGCGGCACTTGAGCGGCGAGCGCACCGTGATGGACGCCTTGGGGTGGCGCGTGCCGAGGTCGGTCAGCTCCTGCATGAGGGCGCTGTCGATCTCGACCGATCGCCAGGCATCGACCGCGGCGTCATCGTCCTCGTCGGGCGCGTTCCCGCGCAGATCGGTGATGAGCTCGCCGGTCGACGAGTCCACGACCGGGCCGATGACCACGCGGCCGAGCAGCGACGGGTTGGTGTGCCCGTCGCGCACGACCGGGGTGTCGATGCCCTCGGTGGTGCCGCAGTCGCGCTCGCGCACGATGACGTCCTGCGACACGTCCACGAGGCGACGCGTGAGGTAGCCCGAGTCTGCTGTCTTGAGCGCAGTGTCGGCGAGACCCTTGCGCGCCCCGTGGGTGGAGATGAAGTACTCGAGGACCGAGAGCCCCTCCATGAAGTTGCTCTTGATCGGCCGCTCGATGATCTCGCCCTTCGGGTTGGCCATGCAGCCACGCATGCCCGCGAGCTGACGGATCTGCTTGAACGATCCTCGGGCACCCGAGTTGGCCATCATGAAGATGGGGTTGAGGCGGAACAGGTGGTCCTGCATCGCCGCGGCGACCTCGTCGGTGGCGTCATCCCACAGCGACACCACGCGCTCGTGGCGCTCCTCGGCGGTCATGAGGCCCTCGGCGAAGAAGTCCTCGAAGCGCTGCACCTCGGCGTCGTACTTCGCGAGGATCTCCGGCTTCTCGGGCGGGATCACCACGTCGTTCTTCGAGATGGTGATGCCCGACTGGCTGGCGTAGCGGAAGCCCAGCGCCTTGAAGGTGTCGAGGATCATCGAGACCACCGTGGCCCCGTAGATGTCCACGAGCTCCTCGATGAAGTCCCCGAGCTCGCGCTTCGTGAACACGCGGTTCTGCCACGGGTACGGGTGAGGGTTCTCCTCGTGCGCGAGCAGCGCGTCGAGCTCCACCTGAAGCTCGTGGTTGAACAGCACGCGACCGGCGGTGGTGACCAGCCGGCCCGCGGCGTGGTCGGGATCGCGCCGGATCTCCACGAGGTCCTGCAGGCCCACGATGCCGTGGTCGAGCGCGCTCAGCAGCTCGTCGTCGCCGCGGAATGCGCGCGGCGGCGCCTGCGGGGCCTCCTTGAACGGATCGGCCACCCAGTCGGTGACGCCCTCGATGCGGGCCTCGTGGCCCTTCGGGATGACGTACTTGCGGCCCTCGGAGTCCCAGAGGTCGATCATCTCGATCGCCCGGCCCGGACCCGACTCGCCCTTCTCACGCGCGTACACCGTGGGGCAGTACGTGAGGTAATAGAGGCCGAGGATCATGTCCTGGCTCGGCACGGCGATGGGGCGGCCGTGCGCCGGCGACAGGATGTTGTTGGCCGAGAGCATGAGCACGCGGGCCTCGGACTGCGCCTCCACCGACAGCGGGAGGTGCACGGCCATCTGGTCGCCGTCGAAGTCGGCGTTGAAGGCGGTGCACACGAGCGGGTGCAGCTGGATGGCCTTGCCCTCCACCAGCACGGGCTCGAACGCCTGGATGCCCAGGCGATGCAGGGTCGGCGCGCGGTTGAGCAGCACCGGGTGATCCTTGATCACGTCGGCGAGGACCTCCCACACCACGTCGGTGGCGCGCTCGGTGAGGCGCTTGGCGCTCTTGATGTTGTGCGCATGTCCGAGCTCAACGAGCTGGCGCATGACGAATGGCTTGAACAGCTCGAGCGCCATGAGCTTCGGCAGGCCGCACTGGTACAGGCGCAGCTCGGGGCCGGCCACGATGACCGAGCGGCCCGAGTAGTCAACGCGCTTGCCGAGGAGGTTCTGGCGGAAGCGGCCCTGCTTGCCCTTGAGCATGTCCGACAGCGACTTGAGCGGCCGGTTGCCCGGGCCCGTCACCGCGCGCCCGCGGCGGCCGTTGTCGAACAGCGCGTCGACCGCCTCCTGCAGCATGCGCTTCTCGTTGTTCACGATGATCTCGGGGGCCCCGAGGTCGAGCAGGCGCTTCAGGCGGTTGTTGCGGTTGATGACGCGGCGGTACAGGTCGTTGAGGTCCGACGTGGCGAACCGGCCGCCGTCGAGCTGCACCATGGGGCGAAGCTCCGGCGGGATGACCGGCACGGCCTCGAGGATCATCCACTCCGGGCGGTTGTCCGAGTGAATGAACGCCGAGCACACGCGCAGGCGCTTGAGGGCGCGCGCGTGGCGCTGGCCGCGTGAGGTCTGGATGATCTCGCGCAGCGATACGGCCTCGGCCTCGAGGTCGAACTCCTGGAGGAGCTGGCGGATCGCCTGCGCGCCCATGCCGCCCTCGAAGTACTCGCCGAACCCGAACGGCGAAGCGAAGCGGTCGCGCATCTCGCGGAACAGCTGGTCGTCGTTGATGACGTCGCGCGGCTTGATGCCCTTGAAGGTGGCCCAGGCCTCCTGGATGCGCTCCACTGACTCCTCGGTGTACCGCTCGTCGTCGCGGATCAGCGCGTCGGTCTCCTTGCGGAGCTCCGACTCGATCGACTTGCGCTCGCCGTCGGAGAGCTCGCGGGGAACCGGCGCGGCCTCCGGGTTCTCGGGGTCACGCGTGGTGGCAATGTCCTCGAGCCAGAACTCATCCTCCACGTCAAAGCCCGTGGTCTCGCCCTCGCGCAGCCAGTTGACGCGGCGGTCAAGCCGCTCGCGCAGCTCGGCAGCGCGCATCTCGCGCTCCTGAACGTACTGCTGCACGGCCTCGTCCACCTGCTCCTGCAGGGTGACGAGGTCGGCGTCGCGCTTCGCAGTGTCCACCGTCGTGACGATGGACGCCGCGAAGTAGAGGACCTTCTCGAGTTCCTTCGGCGCCAGGTCGAGGATGTACCCGATGCGGCTGGGCACGCCCTTGAAGAACCAGATGTGGCTCACCGGCGCAGCCAGGTCGATGTGGCCCATGCGCTCGCGGCGCACCTTGGCCCGGGTCACCTCGACGCCGCAGCGCTCGCAGATGATGCCCTTGTACCGGACGCGCTTGTACTTGCCGCAGTAGCACTCCCAGTCCTTGGTGGGACCGAAGATCTTCTCGCAGAAGAGCCCGTCCTTCTCGGGCTTGAGCGTGCGGTAGTTGATCGTCTCGGGCTTGGTCACCTCGCCCGAGGACCACTGGCGGATCTGCTTCGACGATGCGAGGCCGATCTTGATGGAGTCGAAGTTGTTGATGTCGATCACGCGTCGCCCTCCGCGTCGCCCTTGTCGTCGCCGGCGCCGGCCGTCACCTTCTCGGCCTTCTCGGCCTTCTTGGCCTCCTCAGCCTCCCGCTCGAGTTCCTCCTCGATGGGAAGCGGCGCGCCCGAGAGGTCGATGCCCAGCTCCTCCGCGGCGCGGAGCAGCTCGTCGTCCTCGCGGGCCGCGGTGTCCACGCCCGACTCGCCCTCGATGCGCACGTCGAGCGCCAGGCTCTGCATCTCCTTCAGCAGCACCTTGAAGCTCTCGGGGACCGATGGCTCCTGGATGTTCTCGCCCTTCACGATGGCCTCGTAGGCCTTCACGCGGCCCACGGTGTCGTCGCTCTTGATGGTGAGCATCTCCTGGAGGGTGTACGCGGCGCCGTATGCCTCGAGCGCCCACACCTCCATCTCGCCGAAGCGCTGCCCGCCGAACTGCGCCTTGCCGCCCAGCGGCTGCTGGGTGACGAGCGAGTACGGGCCGGTGGACCTGGCGTGGATCTTGTCGTCCACGAGGTGCAGGAGCTTCAGCATGTACATGTAGCCGACGGTCACCCTGCCGTCGTACGGCTCGCCGGAGCGGCCGTTGAACAGGCGGAACTTGCCGCTCACGCGGCGGCCCTCGATCTCATCGCCCTTCACGCGGAGGTCGATGGGCTCGTCGGCATGCGCCTCCGACCACGCGGCGAGCGTGCGGTCGACGTCCTCTGGCGTGGCCCCGTTGAACACCGGCGTGGCCACGAAGGTGCGCGAGGTCTTGCCGTCGTCGCCCTTCTCCCAGCCGGTCGCCGCGGCCCAGCCCATGTGGGTCTCGAGGATCTGCCCGATGTTCATGCGACTCGGCACGCCGAGCGGGTTGAGGATCATGTCGATGGGAGTGCCATCCTCGAGGAACGGCATGTCCTCCTCGGCCACGATCTTCGAGATGACGCCCTTGTTGCCGTGGCGGCCGGCCAGCTTGTCGCCCTCGGCGATCTTGCGGCGCTTCGCCACGTACACGCGCACCATCTCGTTGACGCCGGCGGGGAGGTCGTCGCCCTCCTCGCGGCTGAAGGTCTTCACGTCGATGACCTTGCCGCCCTCGCCGTGGGGAACCTTGAGCGAGGTGTCGCGCACCTCGCCGGCCTTCTCCTTGAAGATGGCGCGGATGAGCTTCTCCTCGGCGGTGAGCTCGGTCTCGCCCTTCGGGGTGACCTTGCCCACGAGCAGGTCGCCCGATGCCACCACGGCGCCGATGCGCACAACCCCCTGCTCGTCGAGGTCGGCCAGCGACTCCTCCGAGCGGTTCGGGATATCCCGGGTGATCTCCTCGGCGCCGAGCTTGGTCGTGCGGGCGTCGATCTCGTACTCCTCGATGTGGATCGACGAGAGGACATCGTCCTTCACGAGGCGCTCCGACACGATGATGGCGTCCTCGAAGTTGTAGCCCTCCCACGACATGAAGGCCACGAGCATGTTCTTGCCCAGCGCGAGCTCGCCCTGGTCGGTGGACGAGCCGTCGGCCAGCACCTGCCCGGCCTCCACCTTGTCGCCGAAGGCCACGATGGGCTTCTGATGGATCAACGTGCCCTGGTTGCTGCGCACGAACTTCTCGAGGCCGTACTCGTCGTGCTCGCCGCCGCGCACCTCGATGATGATGCGCGTGGCGTCCACCGCAGCCACGGTGCCGGCCCTGCGGGCCACCACGACGTCGCCCGTATCGACAGCCGCCCGGTGCTCCATGCCGGTGCCCACGAGCGGCGCCTCGCTCACGAGGAGCGGCACGGCCTGACGCTGCATGTTGGCGCCCATGAGCGCGCGGTTGGCGTCGTTGTGCTCGAGGAACGGGATGAGCGCGGTGGCCACCGACACGATCTGGTCGGGGGAGACGTCCATGTACTCGACGTCCTTGGCGCCCACCAGCACGGGCTGGCCGTTACGCCGGCAGAGCACCTCATCCTCGAGGAGCTTGCCTCCCTTGTCCACCTCGGCGCTCGCCTGGGCGATGATCCGGTTCTCCTCCTGGGTGGCGTCGAGCCAGACGATCTCCCAGTCGCCGGTGCCGTCCTTCTGCAGCTTGCCGCCCTTGACCACGCGGTACGGAGTCTGGATGAACCCGAACTCGTTCACGGTGGCGTGCGCCGACAGCGACCCGATCAGGCCGATGTTGGGGCCCTCCGGGGTCTCGATCGGGCACATGCGCCCGTAGTGGGTGGGGTGCACGTCGCGCACCTCGATTGGCGCGCGCTCGCGGGTGAGCCCGCCCGCGCCCAGCGCCGAGAGGCGGCGGCGGTGCGTGAGGCCGGCCAGCGAGTTGGTCTGGTCCATGAACTGCGACAGCTGTGACGAGCCGAAGAACTCCTTGAGCGCCGCGACCACCGGCCGGATGTTGATGATGGTCTGCGGCGTGATGGTGTCGGGATCCTCGGTGCTCATGCGCTCGCGCACCACGCGCTCCATCCGGTAGAGGCCGATGCGGAAGGCCTCCTGGATGAGCTCGCCCACAGTGCGCAGGCGACGGTTGCCGAAGTGCTCGTACTCGTCGAGCTCGTGCACCATCTCGTCGCGCGGCAGCATCTGGCCGTCGGCGGCGAAGTCCTTCGACTCCTCCTCGATGCCGTAGCGGATCGGCAGGTCCACCAGGCGGCGGATCAGCTCCACGAGGTCGTCGCGCATGCCCGTGCGCGAGCCGGTGAACCGCGGGTTGGCCAGCGTGCGGGTGTTCGTGGTGCCGTCCGCCGCGAGGCGTGCGTCGAGCTTGTAGCGGCCGACCTTCGTCAGGTCGTAGCGCTTGGGGTCGAAGAAGAGGCCACGCACCAGGTTGAGTGAGTTCACCTCGGTCGGCGGCTCACCCGGGCGCTGCTTCTTGAACACCTCGATGAGGGCGTTCTGCATGAGATCGCCCGCGCGCATGTCGATGCGCTTCTCGAGGCGCTCGATCTCGCCCTCGATGCGGAGGCGCTCGTCGCCCGGCACCGTGTCGATGTCCTTGGCCATCTCCTGCATCTCGGCGACCATGGCCGCGAGCTCCTGGAGCGACTTCCCATTGCCCGACGCGTCTGCCCCCTCGGTGACGTCCTTCTCGAGGGTGGCTTCGATGAACGGGTTCACGCGCTTCTTCTCGAGCGGGTGCGGGAACAGGTTGCGCACGTCGTCGCGCGTATAGCCCAGCGCGAAGAGCAGGGTGGTGACCGGCAGCTTGCGCTTGCGGTCGATGCGGACGTTTACGAGGCCCTTCTTGTCGATCTCGAGCTCGACCCAGGAGCCACGCGCCGGCATGAGGTTCGCGATGAAGACCTGCTTCTCGCGGTCCTTGGGCTCCATCAGGTACGCGCCCGGCGAGCGCACGAGCTGCGTGACGATCACGCGCTCGGTGCCGTTGATGATGAAGGTGCCGAACTCGGTCATGAGCGGAAGGTCGCCCATGAAGACCTTCTGGCGGCGGATCTCGCCGGTCTCCTTGTTGACGAAGGAGACCTCCATCGTGAGCGGAGCCGCATAGGTGAGGTCCTTCTCGCGGCATTCCTTGACGGGGTTGTTCGGCATGATCTCGTCGAACGGCATGCCGGGCTCCCAGCCCCCGATGGTGTAGGGGCCGAACTCCACCATGAGGGTTCCGGTGAAGTCCTGGATGGGCGAGATGTCGTCGACGGTCTCCCGGAGTCCCTCATTCAGGAACCAGTCGAAGCTCGCGCGCTGGATGGCGATGAGATTCGGGACGTCGGGGATGCTCGCGGCGGCATCCTGCGTCTCGGCGGGGTAGAAGAATCGGCGCTCGCGGGTGCGGCGGGCAGTGGGCGTGCTCAAGTCGCAGAGCCTCCTGACGTGAGCTCGGTGATGTATGGGCATGCGGCAGCGGGCGCCGCAGGCGCGAAGACGCGGAATATGTGAGCGGGCAGCGGTTCGGGCACGTCGTACGCGACCACCGTGCGCCGCCGCGCCGGGCATTGGGCGCGATGGGCGACGACGGCAGAACGGGCATCATACACCTTCCACGCGATGTCGCCCGGGTTACGGCGCGCGCCCGGAACTCGCGCCATACTCAGCATGTGGCCAGCGACGCCTCAGGCCCCGCGGACGGCGATCGCACCGCGGCGATCATCGAGCGCCTCGTGCCCCTGCTCGATTCCACTCACCAGGTGTGGTCGACGGCGCAGGAGCGACGACGCCTGCGCGCGTTCGGCTTCCGGCCGGCGGTCGAGAGCGGCGTGCTCAAGCGCGAGTGGCACGGCGCGCAGGTGCGCGTGGGCCCCGAGGAACTGCGCGTGATCGCCACCGACGGGTCGGGTGAGCTTGCATGGGATCCCCAGCGCGGCGTGACCCTCGATGGCGGTCCCTTCAGGGCTACGCCAGCCGGTATCGCGCTGGCCGACTCGATCAACGGGCTCATCCACGGCTATGAGCGATGGGTCGAGGCCCGGGAGGGGCGCGAGGAGCGACTTCGCCGCGGCCACTGGAGCGCCGCCGACAGGCGGCAGGTCAATGCCCTTGCGGAGACCAGGCGGTTGCAGCGCCTGCTCACGGGGAGGGCGGCCCGGGGCCGCCGGAGCTAGGGCGTCCGGCGGCCCCGGGCGGGCCGATTCCTAGGCCATTCCGTCCGGCTGGCTGCCCGGGTCGCCCGTGCGGCCAATCACCTTGCCACCGGCAACGTGGGACAGGTCCTCGAGCCACCCCGTGAGGCGCGCGTAGTCCTTGTCGTCCTCGGGGAGGTTGGCGCGCGCGGCCTCCACGGCGGCGATGGCGTCATCCACGTTCGACTTGTTGGCGAGGGAGACCATGTCCCTCAGCTTGCTCTTCTCTTCGCGGTCAAGCGGCATGAGATACCTCGTTGGCGTGGGAAGGATTCAGCGGCGCTGGGTCGCGCTGCCGTGAATATTGCGAAATCGGGCGGCGGAACGCCCGGGGATCGGTCACTAGCGCCCAAGCGTGAGGGTACGGGTGGTGGTGCGTGTGTGCCCGGCCGCATCCGATGCGGTGATCGTGGCCGTGTAACGCCCGGGCGCGAGCGTGCCGAGCGACACCACGCGCCGAGCCCTGCCCTTGAATCGCGTCGTGCGCCGCACCTCGCGCCCCGCTGCAGACACGAGCGAGATGCGCAGCACCGACGTGCTGACGTCGTCGGCCAGGAGCACGGCGCGAGCCGGCCGCACGGAGGCGGCGCCCGGCCCGAGCGACTGCTGCACGCCCGCGCGCTCGAGCTTGAACGACCGGATGCGCGGGGGGCGCGTGTCCACGAGCACCCGGACCCTGCGCACCCCGGTGTTGCCGGGCCAGTCGCCCGCACGCAGCTCCACCACATGGCGCCCGTCTGGAAGCCAGCGGCGTCCCAGCGCGGCGGCAGGCGCCCTCTCCCCGCGCCTGCGCACGACCACGCGGCCATCCACGCGGATGGACCATCCGGTCAGGCGCGAGGCGTCCTCGATCGAGCCGGCCAGCCGCAATGGCAACTTCTTCACCAGGCGCGGCACCCGCCGGGTCATCGCGATCTCCGGCGGGTCGACGTCCACCCGCACGCGCCCTGCGCCGAACTGGTCATCAGGGCCGGGCACGCCGAGGTCGAGCGCCTGCGTGGCGATGATGTCGGCGAGGGCGGCGAGGTCGACGGGCGCGCCGGCGCGCTTGCGGGCCGCGATTATGAGAGCGATGGCCCCCGCGGCGTTCGGCGCGGCATTGGACGTTCCACCCACCGAGCGCGGGCCGGTGGCTGTGAGCACGCGGGTATTGGTGGGCGCCGTGATGTCAGGCTTCATGCGGCCGTCGTCGGTGGGCCCGCGGGACGAGTAGGCCTTCAGGCTGTTGTTCGTCCAGTCCACCGCGCCGACGGTTATCGACCCGTCCGCATCGCCGGGGGTCGGGATGCTGCCCGGGGCGGGGTCACCCAGGGCGTCCATGGGGATCTCGCGCGAGAAGAGCGTGATGCGCCCCGGCGGCGGCGGGCCGCCCGCCAGCACCACGCGCACGCGGAACTCGCCGCCATCGCCGGAGGGCACGCCGGTGAAGCGCTCCGCGGCGCGGGCTCCGGCCTCCTGGGAGTCGCGTGATGCCCGGACCTCCGACCAGCCGCCGTCCGCGGTGCGCGCCTCGAGCAACAGGTCGAGGTCAGTCACCTCGGCGCCGTCGGGCTGGTCCCATGTGAGCGCGAACGTGATGGGCTTGCCCGCGGCGACCTGGAACGTCCAGCCGGGGGTGACGGGCCAATCAAGCGTGTCGTCCTCGTCGGCGTCGGCCCACTCGCCCTCCCAGTGGCGCTCGGCATAGTTGCCGGCGGAGTTCACCCAGGCGATACCGGCGGCGGCGGCGCGATCGACCGCCTGCGCTGCCTCCCCGCTGCCATCGAACGGGCCCTCGAGGAAGCTGTTGCTGTGCACCACCACGTCAGGCCGGCGCTGGAGGAGCCATTCCACCGCGGCCTGGAAGTCCTGCTCGGTGTGGTAGTTGACGAACACGTACTGCGCGGCGGGCGCGTAGTCGAACACCGTCTGCGCCACCAGCTCGCCGTGGTTCGTGGCGTTGCCGTAGGCATTGCGCCCCGCGAGGCCCCAGGTGGCGTCGAACGACCGCGTCTCGAGCCGCGCCGCCCGGGGCAGCTCGCGCTTCGCCTGCAGGGACGGGATGCGCGCGCTACCGAAGCCCAGGTCGAGCACGGCGATCGTGACGCCCGCGCCGTCGCCGGCGAGCGCCTGCAGCGCATCGGCTCCCACCCGCTCGAAGCCCTCCGAACGTATCCTCCCCCTGGCCACCACCGCGGCACCGGGTTCGTCGGGGTCGGTCTCGGCCATGCCGCCGGCTGCGGCGCGTGCGGCGGCCACGCCGGGAATTGCGCGCAGGCCGTCGAGGCGGGCCGGCGACGCCGTCACCTGCAGATCGCGACCATGGCGTCGCACCACGCGCAGCGACGACGCGCCGAGTGCATGTGCGACGGCGTCGGTACTGCCCGGAGAGGCCGTGACGGTGACGGGCACCGGCGCCTGGGTGGCAGCGGGCGCCGCGGCCGGGATCGCCGGAGCGGCCGCGACGAGGGCGGTCGCGCCGATGAGGCGGCGTGAGCGGCTCATCGGCGGGGGGCCGCCCGGCGCACGAGCACGCGCCGCACCACCGACGCGTTCCCCGCGAGGTCGCGCGCCGTCACCTCCACCCGGTTGCGGCCCTTTCGCAGCCTCACCTTCTGGCGCATGTACGGCCCCGGCGCCGTGCGTATCGACCGGCCATTCACCCTCAGCGACACCGACTGCATGGTTCCGGCATCGAACGCGCGGATGCGCACCGTCGACCTCAGGCCCGACGAGGCGGTGAGGGCGATGCGGGGGGGAATGACGTCGTAGCGGGCCATGCCGGCGCCGGTGCCGGCGTCGGGCCCCGGGGTGCCCAGGTCGCGCGCCCGGCCGGTGATGTCCACGCGCAGCGACGCCACGTCGATGGGCTGGCCGAGCGCGGCGCGCTCGTCGCGCACGAGGGCGGCCACGCCGGCCACATGCGCGGATGCCGCCGAAGTGCCCGCCGTGCCAGGGAACAGCACGTTGGCGGTCACGTAGGTCGGACCCACGAGATCGGGCTTGGCCCGGCCATCCAGCGTGGGACCGCGCGATGAGTACGGCGCGGGTTCGACGCCCTGCCAGGGCACTGCGCCCACCGCGAGCGCACCCGCGGCGTCAGCCGGGGTGGCGACGCTGCCATCCGGTACCGCCAGCGCGCCGAACCCGATGGTGCGCGAGAACACGTCCACCGGTGCATCCGGTCCCGCCAGTCGGGTGATGACGAGGCGCCACGCCCCGCCGTCCACCAAGACGGGCTTCGTTCGGCGGGTGGAGTCACTGGCCTGCACCTCGATCCACGAGCCGTCCGGCGCCTGGCGCTGCACCGAGAGAACCGCCGTCAGACCCGGGGCGCTCCATCCCAGGCCGAACGCGATCGTCTCACCGGGCTGCGGGGCGATCAACAACTCCGTGCCGGCGGGCGAAGGGATGCCGCGCCAGTGGCGCTCGGCGAAGTTGCCGCCCGAGTTGATCCACAGCACGCCGCGCGCAGCGGCGGAGTCAACGGCTCGGGCGAGGGTGCCGGTGCCGTCGAATGGACCGCCCAGGATCGAGTTGGAGTGGTTCACCACCGGGATCCCGTTCGCCGCAATCCAATCGGCGGCCTGCAGGAAGCCGTCGATGTCGGCGTAGTTGACGAGCACCAGCCGGGCGCCCGGCGCGACGTCGCGCACGACCTCGGCCATGCGCGTGCCGTGCTGGGTAAGAGCGCCCAGGTTGTCGCGTCCCTCGAGGCCGTTCACCGCGTCGAACGACTTGACATCCATCTGCTCCCGCGGCGGAAGCTCACCGGCAGCGATCGACTCGTCGAGGCCACCGAAGCCCATGTCGAGCACGGCCACGCGGGTGCCCGCGCCATCGATCCCGCGCGCCCACGCGGCATCCGCCCCCATGCGGAAGGTGCCTTGCGACACCACCCCGAGGGCGGGCACGGATGCCGCCGCCGCGAGCGCGACGCCGGATATGCCCATGAGCAGGCGCTTCATTCCGGGTGCAGCAAAGCAAACGGCCCGGGTGGCAAGGAGCCACCCGGGCCGCTCAGGACATCTCCGGATGCACGGGAGGTGACAGTCACTTCCCGCCTGCAGCAGCGTTGGTCCTATGACAGCGAGACGCTGCCGCCGGCCTCCTCGAGCTGCGACTTGATCTGCTCGGCCTCTTCCTTCGGCACGCCCTCCTTGACGGTGCCCGGAGCGCCGTCCACGAGGTCCTTGGCCTCCTTGAGGCCGAGGCCCGTCACCGCGCGTACGACCTTGATCACCTGGATCTTCTTGTCGCCCGCGGCGTCCAGCGTGACGGTGAAGGAGTCCTGCTCGGCGTCCCCGCCGCCCTCGGCACCCCCGCCGCCGCCAGCCGGAGCGGCTGCCACGGCGACCGGCGCCGCGGCACTCACGCCGAAGGTCTCCTCGAGCGCCTTGATGCGCTCGCTCAGCTCGAGCACCGAAATGGCCTTGAGCTCGTCGATCCACTCCTCAGTGGTCATCGCCATGGTCAGTCTCCTTCTGTGGTCTCGTCGGCAGCCGGCTCGGCGTCCGCGTTGTCGTCGGCTGCCGGCTCCTGCGCGGCCTCCGGGGTGTCATCGGCCGCCGCTTCCGGCTCGGCCTCGGTCGTGTCCTCAGTGCTGGCCTCGGGCCCGGCCTCCGCCTCGGCGGCGGGTGCCTCCTCGGCCGGGGCCTCGTCAGCCGGGGCATCCTCAGCCGCGGCGTCCTCAGCCGGGGCCTCGGTGGCCTCGGCCGCGGGCGCCTCTGCGGGAGGAGCCTCGGCAGCGCGCTGCGCCTCGTACTGGCCAAGCGCGGTGGCAAGGCCGGACAGCAGGCTGTTCAGCGCGTTGGCGGTGCCCTGCAGCGGGCTGGCCACGCCGCGCACCAGGCGGGCGAGCAGCTCGTCGCGCGGCGGCAGCGCGGCGAGCTTCTTGAGCTCGTCGGCCGACACCGGGGCGCCATCGAGGATGCCGCCCTTCATGGTCAGTCGGTCCTCGGACGCCTTGGCGAAGGTGTTCAGGGCCTTCGCGATGGCGGCCGGGTCACCGGCGGCCCAGACCAGCGCGGTCTGGCCCTCGAGGTACTCGAGCAGGGCGTCCTTGCCGGTCTCGTCGCATGCGCGACGGGCCAGCGTGTTCTTGACGACCTGGAACTGGGCGTCGGCCTCGCGGAGCTTCCCGCGCAGGTCCTCGACCTCCCGGACGCTCAGGCCGTGGAACGCCGTCGCGATGACGGTGTCCGTTGTGGTGAGGCGCTCCGCGATCACCGCGATGGCCTCTGCCTTCTGCTCCCTGTTCAGTTCCTCACCTCCTCCTCTGCTGGCCGCGCGGGGGCGGGCCGGGAGGAGGCGTCGCGGGGCGCGATGCCCCGCATGCTCCAAGTGGCTCCGTCCTCACGCGGGTCGGGGTTTCCCCCTGGTTCAAGACGCGCGGCGCGCGCCCCCGTGATCTTCGGTCGGTATGCCGTGTCGGCGACGCGCCCCTAGGCGGTGGCCTCCTCGAGCAGGTTCTGGGTGTACTGCGGGTCGATGTCGATGCCGGGGCCCATGGTCTGGGCGACGCTGATCGACTTGATGTACTTGCCCTTGGTCGAGGCCGGCTTGGCGCGCATGATCTCGTCCAGGATGGCGGCGTAGTTCTCGGTGAGCTGCTCGGGCGTGAACGACTTCTTGCCCAGGCCGATGTGCACGATGCCCGCGCGGTCGGTGCGGTACTCCACCTTGCCGCCGATGACGTCGGTCACGGCCTTGCCCACGTCGAACGTGACGGTGCCGGTCTTGGGGTTGGGCATCTTGCCCGAGGGGCCGAGCACGCGGCCGAGGCGGCCGACGGCACCCATCATGTCGGGCGTGGCGATGGCCACGTCGAAGTCGCTGAAGCCCTCTTCCACCCGCTTCACGAGGTCCTCGCCGCCCACGATCTGCGCGCCGGCCTCCTCGGCCTCGCGCGCCTTCTCGCCCTCCGCAAAGACCGCGACGGTGACGGCGCGGCCAGTGCCGTGCGGCAGCGCGATGGTGCCGCGCAGCTGCTCCTCGGCGTGGCGCACATTGACCCCCAGGCGGAAGTGCGCCTCGACGGTGGTGTCGAAGCGCGCGACCTCCTGGCTGACGAGCAGGCGGAAGGCCTCGAGGGGGTGGTAGTTGCCCTCGGGGTTGATCTGCGCCTTGGCGTCGTCGTAGCGCTTGCCGTGCTTCGCCATTCCTAGCCCTCCACCGTGACGCCCATCGAGCGGGCGGTGCCCGCGATCATGGTGATGGCGGCGTCGATGTCGTTCGCGTTGAGGTCCTGCATCTTGGTCTCGGCGATCTGCTGCAGCTGGGCGCGCGTGATGGTGCCGACCTTGGTGCGGTGCGACTCCGGCGAGCCCTTGGGCAGCTTGATGGCCTCCTTGATGAGGACGGCCGCCGGGGGGGTCTTGGTGATGAACGAGAACGAGCGGTCCTCGTAGACCGAGATCTCCACCGGGGTGATGACCCCGCCGAGGTTCTGCGTCTCGGCGTTGAACGCCTTGCAGAAATCCATGATGTTGATGCTCGCGGCACCCAGGGCAGGGCCCACCGGCGGAGCCGGTGATGCGCCCCCCGCTGGGATGTGAAGCTTGATGACCTGCAGGACCTTCTTCGCCATGGTGGCGTGACCTTCCGGACTGGGACCGTCTCGAGCGGCCCGGGATCATACATCCGCGCGCGCGAATGACCAGCGACATGCGCCGGACACCCGCGAGCGCCTTCTTACGTGAGCTTCTTGACCTGGTCGAACGACAGCTCGGCCGGTGTCTCGCGGCCGAAGATGGACACAAGCACCTTCACGCGCCCCTGCTCGGCGTTGATCTCGGCGATCTCGCCGGTGAAGTCCGACAACGGGCCGGAGATGACCTTGATGCTCTCCCCCACCGTGAACTCGGCGCGCACCTTCGTGCGGGTCTCGGTCTGGGTGTGCAGCAGGCGGTCAACCTCGGTGCGCGACAGCGGCGGCGGCCGGTGGTCATCGTGCTTGGTGGCGCCGACGAACCCGGTTACGCCCGGGGTGTCCTTGATGAGCGACCAGGCGTCATCGTCGGTCATGTCCATGTTCACGAGGACGTACCCTGGCAGGGTGCGCCGCTCGGTCTGCACCTTCTGGCCCTCCTTGTTGGTCTCGACCACCTGCTCGGTGGGGACGATGACCTCGCGGATCGAGCGCTGGCGGTGCTGCGTCTCGATGCGACGGAGGATGTTGGCCTTCACCTTGTTCTCGTGACCCGAGTAGGTGTTGATGACGTACCAGCGCAGCAAATACTTCTCCTAGAAGATGGCGTCGACGAGCGAGCTCATGAGCACGTCGATGACGCCGAGGTACACCGCCACGATGGCGACGAAGATGAGCACGACGGCGGTGGCTTGGAACAGCTGGGCCCGGTTGGGCCAGGTCACCTTCTTTAGCTCGGTCACGACCTCGCCGACATAGCGGCGGCTGCGGCTCTCCTGAACCGACTTCGTGACCGTGCCCGACTTCTCGTTCTTGGCCTGCTGGCGGGGGCGCGGCTGCGCCTTCTGGCCACCGGACGACTTCTTGTTGCGCCGCCTGCTGGGTACGGGCGGCGGCTCGGCCCCGCCGGGGCCGGTCTCGTCAGGTCCGGGCTCTCCGGAGGTCTGGCCCTTTGACGGGCGAATGCGTGCCATCTGCCTGGCGGCCTTCTCAGTCTGTCGCGATCTGCTGGACAGGGCCGGAGGGACTCGAACCCCCAACCCCCGGTTTTGGAGACCGGTGCTCTACCAATTGAGCTACGACCCTAGGTACTGCCCCCTACCGCGTCTCGCGGTGCTCCGTGTGGCGGCCGCACCAGCGGCAGTACTTCGCGAGCGACACGCGGTCGGGCGTGTTGCGCTTGCTCTTGTTCGACTGGTAGTTGCGCCTCTTGCAGTCCTGGCAAGCCAGGGTAACGGCGATGCGCTGGCCGGTCTTGCCCACAGGAAAGCCTCCGGTCGTTGGCGGGTCCGGGAAGGTACCACAGTGATTTGGTCGCCCCGGTAGCCTCCGTGCATGACCGCCGAATGGAGTGACTGGTACACCAAGGAGGACGTCACGGGGTGGGTGCTCCCCCGCATCCTCCGCGAGCGCGCCGACGCGCACCCGGCCCGGCCATACATCCGGTTCGGCGACGGTGAGTGGACGACCTACGGCGAGATCGACGCCCGGGCCAACCGCATCGCGAACGCGCTCATCGCACGTGGGCTGCAGAAGGGCGAGTGCGTGAGCACCCTCATGCCCAACTCGGTCGACCAGGTGGCGCTGTGGTTCGGCATCCTGCGCGCGGGCGGGGTGCAGTCGCCGATCAACCTGGCGTACCGCGGCGATTTCCTCTCGTGGGTGATCAACCTTCCCGAGTCGCGGTTCCTGGTGGTCTCCGACGACCTGCTCGACCGGCTCGACCACGTGGCCGCCGACCTGCCGGTGCTCGAGCACGTGTTCGTGTGGGAGTCGGGCGAGCGCAACGGTCCCGACCCCCGCGTGGCCCACGAGCCGTTCGCCGTGCTGGACGACGGGCCCGACACCGACCCGGGCGTGGAGGTGAGCTGGGTGGACGACGCACGCATCATGTTCACGTCGGGCACCACCGGGCGCAGCAAGGGCGTGATCAAGCAGCACGCGTCCGACTACTTCTCGGGCCGCACCTACATCGAGGTGTGCGGGGTCACCCAGGACGATGTCTTCTACACCTGCCTGCCCCTCTTCCACAGCAACGCGCAGATGCTCAACTGCTACCCGGCGCTCATCGCCGGCGCGCGCATCCAGTTGTCCACCCGGTACTCGTCCACCAACTTCTGGCGCGAGGTCACCGAGTGCGGCGCGACCATCCTCAACACGGTCAGCGCCATGAACTACTTCATCTGGAACACCGATCCGGGCGAATACGACCGCGCCCACTCGGTGCAGCGCATCATGGCCATGCCCGCGCCCAAGGACATCTACGAGGAGTTCAAGGAGCGCTTCGGCATCCGCTGGCACGAGGGGTACGGGCTCACCGAGACCGGCATGGTCACCTACGTTCCGCCCGGCATCGAGAAGCCAGGCTCATGCGGCAAGGCCAGCCCGGGCTTCGAGGTGAGCGTGGTGCAGCCCGGGACCGACCTGCCCCAGCCCCCGGGGGAGCCGGGCGAGATCGTGGTGGACATGAAGCTGCCCAACATCGTGATGCGCGCCTACGCGGGGATGCCCGAGAAGACGGCCGAGGACTTCAAGAACCTCAAGCTGCACACGGGCGACCTCGGCGTGATGGACGAGGACGGCTACCTCTACTTCAAGGACCGCGTGAAGGACTACATCCGGCGGCGCGGCGAGAACGTCTCGTCGATGGAGGTGGAGCGCGTGGTGGCCCAGCACCCGGCCGTGCTCGAGGCAGCCGCCGTGGGCGTGGCGTCGGCCGAGGGCGCCGGCGCCGAGCAGGAGATCCTCATCTGCGTGGTGCCCCGCAACGTGGCGCCCGACCCGCACGAGCTCCTCGAGTTCTGCGCCGACAAGATGCCCTACTTCGCGGTGCCACGGTACGTGCGCTTCATGGACCACCTGCCGAAGACGCCGACGGAGCGCGTGCGCAAGGTGGAGCTGCGCGAGATGGGCCTGGGCGACGAGGTGTACGACCGCGTGAAGAGCGGCCCGAAGATCGCCGCCTGATGGACGACGACCCGCTCGACCTGGGCGAGGCAGCCGCCTTCATCCTGGGCGAGCGTCCCGGCCTGCACGAGGACGACGTCTGGACCGTGCTGAACGAACTGCAGGATCCCCCGGTGCGCAGCGCCGACGGCATGGCCGTGGACCTCGTCACGCGCCTTCACCCGGACGTGCGCCCGCGGGACGTCCGGACCATCCTCAACGAGTGGCGGGAATACGCCCGCCTCGCAGTCGAAGAGGACTGGGACTGAGGCTGCGCCGCGCGCGGATGTTCGCGGAGGGGGTGACTGTCACCGACAGGTGACTGTCACCGGGGTTCCCGCTACCGCCTGCGCGCGGCGGAGGGCTTGCCCAGCAGGATCTCCCGCGCGGCGTTGAGCGCCACCGTCATGTCGGCGGCGCGCTGCTGCAAGTCGGGGTGCAGTTCCGCCACGCGGTCGGGGTGGCATCGGGCCACCTGGCGGCGCCACGCGCGCTCCACCTCGTCGGGTGCCGGGCGCGGGCCGAGGCCCAGCAGGTCGGCGGCCTCGGCGGCGCTGGTGGGCGTGGTGAACGTCGCGGACTGCTGCTTCTCGAGCAGGCCCTGGGCCAGGGTCCGAAGCCGTGCCTTCTCGGCCTGGATGTCGCCCCATTCGTCATCCATGTCCTTCTGCCGTTCGGCCAGGCGCGCGCGCTCCTCGCGCACCTCCTCGGCAAGCGAGGCGAGCGCGCGGTCACGCGACGCGGAGTCCTGGCGCAGGAGCTCGACCATCACGTCGGGGTCGGCCGCCAAGGGCGCGTCTCCCGGCACGGGTCGTCCCTGACCCGACTGCCCCTGGCGCACGAGCGCGATGACCTCGTCGAGTTTGTGGTGGGCGGAGTTCGACATGGAGGGCCCATCGGACGGCGCGAGGCGCACGAGCGCGAGGGCGTCCCATGACGGGTCGACGATGAAGGCCGCGCTCGACCGGCCGGCGAGCATCACCCGGCGATCGGGCTGCGCGCGGTGGCCGAGCAGCGCGAAGCGGGCGTCAGAGTGCGCATCGCCGCGAAGGGCGGCGAGCTCCGCGGCGAGGTCGTCGAGCCGGCGCGCGACCTCGCGGCCATCCGGCCCCTGCGCCGTGACAGCTCGCGCGGCGGCCAGGGCCTCATCGAGCCCCTCCGCCCCCTCACCCTGCCCGACGGCCAGCACGGCCCACCAGCGGGTCCACGGGTCGTCGTCGGGCGCGGCGGCCAGGGCGCGACCGGCCTCCACCGGGTGGTCGAGCGACTGCAGCGCGGCGGCGAGGCGCGGGCGGGCGGAGCGGTCGCCGAGCGACGCGGCCACGGCGAGCAGCGCCACCTGCCGCCACCGGGCGGAGTCGCCACGGGGCGGCGCGGATCCCGCTGCGTCTGCGAAGGGGTCAAGCACTGAGGCAACGCTAGTGCAGCGCCGCCACGACCCCGCGCGCCTTATGTGACCATATGGTGACTATAATCATGGGCATGGGGACAACGCACTCCACAGCCACCCACGTGCCCGTGGCGGAGGCCAAGGCGAAGTTCAGCGAGATGCTGCGTCGTGCCGGCGAGGGCGAGGAGATCGTGGTGACCAGCCACGGCCGTCCGGTGGCGCGCATCGTGCCACCCGCCGACGCGAGGCCGACGCGCGAGCAGTGGATCGCCGACCTCATGGAGCTCCGTCGCAGCGGAAAGACCATCAAGGCCACGCGCGACGAGGTGGTCGGGTGGATCCGGGAAGGGCGGCGGTATTGAGCGATTTCGTCCTCGACGCCTCGGCGACCATGGTGCTCTTGATGGATGACGAGCCCGAGGAGCCCGTCGTCCCCATCGTCTCCGCCCTGCGCGATGGCGATGCCGTGGTGCCGGGGCTCTGGCGGTTCGAGGTGGCGAATGCCCTCGACACGTCGCGTCGGCGTGGACGCATTGACGATGCCGGCTTCGCGTACATCCTTGGGCTCGTCGAGAACATCCGGGTGGCCCAGGACGCGGATCCGCCCTCCATCGGCTCCATCCTCGGGCTATCCCGCGAGCATGGGGTGACCGCCTACGACGCCGCGTACCTCTCGCTCGCGCTCCGGCGCGCACTGCCCCTCGCAACGACCGATCGGCGCCTGCGCGCAATCGCGGAGAAGTGCGGAGTGCCGCTGGTCTGCTGAGCCGCTCGTGGGCACGGCGCGGCACGGCAGTGCGACCATCGTGCGGATGACGGCACCCAACCGACTCGCCGACGAGGCCTCGCTCTATCTGAGGCAGCACGCCGACAACCCCGTCGACTGGTGGCCATGGTGCCCCGAGGCCTTCGCGGACGCCCGCGAGCGCGACGTGCCGGTGCTGCTGTCGGTGGGCTACTCGTCGTGCCATTGGTGCCACGTGATGGCGCACGAGTCGTTCGAGGACGCTGCCACCGCGCGCCTGATGAACGAGCACTACACGTGCGTGAAGGTGGACCGTGAGGAGCTGCCCGACGTCGATGCCCTCTACATGCAGGCCACCCTTGCGATGACCGGGCACGGCGGCTGGCCCATGACCGTGTTCCTCACCCCGGGCGGCGAGCCGTTCTGGGCTGGCACGTACTTCCCGCCGCAGCCCCGCCAGGGGATGCCGTCGTTCACCCAGGTGCTGGACGGCGTGGCCGAGGCCTGGCGTGAGCGGCGCGACCAGGTGATGCGGCAGGCCGAAGCCCTGGCCAACGGCATCCGCGAGCAGTCGGCAGTGGAGGTGGTCGGACCGCCCCCCGCGGAGGACGCCGTGGCCGGGTCGGTGCGGGTGCTGGGCGATCTCTACGACGACGGCAACGGGGGGTTCGGCGGCGCGCCGAAGTTCCCGCCCTCAGTGGTGATCGACCTGCTGCTGCGCCGCCACTGGGCCGGGCGCGACCCCGGCGGCAGGGCGCTGGGGATGGCCACGGGAACGCTCGACGCCATGGCGGCGGGCGGGGTGTTCGACCAGGTGGGCGGCGGCTTCCACCGCTACTCGGTGGACGACATCTGGCTGGTTCCCCACTTCGAGAAGATGCTCTACGACAACGCGCTGCTGCTGCGCGACTATGCGCTGGCCACGCGCCTCACCGGCGACCGGCGCCACGGTGAGGTGGCCGAGCGCATCGCCCGCTACCTGCTGCGCGAGATGCGCACCGACGGCGGCGCGTTCGCCGCCGCGCAGGACGCGGACTCCCCCGGCGGCGAGGGCGCGTTCTTCACCTGGACGCCCGACGAGATCCGCTCGGTGCTGCCCGCTGGCGATGCCGATGCCGTGATCGCCCGCTTCGGCGTGACCGAGCGGGGCAACTTCGAGGGACGCAGCATCCTGCGCGTGGTGGCTCCCGAGGTGGCGGTCACCCCGGGGGCCATCGAGGAGCTGTACGCGGCCCGCGCGCTGCGCCCGGCGCCGGCGCGTGACGACAAGGTGATCGCATCGTGGAACGGCCTCGCCATCGGCGCGCTCGCCGAGGCCGGCATGGGCATGCGCCGCGCCGACTGGGCGCAGGCCGCGCGCGAGGCCGCGCGGTTCGTGCTGGATGAGATGGTGGTGGGCGGTCGCCTGATGCGCGTGCATGCCGACGGCCGCGCACGGCACCTCGCCGCGATCGAGGACCACGCCGACATGGCCGACGGGCTGCTGGCCCTCTACGCGGCCGACTTCGACCCGGCGTGGCTCGAGGCCGCGCGCACGCTGGCCGATGCCATGCTCGACCTGTTCGCCGACCCCGACGGCTGGGGCTTCTTCATGGCGGGCTCCGATGCGCCGCCCCTCATCGCGCGCACCCGCGACCTCGAGGATCACCCATCCCCCGCCGGCAACTCCCAGGCCGCGTGGGTACTTGCCCGCCTGCACCTGCTCACCGGGGAGGACCGCTACCGCGACGCCGCGGCTGCGGCCGTGGGGCTGGTGTCGGTGCAGGCGGGCAAATGGCCGCAGGCCTTCGCCCGGGCGCTCGCCACCGCGGACCTGCTGGCGTCGCGCCCGGTGGAGGTCGCGGTGGTCGGGGCGCCGGACGACCCACGCACGATCGCCCTGGTGGAGGCCGCCCGGTCGGCTGCCGGGCCCTACGCAGTGATCGCCGCGGGTGACCCGGCTGGCGCGCGGGCGGTGGCAGCCGCGCCGCTGCTCGCCGGACGACCCCTCGTCGACGGCGCGCCCAGCGCCTATGCCTGCAGCGGATTCGTGTGCAGGGCACCGGTTTCCGACCCTGATGGCCTGATGACCGCGCTCCGCGGCGCCTGAGCGCCTATCCTCCCGCCCATGGCCGACCTCGACGAGATCCGATCAATGATCGAAACCGCGCTCCCCGGGGCGCAGGTGGAGGTGCAGGACCACGGCGGCGGCGACCACCTGTCCGCACTCGTGGTGGCGCCGCAGTTCGAGGGCATGAGCCGAATCGACCAGCACAAGGCCGTGTACGCCGCCGTCCAGGCGCGCATCGATGACGGCCAGATCCACGCCCTCGCGCTGAAGACGCGAGCCCCGGAGGCATGATGAGCAGCGACGTCAGCACCATGACCGAGGAGCAGATCCTCGAGCAGATCCAGTCGGAGGTCGCGGCCAACCGCGTGTTCCTCTACATGAAGGGGACGCCCGACGCGCCGGCGTGCGGCTTCTCGATGCGGGTGGTGCAGATCCTCGACCACCTGGGCGTGGACTACGGCGCGCGGAACATCCTCGAGGACCCGCGCGTGCGCGCGGTGCTGTCGGGCTGGTCGGACTGGCCGACCATCCCGCAGCTCTTCGTGGACGGCAAGCTGGTGGGCGGGTGCGACATCGTCACCGAGCTCTACCAGGACGGCGAGTTGCAGCAGCTGCTGCCCTCCTGACACCGGGACATACGTGACCAGTCACCCCATCGAGTTCTCCGAGGACCTCCAGGACACATCACCGGCGACACGCATCGGCCTATCGCGCGCCGGCGTCTCGCGGTCGGCCAAGGCGATCCGCCTGGCGTTCGGGGGAGCCGAGCACTACATGGACGCCACCGTGGAGTGCGTGGTGGACCTCGACCCCGACCAGAAGGGCGTGCACATGTCGCGCTTCGAGGAAGAGGTGAATGAGGCCATCGATGCGGTGCTGATCGGTGAGGCCGTGGCCATCGAGGCCCTGGCCGAGAACATCACGCGCCGGGTCGTGGAGCGCCAGGGGGCCCTGCGCGGCATGGCGACGATCCGCGCGCGCTACCCGGTGGAGAGGCGCACCCCGGTGACCGACGTGGCCACGCAGGAGATGTACGGCCTCATCGGCACGGCCGCCGCGCGCCCGGGCGCCAGCCGCCGCGCCGTCGGCGTGTCGGCGCAGGGCATGAACGCCTGCCCGTGCGCGCAGGGCCTGGTGCGCGAGCAGGCCGAGGCCGCGCTCTCGGACGACGGCTTCACGCCGGAGGAGATCGATCGCATTGTGGCCCGCGTGCCCATCGCCACCCACAACCAGCGCGCCCGCGGCACCCTGATCGTCGGGAGCCCCGACGGCCGCGACGTGCCCGCCGACGCCCTCATCCAGATCGTCGAGGATGGCATGTCGTCGGAGATCTACGAGTTGCTCAAGCGCCCCGACGAGCTCTACGTGGTGGACAAGGCGCACCGTCGCCCCCGCTTCGTCGAGGACTCCGTGCGCGAGATGGTCGCCGGCGTGATCGCGCGCTTCCCCGACCTGCCCGACGACGCCTTCCTCTCCGCCCACCAGGAGAACTACGAGACCATCCACACCCACGACGTCGAGGCCGAGCGCCACGGCGTGCTGGGCGAGATGCGCGCTGAGGTCGCCGGCGGCCCCCACGCCGCCCGGCACCTCACCCTGCCGGAATGGCTCGACGGCCCCACCTGATCCGGTCCCCCTCGCGCCCTGGAGTGGCCGAGGGGCAGTAGTACCCCCGCCGAATACCACAGCAGTGCGGCAGGCCTGTCATGTCGGGGTGGCGGCCACTCGCCGAAACGGGATCGGCATTTGCGGGGGCCGCAAATGCATCATCCCCGGCTGCGATCGCCGCCACCCCGACATGACAGGCCTCCCGCCTCTCGCGCTTTTTCGGCGGGGGTACTACTGCCCCTCGGCCCCCCGGAGCGCCCCGGGGACCGGATCAGGTGGGATCCGGCGCGCCCTTCCGGCCGAGCTGGATGCGGTTCTCGGTCCCGGCGAGGAGCCGCTGGATGTTCTCGCGGTGCTTGAGGATGACGAACAGCGCAGCGAGGGCGATGAAGGCCACGTACGACCACGGGGCGCCGAAGGCCCACGCGAGCGGGGCGGCGGCGAGGGCGCAGACGATGCTGGCCACCGAGACGTAGCGGGTGAGCAGCACGATGACGAACCAGAGAACGATGAGCACGGCGCTGGCCAGCGGAACGAGGCCGACGAGGGCGCCGGCCCCGACGGCCACGCCCTTGCCGCCCTTGAAGCCGGTCCACACCGGGAACACGTGGCCGATGATGGCCAGCGCGCCCGCGGCGATGGGCCACCAGGACCCGCCCACCACCCACTGGGCGATGAGCACGGCGGCCGCGCCCTTGGCGATGTCGAGCACCATGACGGTGATGCCCACGGTGCGGCCGAGGGTGCGGAACACGTTGGTGGCGCCGAGGTTGCCGCTGCCGACCGTCCGGAGGTCGACGCCGTTGAGGCGGCCTGCGAGGTAGGCGAAGGGGATGGAGCCCAGCAGGTAGGCGACGACGAGGACGAGGGCCTGGTTCACGGATCTCCGGTGACGTCGGGCGCGGGCACGCGGCCCTCGAAGAGCCGGCGGCGCGCCATGATGAAGTAGTAGGCGCCCGAGATGACGGTGAGGGCCACGGCGAGGTAGAGCAGGGCGTCGTACTGCCACTGCGGCGCCACCTGCAGGATCACCCAGGCGACGGCCACGTTCTGGCTGAGCGTCTTGACCTTGCCGAGGTTGCTGGCGGGGATCACCAGGTCCTCGCGCACGGCCACGAGCCGCAGTCCGGTGACGGCGAACTCGCGGGTGATGATGACCATGGCGACCCACGCCGACACCTCACCGACCTCGATGAGGCACAGCAGCGCCCCGGTGACCAGCAGCTTGTCGGCGAGGGGGTCGAGGAAGGCCCCGGCGACGGTCACCTCGCCGCGCGATCGCGCGAGCCAGCCGTCGAGCGAGTCGGTGGCGGCCGCCACCACGTAGAGGGCGAACGCCCAGTACCGGCCGCCCTCGTCGTCTACGAGGATCAGCACCATCACGACGGGGATCAGCGCGATGCGCGCTGCCGTCACGAGCAGTGCGGGATTCAGCGAGGTGCGGACGCCCACGCACGAAGCATAGGACCCCTATCCTCGGCGCATGAGCGAATTCACCGTGAGCATCGTCGGGGAGGACCGCCCCGGCATCGTGGCGGCCGTCACCGGGGCCCTGCTGGAGGCGGGCGGAAACGTCGAGAACTGCCGCGCGAGCATCCTCGCCGGGTCGTTCGCGATGGTGCTGGCCGTGGAGGTTCCCGAGGGGGTCACCGACCAGGACATCGTCGAGCTGCTCGCCCCCACCGCGAGCGGCCTCGGCCTCTCGCTCGGCGTGCGTCCCGCTTCCCCGGCGCCCGGCGATGCCGGCCGGGAGCGCTGCGTGATCACGATCTACGGTGCCGACCGCCCGGGCATCGTGCACGGCGCGGCCTCGGCGCTGGCCGCGGCGGGCGTGAACATCGTCGACCTCAGCTCGCGCCTGGTCGGCGAGCCGCCGATCTACGTGCTCGGCATCGAGGCGGATCTGCCTGACGGCATGGACAGCGCCGGCCTTGAACAGGCGATCCGGTGCCCCGATCTCGCGGGGCTCGACGTGTCGGTGCAGTCGGAGTCCGAGCGCCTTCTCTGATCCGTCCCGTCGTCATATACCCCGACCGGCGGCTCAAGACGATGTGCGCGCCGGTCAGGTCGTTCGGGCCCGCGCTCGCGCGCGTGGCGCGCGACCTCGAGGACACCGCGCGGTCGTTCCCGCGCACCACTGGCATCGCGGCGCCACAAGTGGGAGAGCTGTGGCGTGTGTGCTTCATCGACTGCACGGGGCACCCCAAGGTGCCGGACCCGCACGGGTCCCTCGTGCTGGTGAACCCGGTGGTGCTGCATCACTCGGGCGCCGAGGTGGGGCGCGAGGGCTGCCTCAGCCTGCCCGAGATTACGGCCAACGTCGAGCGCCCGGTGGAGATCGCGGTGGGGTTCCACGACCTGGCCGGCGACCAGCACGAGATCGAGTCCACCGGCTTTGAGGCCCGGGTGATCCTCCACGAGATGGACCACCTCGACGGCGTGCTCATCCTCGACCGGGTGAGGTCGCTCTCGCTCGACGTGTTCGCGCGCAGGAAGCGCTCTCGCGGGTAGCGGCGCGGCGGCGCGGAACCGCCGTGGCAGGCGAAGTCCGAGGCCGGTGGCATCCTGCCGCCCCATGCGCACTGCCGTTATCGCCATCAGCGCGTCGCTCGCCCTGGCCGCGCCCGCCGCGCTCTCGGCCCAGCCGCCCGTGGTGCTGGTGCAGGCCGGTCACCTCTCGCCCGGGGAGCCTGGATACCTGGCGCAGACCGGGGCATCGGGCAACCCCTTCGGCCTCGAGTCGACGTTCAACCGCCGAGTTCGCGACGCCATGATCAAGCGGCTGAAGGCGGCCGGCGTGGATGCCCGTCGGCTCGCCGCACGGGTGGAGCCGCTCGGCGTGGCCGGCGCCACCTTCGTGAGTATCCACCACGACTCCCCCGGCGGCGCCGCGATGGTGGGCCATGCGATCACCGGCGGCAATGAGAACTACTACCGGGGCGAGGGCACTGGCACGGCCAGGCCCACCCCCTACCCCAACAGCGGGCGGCACCGCACGCCGGCCACGAAGGTGAGTCCCGCCGTCGAGCGCACCTCAGCCGGAACCGCCCGCCGCCTCTCGGCGGCCCTGAAGTCGATCTTCACCCCGGCCAATGGAGCCCGCGGCCGCTTCAGCGGGGTGATCCCCCCGAACTCCAACCGGCGCATGAACCACTTCTACGGCTTCTACCGCACCACCGCGAGGTCGCGCGTGATCGTGGAGGTGGGAGCCGCCCCCGACGACAACCCCTTCCTCGCGAAGGTGCCACTCATCTCCCGCACCCTCGCAACGGCGATCATCAGCGACCTGAAGGCACGGAAGCTGCTCTAGGGCGCCCCGAGAGGGGTGGAACCCGGCCGCACCCGCATCAGCAGCCGTGCGGAGCGGGACCGCAGCCGGAAGGCCGGGCGCCTCTGTGACCCCTAAGTCGCCTTGATGCCGTGCACCGGACGGCCGGCGGCGATCCACTGGTAGTACGAGCAGGCCGGACCCATGCCGGTCTGGTACTCGACCACCCGCGGGTTGCGCCCGACCTCCTTGGCGATCTGGGCGTGGGTGAGCAGGTTCGGGTCGTCCATCTCGGGCCAGCAGATCACCAGGTGGGCGGCGGTGATGTGGTTGGCCACGAAGCCGCAGCCCTCCGCCGGGCACGGCCATGGGTCGGTGGCGATGCAGTACCAGCCCTGGAGGTCCTCGCCGGAGTCGTCGGTCCAGAGGTTCTCCTCGACGTCCACCGACTGGTCGGTGGCCTCGATCACCCCCACGCCGGGGCCCGTGCCGGGCTCGAGCCGGCGGTCCTGATCGCTCATGGGCGTGAGGCTATCGCGCCCTGGCGGCCGGTGGCGGGGGCCCGGCCCGGACCCCCTCTTCTGGTAGCGTGCCGCCGCACGCGAGGGCGATGCCGGGCGTGCATCACGACCCGCGGAGGCCCGCGTGACGAGCAGTACCGAAGCCGCCGGAGACGCGCGCAGCACCGACTCCGGAATCGAGATCAAGCCGGTCTACCACGAGGATGACGTGGCCTCGCTCGACCTCGCGACGGCGCTCGGCGAGCCCGGCGAATTCCCGTTCGTGCGCGGCCCGTACCGCACGATGTACCGCGAGAAGCCGTGGACCATGCGGCAGTACGCGGGCTTCGCCACCGCCGAGGAGACCAACGAGCGCTTCCGGTACCTGCTTGCGAACGGCGCGCCGGGGCTCTCGATGGCCTTCGACCTGCCCACGCAGCTGGGCATGGACTCCGACGACCCGCGGGCCCTCGGCGAGGTGGGACGCGTGGGCGTGGCCATCGACTCGGTGGACGACATGCTGCGGGTGTTCGACGGCATCCCGCTCGGCGAGGTGTCCACGAGCATGACCATCAACGCGCCGGCGGCCGTGCTGCTCCTGCTCTACCGCCTGGTGGGCGAGGCGCAGGGCGTGCCGGCCGACCAGCTGCGCGGCACAATCCAGAACGACATCCTCAAGGAGTACATCGCCCGCGGCAACTACATCTTCCCCCCGCACGCGAGCATGAGGCTCACCACCGACACCTTCGCGTACTGCGCCGCGGAGATGCCGCGCTTCAACACCATCTCGATCAGCGGGTACCACATCCGCGAGGCCGGATCGACGGCCGTGCAGGAGGTCGCCTTCACGCTGGCCGACGGCATCGCCTACGTGCAGGCGGCGGTGAACGCCGGACTCGATGTCGACCGCTTCGCGCCGCGCCTGTCGTTCTTCTTCAACGCCCACTCGAACTTCCTCGAGGAGGTCGCGAAGTTCCGCGCCGCACGCGGCCTGTGGGCGCGCATCATGCGCGAGCGGTTCGGCGCCAAGGATGACAAGTCGATGGCGCTGCGCTTCCACGCACAGACGGGCGGCTCGACGCTCACGGCGCAGCAGCCCGACAACAACGTGGTGCGCGTTGCGCTGCAGGTGCTCTCCGCCGCGTTGGGCGGGGCGCAGTCGATCCACGCCAACGGCTACGACGAGGCCCTCGCGCTGCCCACCGAGCAGTCGGCCAAGCTGGCGCTTCGCACTCAGCAGGTGATCGCCGAGGAGACCGGCATCACCGACAGCTCCGATCCCCTGGCCGGCGGCTGGATGGTGGAGGCACTCACCGCGGAGATCGAGGAGCGCGCCCGCGAGCTGATCGCCCGCATCGACGAGCGCGGCGGCGCGGTGGACAGCATCGAGTTCATGCGCGACGAGATCGCTGACGCCGCCTATCGCTGGCACAAGGCCATGGAGAGCGGCGAGCGCAAGGTGGTGGGCATCAACATCCAGGCGGAGCCGGAGGAGACGGAGATCGACATCCTGAAGATCGACCCGGCCATCGAGCGGGCGCAGGTGCAGCGCCTGGCCGACCTGCGCGCCGCGCGGGATGAGGCCGAGGTATCGGCCGCCCTCGACGCCGTGCGCAGCGCCGCCCGCGGCACCGACAACCTGCTGCCGCCCATGCACCGCGCGCTCGGCGCACGTGCCACGATCGGTGAGGTGTGCGGCGTGCTGCGCGAGGAGTTCGGCGAGTACGACCGCATGATGGCGGCCGCCGGGTGAACACCTCCGACGCCGAGAAGTACCTCGAGGAGCTTCGCGCCGAGGCCATGAACCCGTCGGGCGACGCCGGGGTGGAGCGCCAGCACGCCCGCGGCAAGCTGACGGCCCGCGAGCGCATCGACCTGCTGCTCGACCCGGGCTCGTTCGTGGAGCTCGACATGTTCACGCGCCACCGCGCCACGGGCTTCGGCCTCGAGGACAACCGGCCGTGGGGCGACGGCGTGATCACCGGGCACGGCACCGTGGACGGTCGGCGGGTCTTCGTGTTCAGCCAGGACTTCACGGTGTTCGGCGGCAGCCTCGGCGAGGTGTTCGCCGAGAAGATCTGCAAGGTCATGGACATGGCCGTGCGCATGGGCTGCCCGCTCATCGGCCTGAACGACTCGGGCGGCGCGCGCATCCAGGAGGGCGTGGTGAGCCTGGGCGGCTACGCCGACATCTTCTACCGCAACGTGCAGGCCAGCGGGGTGATCCCCCAGATCTCGGTGATCCTCGGCCCGTGCGCCGGCGGCGCGGTGTACAGCCCGGCGATCACCGACTTCATCTTCATGGTGAAGGAGACGAGCCACATGTTCATCACGGGCCCCGACGTGATCAAGACGGTCACGGGCGAGGACGTGACCATGGAGGACCTGGGCGGGGCGCTCAGCCACGCCATGAAGTCGGGCGTGGCCCAGTTCGCCGCCGAGGACGAGGAGTCGTGCCTCGACGACGTGCGCCACCTGCTCTCGTTCATCCCGCAGAACAACCTCGACGGCGCGCCCTATGAGGTGCCCTCGGACGACCCCGAGCGCCGCGAGCCCGAGCTGCACGCGATCGTGCCCGACAACCCCAACAAGCCGTACGACATGAAGCACGTCATCGAGCTGGTGTTCGACGACGGCGAGTTCATGGAGATCGCGCCGCTCTACGCGCAGAACCTGGTGATCGGCTTCGCACGGCTCAACGGCCATTCGGTGGGCGTGATCGGCAACCAGCCCAAGGCGCTCGCCGGCGTGCTGGACATCGACGCCTCCATCAAGGGCGCGCGCTTCATCCGCTTCTGCGATGCCTTCAACATCCCGATCATCTCGTTCGTCGACGTGCCGGGGTTCCTGCCCGGCACCAGCCAGGAGTACGGCGGCATCATCCTGCACGGCGCCAAGCTGCTCTACGCGTACGCCGAGGCCACGGTGCCCAAGATCACGGTCATCACCCGTAAGGCCTACGGTGGCGCTTATGACGTGATGAACAGCAAGCACATCGGCGCCGACTTCAACGCGGCCTGGCCGTCGGCCGAGATCGCGGTGATGGGCGCGGACGGCGCGGTGAACATCATCTTCCGCGGCGAGCTCAAGCGCGTGGCCGACGAGGGCGGCGACGTCGAGGCCCGTCGCGCCGAGCTCATCGCCGAGTACAAGGAGCGCTTCGCCAACCCCTACCTGGCGGCGGAGCGCGGCTACGTGGACGACGTCATCCAGCCCGAGGACACCCGCCCGTGGCTGGTGAAGGCGCTCGAGGCGTCACTCACCAAGCGCGTGGACGGACCGAAGCGCAAGCACGGGAACATCCCGCTGTGAGCGCTGCAGTGCGGATCTCCCCCTCCCCGACGCCCGACGAGGCCGCGGCCATCGCGGCCGCGGTGCACGCCGCGCTCAGCGCGCAGGGCGGCGCGGACGCCGACCCGCGGCCGGCGGCCTATCGGTCGTCCTGGCGCCGGGCGGCGATGCATGAGGGCGTGGGTCTCGCCCCCGACCAGATGAGGAGTCGCTGATGTTCGAGGCGGTGCTGGTGGCAAACCGCGGCGAGATCGCCATCCGCGTGATGCGGACGCTGCGCGAGATGGGCATTCGCTCGGTGGCCGTGTACTCCGAGGCCGACCGCGACGCGCTGTTCGTGCAGTTCGCCGACGAGGCGCACTCACTGGGCCCCGGGCCCGCCACCGACACCTACCTGAACATCCCGAAGATCCTCGAGGTGGCCGCGGCATCCGGCGCCCAGGCCGTGCACCCGGGCTACGGGTTCCTGGCCGAGAACGCCCCCTTCGCACGCGCCTGCGAGGAGGCCGGCATCACCTTCATCGGGCCGCCACCCGATGCCATCGACGCCATGGGGTCGAAGACCGCCGCGCGCGCCCTCATGGACGCCGCGGGCGTGCCGATCGTGCCGGGGGTCACCGAGGGCGTAGCCGACGTCGCCGAGGCCACGGGGATCGCCGAGCAGATCGGCTACCCCATCGCCGTGAAGGCCGCGGCCGGCGGTGGTGGCAAGGGCTTCCGCGTGGCGCTGACGCCCGACGACCTCGAGGGCGCCTTCGAGGGTGCCCGGCGCGAGAGCGAGAAGTTCTTCGCCGACTCCACGGTGTACCTCGAGCGCTACCTGCCGCACCCCCGCCACGTGGAGATCCAGGTGCTCGCGGACGGCCAGGGCACCACGCTGTGGCTGGGCGAGCGCGACTGCTCGGTGCAGCGCCGGCACCAGAAGCTGGTGGAGGAGACGCCCAGCCCCATCGTGAGCGACGGCCTGCGCCAGCGCATGGGCGAGGCCTCGGTGCGCGCGGCCGAGGCCGTCGGCTACCGATCCGCCGGCACGCTGGAATACCTGGTGTCGGGCGAGGAGTTCTTCTTCCTCGAGATGAACACGCGCATCCAGGTGGAGCACACGGTCACCGAGATGGTGACCGGGCTCGACCTCATCCGCGAGCAGGTGCGCATCGCCGCCGGCGAGCCGGTGTCGATCACGCAGGACCAGGTGGCGCCGCGCGGGCATGCCTTCGAATGCCGCATCAACGCCGAGGACGCCGAGAGGCGCTTCCTGCCCACCCCCGGGCCCATCACCGCCTACCGCGAGCCGGCCGGCCCGGGCGTCCGGGTGGATTCGGGCGTGCAGGGCGGCTCGGTGATCAGCGACATGTACGACCCCATGGTGGCGAAGCTCATCACCTGGGACATCGACCGCGAGGCCGCCCGCAGGCGAATGCTGCGCGCGCTCGAGGAGTACGTGGTGGAGGGCGTCACCACGCTGATCCCCTTCCACATCTGGCTGCTGAACCAGCAGGAGTTCATCGACGGCGGCGCCTGCCACGACGCGCTCGAGGCCATGAGTGCCGAGAACACCCCCCTCCCTCCCCGCGACGGCGCCCCGCCGCCTGCGCCGGAGGCCCCCGAGGCCGAGCCGGTGGCCGAGCGCTCGCTCGTTGCCGAGGTGGGTGGCCGCAGGTTCGACGTGCGTCTGTTCATCCCCGAGAAGGACCTGGCCGCCGGGGGCGCGCCGCCGCCGAAGAAGAAGCGCGAACGCAAGGGCGGCTCCAGCCACCACGGGTCCGGTGGCGGAAGCGCCACCGGCGAGGTGCACTCGCCGATGCAGGGCACGGTGCTCAGCGTGGCCGTGGCGGACGGCCAGGAGGTCGCCGTGGGCGACGTCATCTGCATCATCGAGGCGATGAAGATGGAGAACGAGGTGACCGCCCACACGGCGGGCACCATCAGCGCGGTGAGCATCGAGGCCGGCCAGTCGGTGGCCGCCGACGAGGTCATCGCCGTCATCGGTTGAGATGACCCGCGTCGTCCTGTGGGCGGGCCGCCTCGGGGCGGGCCGCGCCTCGGCCGGGGCCCTCGTGGATCCCGGCGACGCCGACCGCGAGACGGTGCGCCGGGCCGTGCTCGCCTGCGGCGTGGCGCTGGCGGCCGACCGCCTGTCCGCGGCCGATGGTCCGGGGCGGCAGGCGGTGATCCGCGCATTCGGGGCGTCGGCTCCCGATGATCTCGTCGACCTCACCGGCCGCTGCGAGATCGGCGGGCTGGCCGTGCCGCCCGGCGAGGTGTCCCCTCCGCCGGGGTCGGCGATCGCCGACCTCGTCCTCGAGCCGGGCGACGACCCCGACGACGCGGAGCCCGTCATCTACTCAGGGGACATCGATCCGGCCGAGGCGGCCGCGCTCACCGCGGCCGCGCTGGCCCGCGCCATGCCCCGTGATCCGCTGCACCTGGCGCGCGCGGGCGTGGCGCTGCGGGCCCTGGCGCGCGAGGCCACCGTGTACCCCGAGACGCTGCGCGACATGGCGAGCGGCATCGCCGTGACCGCCCGCGACCCGGAGGACGTCCGCCTCTTCAGCGGACCGGACGCCACGACCGATGACGATGACCGGCGCTGGCGCATGCCCGACGCGGGGGCGCTGGGCATCGCGATCGGTGCGGCAATCATCGTGGGCGCGATCGGCGTGGGCGTCGCCGCGGGCCTGGTGGCCGTGCTCGACCCCGCCGCGGCCAACCGCACCACAGCGCTCGTGATCGGCGGGCTCATCGGCGTCGCGGTGGGCGCGGCCATCGCGCTGCGGATGATGCGCCGCTAGGGCGCGGCGACTACGACCCGAACAGGGCCGCGGCGTCGCGGGCGATCTCGGGCGAGAGCAGCACGCGCGCCTCGGCGGAGTCGAAGGGGCGCCCTGGCCACGTCACGGTGACCCGTCCCTCGTCCTCGAGCACCCCGAGGGCGGCCATGAGCGCCAGCAGGCCGTCGTCGCCCTCGAACCCGAGTTCGGCGGCGGCGGTGGGCACCGAGAGCATCACGTCGCCGTCCACGGCCATGCCCTCGTCGAGCCACTGCAGCACCAGCAGCATCTCAAGCCGTTGCGCATTGGCCCTGTCAGCCGACATGGCCGCGAGGGTAGACGGCCGCCCGGACCCATCTCATGGGTAGAGTCCCCGACCGGCCCGCCCCCGATGCGGGCCGTTCACTGACAGCGAGACAAGGGACGCGGGTGGATCTCTTCGAGTACCAGGGCAAGCAGCTCTTCGCCAAGTACGGCCTCGCCGTGCCATCGGGCGAGGTTGCCGACACGCCCGAGCAGGCGAAGGCCGCCGCCGAGGCAATCGGCGGCACGGTCGTCGTGAAGGCGCAGGTGCAGGTGGGCGGTCGCGGCAAGGCCGGCGGCATCAAGCTCGCCAAGGACCCCGACGAGGCCTACGCCGAGGCGGACAACATCCTCGGCATGGACATCAAGGGCCACGTGGTGAAGCGGCTCTGGATCGAGGCCGCCTCCGACATCAAGAAGGAGTACTACGCCTCGGTCACGTTCGACCGCTCGGCGAAGAAGCCCCTCGTGATGCTCTCGGCCATGGGCGGCATGGACATCGAGGCCGTTGCCGAGGAGCACCCGGAGGCGCTCGCGCGCCTCCACGTGGACCCGCTCGTGGGCTTCCAGCCCCACCACGCACGCTGGCTCATCTACCACGCCGACATCGACGAGCCGGCGCAGAAGGGCGTGCTCGACGCGCTCACCAAGGCGTACGAGGCCTTCATCGGGCTCGAGGCCACGCTCATCGAGATCAACCCGCTCATCTGGACCGCAGATGACCGTGTGGTGGCGCTCGACGCCAAGGTGTCGATCGACAACAACGCGCTCTACCGTCACCCCGACCTGGAGGCACTCAAGGAGAGCGTCACCGACGACGAGCAGGAGCGCATGGCGCATGAGCGCGGCGTGACCTACGTGAAGCTCGACGGCGACGTGGGGATCATGGGCAACGGCGCGGGCATCGTGATGAGCAGCCTCGACGTGGTGGCGCTCGCCGGCGGCAGGCCCGCCAACTTCCTGGACGCCGGCGGCGGGTCGAACGCAGAGGCCGTGGCCACCGCGCTCGAGGTGCTGCTGAGCGACCCCAAGGTGAAGTCGCTGATGATCAACATCTTCGGCGGCATCACACGCTGCGACGAGGTGGCCGAAGGCCTCCTCACGGCGCTCGACAAGCTGGGGGCCACGCTCCCGATCGTCGTGCGCCTCGACGGGACCGCCGCGGAGGCGGGGCGCGCCATCATCGCCGAGCGCGCACCGGCCAACGTGGTGGTCGAGCCCACGATGCTCTCGGCCGCCAAGCGCGCCGTGGAGCTCGCGAAGGAGGCCTCGTGAGCATCCTGGTCGACGAGAACACCAAGCTGGTGGTGCAGGGAGTCACCGGCCGCGAGGGTCAGTTCCACACCCTGCGCAACAGGGCGTACGGCACCAACGTGGTGGCGGGCGTCACCCCCGGCAAGGCCGGGCAGGACGTCGAGGGCATCCCGGTGTTCAACACCGTGCGCGATGCCGTGGAGGCCACCGGGGCGAACACCTCGATGATCTTCGTGCCGCCGCGGTTTGCCACCGATGCCATCTACGAGTCGCTCGACGCGGGCATCGACCTCACGATCGCGATCACCGAGGGAATCCCCGCGCACGACATGATGCGCGTGTACACCCACCTGCAGCGCAGCAATCAGCGCCTGCTCGGTCCGAACTGCCCCGGCGCCATCAGCCCCGGCAAGGCCACGGTGGGCATCATGCCCACCGACGTCTTCACGCCGGGAAGGGTGGGCATCGTGAGCCGCTCGGGCACCCTGACCTACCAGATCTCCAAGGAGATCGGTGACCTCGGTATCGGGCAGAGCACGGTGGTGGGCATTGGCGGCGACCCGATCGTGGGTTCGTCGTTCATCGACACCCTCCAGATGTTCGAGGCCGACCCCGAGACCGACCTCGTGGTGATGGTCGGCGAGATCGGCGGCGACGAGGAGGAGAAGGCCGGCGAGTTCATCGCCGCCAACATGAAGACCCCGGTGGTGGGCTACATCGCGGGCTTCCAGGCTCCTCCCGGCAAGCAGATGGGCCATGCCGGCGCCATCATCACCGGATCGTCCGGCACCGCCCAGGGCAAGAAGGATGCTCTCGAGGCGCTCGGCGTGCGGGTGGGGACCAACCCCACCGAGGTCGCCGAGATCGTGGCCGACACCCTGAAGTAGCGACCCACCGGCGCACCGCCCGGCTGTTCAGGAGGCGATCTCCATGAGCAGCCGGGCGGTACCGGCGGGATCCTCCATCATGAGGTCGTGCCCGGTTGCCACCTGGTGCATGCGCCAGCCGCGATCGCGGGCCCTCTCCACCGTGGCAGCCAGGCTGGCGAGCGGCGGGTCCGTGTGCTCCACGTAGTCGCGCGGCAGGGCGTCCAGCACCGCGCGGTCGTACGCCACGCGGTCGTCCACGCACCGCGCCGGGAAGTCCGTGAGCCGTGGTCCCACGACGGCGCGCAGGCGAGCCGGCACCGACCACTGCTCCATGAATGCGGGCGAGGCGGGCACGCGCCAGCCCTGACCCTCCTCGGCAACCAGTTGCCGGTAGCGCCGCGCCACCTCGGGCGGCTCGACATCTGCGAGGCACTCCCCGGGGTCGGCGAGGAAGGCGCCCATCGCCACCACGCGGGCCACGCGGTCGCCGGCGGCCTGCACCACGGGGCCCGCGAGCACGCCGGCGTAGGAGTGCAGCACGAGGACGCCACCGCGGATGTCCTCCATGCGCAGCGTGGCCAGGACGTCGGCCACGTGAGTGTCCGCCCCGACCTCGGGCGACAGCAGGTGCGCCCGCTCGCCCATGCCCGTGAGCGTGGGGGCGTGCGCCTCGTGACCGGCCTCGCGCAGCAGCGCCTCAACCGGCCGCCAGCACCACCCGCCGTGCATCGCGCCGTGGATCAGGACGAATGTCGCCACGAAGGCGAGGCTACCGGCACGGCCGCGTGTCTAGACTGCCGCGCCGTGCCCGACGTCATCTCATTCGCCCGGGGCGCCCCGGCTCCGGAGGCGCTCGATGGTGGGCTGATCGCCCGCTGCGCCGACGCGGCCCTCGCGGCCGACCCGACGGTGATCCTCTCGTACGGCACCGGTGGCGGCTACCCCCCGCTGCGCGAGTGGCTCGCCGCGCACCACGGCACCACGGCCGACCGGGTGCTCATCACCAACGGCTCCCTCGAGGGCTACGTGTTCCTGCTCGAGACGTTCCTGGCCCCCGGCGACCTCATCGGCCTCGAGGCGCCCACCTACGACCGGGCGCTGCTGCAGGCGCAGATGCATGGCATGGAGATCCTCGAGATCCCCATGGAGGATGACGGCATGGACGTGCAGGCGCTCGCCGCCGCATGCGAGGCCGGCCGCGTGCCCAAGCTCGTCTACACCATCCCGAACTTCCACAACCCCGCGGGCACGACGATCTCGCTCGAGAAGCGCAGGGCGCTGGTGGCGCTGGCCGAGAAGCACGGGTTCTGGATACTCGAGGACGACCCCTACGGCCGCCTGCGGTTCGAGGGCGACCCGCTGCCGAGCATCTACGAGCTTGGCGGCCCCGGGAGGGTGATGTTCTCGTCCTCGTTCTCCAAGACCCTCGCGCCAGGACTTCGCGTGGGGTACCTCATCGCGCCGGCCGACCTGGTGAAGACCCTCACCACCCGCGCCAACCAGACCTACATCTCGCCCGCGCACCTTCCCGAGGCCGCGGTGTTCAAGGTGTGCGAGGACGGCCTGCTCGACCCCAACATCGCCCGGGTCACCGAACTCATGCGCGTCCGCCGCGACGCCATGGCAGAGGGACTGCACCTGATGCCCGAGGGCACGAAGTGCACGCCGCCCAACGGTGGGTTCTTCATGTGGCTCGAGCTGCCGGACGGCATGTCGGCTGATGCGCTGCTTCCCGTGGCGCAGGAGGCCGGGGTCATCTACGTGGCCGGGTCAGCCTGCTTCAGCGAGGGCCACCACAACACGTTGAGACTGGCCTACTCGGGCGTGTCGCCCGACGAGATCTCGGTGGGGATGGAGCGGCTCGGGAAGGTCTTCGCCTCGGGATAACCCGAGGCGCCGCGGGGTCTCGCCCGCGCTGCAAGCAGGCCGAACGTGGCGATCCACCCGCGCAGGGCCCCTGTGGCGTGATGTGAGGGCGCTGCTAGGTTGGAAGGAGATGTTCCTCCGGCCCCTGATCGCAGCCGGCCTGGCGCTTGTCGTGGCCGGGTCCGTCGCCACGGCCGCGCCGATGACGCGCAATGACGCCCTCGCCCAGGCCAAGCGCGGCAAGACGGCGCAGCAGATCGTGCGCGAGGCCTTCCCCGGCAGCCAGCTCACGCAGTTGCCCCAGCAGACCGTGCGCATCCTCGTGGCCGACCAGGCCAGGCAGGTGGTGATGCAGGGCAAGACCGTGCTGCGGCTGGTGGACGAGGGCCGGCGGGGAGCCAAGGGGCGCCGGGTCGCCGTGGGTCACCGAATCCTCATCAAGCGCTTCGGCAAGACAGGCTTCGCCGTCACCGACCTGGACGTCCCCGGGGCGAAGTCGCTCAAGTTCATCGGGCCGGTGCGGCTCGACAGCGGATCAGCCGAGACCGGCATCCGCATGTCCGACCCGCTGGAGCTGCGTTACCGCGGGAGCCTGCGGGTGGTCACGAGCAGCGCCCGCACCATGGCGGTGATCAACCAGACGAGCACCGAGAACTACATCAAGGGCGTGCTGCCCGGCGACATGCCACCCGAGTGGGGCGACACCGGCAAGGAGGCCCTGGTGGCCGGCGCGGTTGCCGCGCGGTCGCGCGCGCTGCACCTGAAGGCCTCGGCGGGCGGGAAGTTCAACGCAACGGCCGACGATCCGCTCTACCTCGGCATCGACGGGGAGCGACCGCAGACCAACGCAGCCATCGAGCAAAGCAGGGGCTGGGCGCTCGTGCTCGCCGGCAGGCCGCTTGAGGCCGAGTTCCCGGTGGTGCCGGGCGACGTGGTGGTGTTCCAGCCCGAGGCCGGAAAGCCCAGCCAGGTGGCCTTCGCGAAGAACACCGTGGTGCCGGGATCGAAGCCCGGACTCGGCGGCCAGGCCGTGCAACTGGCGATGTCGTACCTGAGTACGCCGTATTTGTGGGGCGGTTCGAAGCCTGGCGGCTTCGACTGCTCGGGCCTCACCTACTGGGTGTTCGGGCAGCTCGGGATGAGGATCCCGCGCGTGGCCGAGGACCAGGCCACGGTGGGCGCCTATGTGCCATTCGGGCAGCTCAAGCCCGGCGATACGGTGTTCTTCGCAGACTCGTCCGGCTACATCGGGCACATGGGCCTCTACATCGGCGGCGGCCAGATGGTGCACGCCCCGCAGACCGGCGACGTCGTGAAGGTCACCGACATCTCGTCCGGCCGTTACTTCGAGCGGTTTGCCGGGGGTAGGCGCTACTCCCCGTAGAGGGCCGAATGTCCCCGCCGAAGGGACATTCGGGAGGCCCGTGCTGCGGTAGCCTTCGCGGCAGCGGGAACCCTCTCACACGACCGGAGGTCAGGGAAAAGTGCGCGAACACGACGTCGTCGTCGTCGGCGCTGGTCTTGCGGGGATGCGCGCGGCGATCGCCGCGCACGAGGCGGGCGTTGACGTCGCCCTCGTGACGAAGCTGCATCCGGTGCGAAGCCACTCAGGCGCCGCCCAGGGCGGAATCAACGCGGCTCTCGGAAACGAGACCGAGGACAACACCGACAACCACACCTTCGACACGGTGAAGGGCGCCGACTACATCGGCGACCAGGACGCCATCGAGATCCTGTGCGCACGGGCCCCGCTCGAGGTGTACCAACTGGAGCACTGGGGCGCGGTCTTCAGCCGCCAGGAGGACTCCGGCAAGATCGCCCAGCGCCCCTTCGGCGGCGCCGGGTTCCCGCGCACCTGCTACGCGGCCGACCTCACCGGACTGGTCATCCTGCACACGCTCTACACCGTGTGCGTGAAGTACAACATCCCGACCTACGAGGAGTGGTTCGTCACCGACCTCGTCACCGACGACAACGGGAACGCCGTGGGCGTTGTGGCCTACGACATGATCCACGGGCAGATCGAGACCATCGGTGCCAAGGCCGTCGTCATGGCCACGGGTGGCGCCGGCCGTGTGTACCGCCCTTCGACGAACGCGCACGCGTCGACCGGCGATGCCATGAGCCTGGCCCTTCGCAAGGGCGTCCCGCTCAAGGACATGGAGTTCATGCAGTTCCACCCCACCACGCTCGCCGCCAACGGCGTGCTCGTGACGGAGGGTGCCCGCGGAGAGGGCGGGTACCTCCTGAACAAGGACGGGGACCGCTTCATGAGCAAGTACGCCCCCAACAAGCTCGAGCTGGCGTCGCGTGACGTCGTCTCGCGCGCCGAGGCCACGGAGATCCAGGAGGGTCGCGGCATCGACGGCTGCGTGCTGCTCGACCTGCGCCACCTTGGTCGCGACCGCATCATGGAGCGCCTGCCGCAGATCCGCGAGCTGGCCATCGCCTTCGCCGGCACCGACCCGATCGAGGAGCCCATCCCGATCCGGCCCGGCGCGCACTACCACATGGGTGGCGTGCACGTGGACAACTGGGGGGCTGCCCCGCACATGCCGGGCCTCTTCGCCGCAGGCGAGTGCTCCTGCGTATCGGTGCACGGCGCCAACCGCCTGGGCGGAAACTCGCTGCTCGAGGCCGTGGTGTTCGGCGCCCGCGCCGGCGAGGCTTCCGCCGCCTATGCCCAGGAGGCTCCGGCGCCCAAGGTGCCCGGCAACGCGGCCCAGGAGACCCAGGACCGCATCGAGGGCCTGCTCGCCCGCGAGAATGGCCCGCGCCAGGGTGAGATCCGCGACGAGCTGGCCACCGTCATGCAGGAGAAGGTCGGCGTGTTCCGCGAGGACGCCACCCTGCGCGAGGCCAAGGCCACGGTCGACGAGCTCAAGCAGCAGTTCCAGGGCGTGGTGGTCGATGACAAGGGCAAGACCTTCAACACCGACCTCATCCACACCATCGAGACGGGCTACCTGCTCGACCTCGCCGACTGCATGGTGACCGGCGCGATCGCCCGCCACGAGAGCCGCGGCGCCCACTCGCGCACCGACTTCCCGGAGCGCGACGACGAGAACTGGATGAAGCACACGCTGGCGTACCTGGACGACGGCGAGATCCGCCTCGACTACTCGCCCGTGACCATGACCAAGTACGAGCCCCAGGTGAGGTCCTACTGATGGCGAGCACTACGTTCCGCGTCTTCCGCTACCAGCCGGACTCGGGCGATCTCGAGTCGTACCACCAGGACTTCAACCTCGACCACGAGGAGAAGACCACGGTTCTGGACGCGCTGCTGCGCATCCAGAACGAGCAGGACGGCACGCTGGCCGTGCGCTACTCCTGCCGCTCGGCCATCTGCGGCTCCTGTGCGTGCAAGGTGAATGGCAAGACCGTGCTCGCCTGCATGACGCAGGTCGAGGAGGCCAAGGCCGAGAGCGGGTCGAGCACCCTGCAGGTGGACCCGATCGGCAACTTCGCGCCCATCAAGGACCTGGTCGTCGACATGACGCCGTTCTGGGACAAGTTCAAAGCCGTCAAGCCGTTCCTCATCCCCGATGGCCCCGCTCCCGACAAGGAGCGCCTGGTGCCCAAGGCCGCGATGGAGAAGGTGGCGAAGGAGAGCGCATGCATCCTGTGCGCCGCCTGCTACTCCGAGTGCAACTCGCTCGCCGCCGACCCCGAGTTCGTGGGGCCGGCGGCCTTCGCCTGGGGCTACCGCTTCGCCGCCGACGAGCGCGACTCGCAGCGCAAGAACCGCGCCAAGCTCTACTCGGGGCAGCACGGCATCTGGGACTGCACCCGCTGCATGTTCTGCAACGAGCGCTGCCCGAAGGGCGTGGACCCGCGTGACGCCATCGAGAAGCTCGGCGCCATCGCGTTCCAGGAGAAGGTCACCAAGGACAAGGGCGCGCGCCACGCGAAGGCCTTCCTCATCTCCATGCGCACCGGCGGCAAGCTCAACGAGCAGCTCGTGGGCGGCTTCACCGACCCGGTGGGCGGCGCGTTCAACGCCCCGCTCGCGCTCCGCATGCTGCAGAAGGGCAAGCTGCCCGCGTCGCCGCTTACCCACAAGGTCAAGAACCGCGACCAGGTCACGAAGCTCATCAAGAACGTCAAGGAGACCATCTAGTGCCACGTCAGTTCGCCTACTACCCCGGCTGCGTGGCCGAGTTCAGCTCGAAGGAGCTCAACGCAACCACCAAGGCCCTGGCGCCGCTCCTCGACATCGAGCTGCTTCCGATGCCCCAGGCAACCTGCTGCGGTGCCGGTGACATCGCCGAGGCGAAGCCCAACCTGTACCTCACGCTCAACGTGCGCATCCTCTCGGAGGCCGAGGAGATGGGCGTGGACATCCTCACCATCTGCAACGTGTGCACGCTCAACCTGCGCCGCGCGAACAAGATGGTGAAGGAGGACCCGCGCCTGCTGGAGCAGGTGAACGGCGAGCTGGTGAACGCCGGCGCCCGCCCGTACCAGGGCACGATCGACGTCACTCACCTGCTCTGGTACCTCGCCACCGAGGAGGGCCTGTCCCTGCTCGAGCAGCGCGGACCGCGAGGCCTCAACGGCCTGAAGGTGGCTCCCTACTACGGCTGCCAGCTGCTCAGGCCGTCGTCGGTGATGGGCTTCGAGGACCCGGACCGCCCGCAGTCGCTCGAGCGCCTCATCACTGCACTCGGCGGCGAGGTGGCCGACTACGACGGCAAGACCCGCTGCTGCGGCTTCCCGATCATCCTCGCCCGCGAGGAGGTCGCGCTGAAGGAGAGCCACGTGGCCCTCTCCGGCGCCCGTGACGCCGGTGCGCAGGTCATGGTCACCCCGTGCCCGCTGTGCCACCTCGCCATGGATGCCTACCAGCGCAAGACCGAGCAGCTGATGGGCGAGGAGTACGCCATGCCGGTGCTGCACCTCCCGCAGCTCATCGGCCTGGCCCTGGGCATGCCCACGCAGACCATGGAGTTCAAGCGCCACTTCACGCCGATGGACGAGGTACTGGAGACCGTCGGCGCGTAAGCCAGGGAAGGTGACTGTCACCGCGTGGTGACGGCCGCCGGGGTTGAGCCGAACGGCCCGGGCAACCGGGCCGTTCGCATTTCGACGCCCAGGGCGAAATTCGTGACTGTCACCCAAGCTGCGCATGGCGGCCATTCGGTCGCATCTTCGCCGTCGCCTAGATTGATGATGTGCGCCCCATCCCATTGACCCGCGCATCCGTGCGCGACCTCCCGGCCTGCTGCACCGACTGCGTGTTCTGGCAGACGCTCCGCGGAGGCAGCGACGAGTCGGAGCGCGATCGCTGGGCGCACCGCACGGAGCGTGCGTTCGGCCCCTGGGGCCGCGTGCTGAGCGATGGCGATTCGGTGATCGGCGTACTGCAGTACGGGCCCTCGTCGGCATTCCCGCGCGCCCGCGTCCTGCCCGCGGGTCCCCCGGGGCGCGACAGCGCGCTCATCACGTGCGCGTACGTGCAGGGATCCGATCCCGGCGCATCGATCGAGCGCCTGGTACTCGAGGCCCTCGCCGACATCAAGGGACGGGGCATGCAGGCGATCGAGGCCTTTGCCATGCGCTACCCCGACGAGGTTGACCCCGATGAGCGCGCGGCTCTCGGCCACACCCTCTTCGACCTCGAGATGCTCGAGCGGCTCGGCTTCCGCGCCGTGCGCAGCCGGGGGCAGGTGAGCCTCATGCGCATGGAACTCGGCGGGCTGGTGCCCGGCCTGGCAGAGCGGGCCCGGGCCGCCATTGGCGACCTGCGCCCCGCGCCCGGCGGCGCGCCCCTGCCCGCGTGATCACCCGCGTGGCCGCCATCGCGGTGGCGCTGGTGGCCGCGCTCGCACTCGTCGCCCCGGCACTGGCCGACCCGGCCACGGACGCCCTCGAGCAGGGCTCGGCCTACGTGAGCCCCATCGTTGGGGGCGCGGGCACGGCCGACGCCCAGGCCCGGTTGCAGGCGGTGGCCGACGACCTCGAGCGCTCGGGGCGCCCCGTACGCATCGCGGTGGTCACCGGGCCAGCCGGTGCGGCGTCGATGCGCGACTACGCGGCTGCGCTGCGAAAGCGACTGGGCTTCGGCGGCCTGGTGGTGGCGGTCGCACCGGATCGCCCCACGGGCGTGGCAGGACCCCGCACCCAGGCCGCGATGACCCGTGACCTGCGCGCCGCCAAGGTGGGAGCCATCACCGACCCCATCCAACGTGCCGATGCCGCAGCCCGGGCTGCCGCTGGACCGCCCCTCGCACCATCGTCGAGCGACTCCACACGTGCGCTGCTCGGCCTGATCGGCATCGCACTGATCGGCGGCGTCTGGGCGGCGGCCTTCGGGATACGCCGGAGCCGCCGCGTACGGCGCGAGGAGATGGTCGACCGCACCGCCGTGGCCCATGTGCGCCTCGACGCCATCGGGGCGCGCCTCGACGTGCTCGCCGTGCTGCCCGAGCACCACGCGCGCGCAGACGACCGCCTGGATGCCGCCACCCGCGTGGCCCGGCGCGCCCAGGCCGAGCTCGACCAGGCGACGAGCCCCGATGAGGTGCCCGCCGCCGAGGCCCTTGTAGCCGAGGCCTTCGCGCTGCTGCGCGATGCCGAGCGCGAAGCGGGCATCCCCTCCCCCCGCGACTACTTCGAGGGCCTCTGCCGCTGCGACCCGGCACATGGCCCATCGAGCACCGAGGCTCCCATGCGCCCCGACGGCATCATCCGCCCCTCATGCACCGCATGTCGCGAGAAGGCCGACGATGGCCACCCCCAGACACGCCGAATGCTGCCCACCCCGGCAGGCCCAATCCCTTTTGACGAAGCCACGGACGCACCGTGAGCCCACCCGGCCCCGACAGGGGTGGGGCCCGGGCGAACCCGCAACGGCAGCCGTAGGGGCGCAGACCGCAGGCAGAGGCCGGGCCGCTTGAGGGCCCTAGATCAGAGCCAGCCCTTCGTCACGAGGCTCTCGGCGATCTGCACGGCGTTGCTGGCCGCGCCCTTGCGCAGGTTGTCGGCGACGATCCACATGGCGAGGCCGTTGGGGTGCGAGGCGTCGTCGCGGATGCGTCCGATGAACACCTCGTCGCGGCCCTCGGCGTCCCGGGCAAGCGGGTAGGTGTTGCTGCTCGGCTCGTCGAGCACCACCGCGCCGGGGGCGAGCATGAGGAGCTCGCGGGCGGCTTGGGCGGTGATCGGTTCGGTGGTCTCGATGTGCACGGCCTCGGAGTGAGAGCGCATCACCGGGACGCGCACGCAGGTAGCCGACACCCGGAGATCGGGCAGGTGCAGCATCTTGCGGGTCTCGTTGGCGACCTTGACCTCTTCGCCCGTGTAGCCGCTGTCGTCGAACACGTCGATGTGCGGGATGACATTGAAGGCGATGGGGTGCGGGTACACCTGTGGTGCGGGCTCGTCACCCGCCAGGTTGCCGGCAGTCTGCGTGCGGAGCTCCTCGATGGCCGCGGCACCCGTGCCGCTCACCGACTGGTACGACGACACGACCACGCGCTCGAGGCCCACGGCGTCGGCGATGGGCCCCAGCGCGACCACCAGCGGCGCCGCCACGCAGTTGGGGTTGGCGATGATGCCCTGGTGTCCCTCGATGTCGGCCTCGTTCACCTCGGGCACCACCAGCGGCACGTTGGGGTCCATGCGGAAGGCGGAGGAGTTGTCGATGACCACCGCGCCGGCCTCCACGGCCGCCGGGGCGAAGTCCCGGGCGCGCTGGCCGCCGGCCGAGAAGAGCGCGATCTGGATGCCCTCGAACGACTGCTCGGTGAGCTCCTGCACTTCGAACGGCTTGCCCAGGTACTCCACGATCGTGCCGGCGCTGCGCGCCGAGGCCAGTGGCCGCAACTCGGTGACCGGGAAGCCGCGCTCCTCGAGCACGCGGATCATGGTGGAGCCGACGGCGCCCGTGGCGCCGACGACGGCCACGTTAAACACTGCGCCGCTCCGCCTCGCTGGCCAGGTCGAAGGCCTCGTGCAGGGCGCGCACGGCGCGCTCCACCTCGCCGCGGGCGATCACAACCGTGATGCGAATGGTCGAGGTGTCGATCATCTGGATGTTGATGCCCTCGGCGGCGAGCACGCGGAACATGAGCGCCGCGATTCCGGGGTTCGACCGCATGCCCTCGCCGATGAGCGACACCTTGCCGATCTGGTCGTCCGAGATGGTCTCGCGGTGCGGCAGGCGGTCGCCCATGCCCTCGATCACCTCGAGCGCCTTGCGAAGGTCGGGGAGCGGCACGGTGAACGAGAGGTCAGCGCGGCCATCCACCCCGACGTTCTGGATGATGGTGTCGACATTGATGTGCGCGTCGGCAAGCGCCGTGAACACCGTGGCCGCCACGCCGGGCTGGTCCTCCACGCCGAGCAGCGCGACCTTGGCCTCGTCGCTCTTGTGCGCGATGCCCGACACGAACGCCCTCTCCATCATGGGAGTCTCCTTGGTGATCCAGGTCCCCTCATCGGGGGCGAATGATGACCGCACGTGCAACGGCACGTCGTGCAGGCGCGCGACCTCCACCGACCGGAGCGCCAGCACCTTCGAGCCCGAGGCGGCCATCTCGAGCATCTCCTCGTGGCTGATGAGCGGCAGCTTGGTGGCGCCGGGCTCGATGCGCGGGTCGGCGGTGAACACGCCCGTCACGTCGGTGTAGATCTCGCACACCTCGGCGTCGAGCGCGGCCGCCAGGGCCACCGCCGTGGTGTCGCTGCCTCCACGACCGAGCGTGGTGACGTTGCGATCGGTGGACATGCCCTGGAAGCCGGCCACGAGCACCACGTGGCCCTCTCCGAGCTGCTCGAGCAACCGTTGCGGGTTGATCTCGATGATCTTGGCCTTGGTATGCGCGGTGTCGGTGAGGATGCCCGCCTGCGAGCCGGTGAACGATGCGGCGTCGTGGCCCAGGTCGTGCAGCGCCATCGCCATCAGCGCGCATGACACCCGCTCGCCGGTGGAGAGCAGCATGTCCATCTCGCGTGGCGCCGGCGACTGCGAGATCTCGTCGGCCAGCGCCACGAGGCCGTCGGTGGTCTTGCCCATGGCAGAGAGCACGGCGACGACGTCATCGCCCTGCTCGCGCGCGGCGGCGATGCGACCGGCGACATTCCTGATCTTCTCGGCGTCGGCGACGGACGAGCCGCCGAACTTCATGACCCTGATGGCGATGGGGACCTCCTCGGGGCGGGCCAGCGGGCGATTGTAGTCGCCGCGGGCTTCCGTACACTCACGGCATGGGAGTGGGCGAGCGCATCCGCGAAAAGGGCGGCGACGGCAAGCGGTTCCGCATCATCGGCCTCGGCATGGTGATCGGCCTCGCATGGGGAAGCATCATGTGGGCCATTACCGGCGCCCAGGGAGGCGCCACGGTGTGGCTCTACATCGCCCTCACCATGGCCATGATCGGCGGTGGCGTGGCGGCCATATTCGGCGCGATGAACGCCCGGAAGAAGGGCGAGCGCATCAGCCCGCGCATCATGCCCAAGGACGCCGCTGAGAGGAAGGCCGAGGCCAAGGCGGCCAAGGCCGAGGCCCGCGCGCAGGCAAAGGCGGACGCCGATGCGCGCAAGCAGTCCGGCTGAAGTATCCTCACCGTGTGACCGTGCTAGGCGGGGAGCTAGCGGTGCCCTGTATCCGCAATCCGCTACAGCGGGGCTGAATCCCCGTCCGAGGGTCCTACTCGGAGGCATGGGCTCGGATGACGAAGCATTGAAGGCGAGGTCCCATTCGGTGGGCGACCGTGAACCAGGTCAGGTCCGGAAGGAAGCAGCCTTAAGCGGACCCGCTCACGCGCAGTGGGGCTCCCTCGCCGGAGCCAAGTCCCCGGGTACCACCTCCCGGCAGGTATTCGACGACGGGTGCACGGTCACACCCTTTCTCCCGTGACAGACCCAGGACAGAGCCTCTACAACCGTCACCGGCCCCGCCGATTCGAGGATCTCGTCGGCCAGGAGCACGTTGCGCGCACCCTGGGCAACGCGCTCGAGCGGGGCACCATCGCCCACGGGTTCCTCTTCTCGGGCCCGCGCGGCACCGGCAAGACCACCACGGCGCGCATCCTCGCGCGGTGCCTCAACTGCCAGGCATTCCCGGCGCCCACGCCCACGCCGTGCGGCGAGTGCGACTCGTGCCTGCGCATCGGTCGTGACGACTGGCTCGACGTGGTGGAGGTCGACGCCGCATCGAGCGCCCGGCGCATCGACGAGATGCGCGAGTGGCTCGAGAGCGTGCGCTACGCGCCGGTGGCATCGCGCTACCGCGTGACGATCATGGACGAGGCCCACCAGATCCAGGAGGGCGCGGCCAGCGCGCTGCTGAAGACCCTGGAGGAGCCCCCGCCGCAACTGGTGGTGATCCTCTGCACCACCCACCCCTGGGACATCCTCCCCACCATCCGTTCGCGCCTGCAGACCTACACGCTGCGCAAGCCGGGCGTTGCCAACCTGATGACGGTGCTCGAGCGCGTGGCGCGGTCGGAGGGCATCGAGGCCGGTCCGCAGGCGCTCGACCTCGTGGCGCGCGCCGCCGATGGGTCGTACCGCGATGCGCTGGGCCTGCTGGACCAGATCGCCACCTTCGGCGGCGGCAAGGTGGAGGTGGCTGACGCCCTCGACCTGCTGGGCGTGGTGAGCCGCGAGACGCTGTTCGACCTGGTCGACCTGATGGCGCAGGGTGACGCCGCGGGCGCCTTCGAGATGCTGGAGTCGTCGCTGGACGGCGGGGCCGACCCCGAGGAGCTCATGCGCGGGCTCATCACCCACCTCAGGCACGCCTGCCTGCTGCAGCAGGGCGCGCAGGCGCGCGAGGAGTGGGCGCTGGCGCCTGAGGAGCTTGCCCGCCTGCACGAGCAGGCCAACCAGCTGAGCCCCGTTCAGGTGGTGCGGGCCATCGACCTCATCGCCGACGCCCAGGTGCGCATTCGGCACGGCCAGGCCGACCCGCGCATACAGCTGGAGATGGTGGCGGCCAAGCTGTCGCGGCCATACCTGGACGCCAGCGTGGAGGGCGTGGCCGCCCGGGTCGACAGGCTCGAGCGCGGTTCGGGCGGTGCGCCGCCGCCGGCCGCCCCGACCGCGCAGGCGGCGCCCGTGGCCACCCCACGCGCGGCACCCACCTTTGGCGGGTGCTGCACGTCCTTTTGTGCACTGCAATCAGTGGCAGGCAGGCAAACAGTTTGGGCGTGTCTTGCAGACACACAGGCAGGCAGGCAGGGGCAGGCCTGCCCA
>JAURGT010000020.1 GCA_030833665.1 Miltoncostaeales bacterium
CGTCGTGAACCGCGTGGATGCCAATCCGTCAATCCACGTTCCCGACGGAGTCGCGGCCGACTCCGCGGCAGCGCGCGCCGCACGGTTCCGCAACGATCGCATCGCGGGTCATGCCAGGTGCACCGACGACCTGGCCCGGCGCGACTTCACGGTGAACGCCATCGCGTACGTGCTGCATGGGGACGGCGAGGGCGGCATCATCGACCCCCACGACGGCCGCGCGGACATCATCGCCGAGCGCATTCGCACACTGCGGGCCGGCGCCTTCCGCGAGGATCCCAGCAGGGTGGTGCGCGCCATCCGGTACGCCGCGAGGCTTGGATTCCGCATGGAGGAGGGCACGGAGGCGGAAGCACGTGAGTCGGCCCCGCAGACCTCGCTCGAGAGCAGCCGCGTGGCCGATGAGGCGGCCCGCCTGCTGGCCGAGGGCTCGGCGTCGGTGGCGCTGGCGATGGCCGATGCGCTTGGCGCGCCGTGGCCCGACCCCGATGATCGCCGTGATGACCGCCTAGCCGCTCTCGTCGGCGCTCTCTCGCGCCCCGGGGCCCCCGCGCCGTCGGCCTGGGCGCTGCGCCTTGGACTCGGGGTTCGGCCCGAGGCGGCAGCGGGCGCCGCTGTGCCTGCCTGGGCGCGGGCACTGGCCGCGGAGGTGCGGGCGGGCCTGTCGCGTGCGCCCATGCTGCAGGGCGATGCCCCGCCGTCCCGCATCGACGCAACGCTCCGGGACATGCCTCCCGCCGCGCAGGTGGGCGCGCTCGTGGGCGGGGCCGACGTGGTCTCGCGCTGGTGGGCGGACTGGCGCGACATGGCGCCCGAGGTGACCGGTGCCGACCTGGTGGCCGCGGGCGTACCGCCTGGTCCGGCGATCGGTCGCGCTCTGCGCGCCGTGCGGGCGGCGCTGCTCGACGGCCATGTGGACGGTCGCGGGGAGCAGATGGCCCTGGCGCTTGCGGAGGCGGGGAGCTACCGCTGAGCATGCCCGTGGTGATCGAGGCCGATACCGGCGACGCACCGGTGCGGGCGATATTCAGCACCCGCGAGGGGGGCGTGAGCACGGGCGGGCATGCGTCCCTCAACCTCGGTTCCGCCAGCGGGGATCGTCCCGATGCCGTGAGGGCGAACCGCGAGGCCCTCGCGCGCGCGGCTGGGTTCGATCCGGTTCGTGCCGTCGTGCTCGCCCAGGTGCATGGCGCGGCCGTGGTGACCGTGGGGCCGGATGGCGGAGCCGGGACGTTCACCGGCTCGCTGGAGGGGGTGGCCGAGTGCGACGCCGCGGTGACCCGGAGCCCGGGCGTGGCGCTGCTCGCCATGGGTGCCGACTGCCCCGTGATCTCGATGTGGAGTGATGACGGCGCCGTTGTGGCCGCCGTGCATGCCGGATGGCGGGGCATCGTCGAAGGCGTGATCGCCGCTGGCGTGGAGGCCACTGGGGCCCGCCCCGCGACGCTTCACGCCGCGGTGGGGCCGCACGTCGGGCCGTGCTGCTATCCCGTGGATGAGGGCCTGAGGAAGGTGATGGCCCGCGCGCACGGCGCCGACGTGGTGTCAGGGGATGCCGTGGATCTCGGGCTGGCCTGCCGGCGAGCCCTCGAGCAGGAAGGCCTGGCGCCGGAGAGGATCCACGTGCAGGATGCCTGCACCGCGTGCGCCCAGGCGAGGTTCTTCTCGTACCGGCGCGACGGAGCAGCAACTGGCAGGCAGGCCGCCGTGGTGTGGATCGAGGACGGGACATGATCGATGTGGATGCCCTGCGCGGTGCGCTGGCCGCTGCGCGCGCGGCGATCGACGACGCCTGCGCGGTGTCCGGGCGCCCGGCGGGGAGCGCCGAGTTGGTGCTGGCCGGGAAGTACGTGGCAGCTGAGGAGGCGCCGGCCCTGGTGGAGGCCGGGGTCGGTGTGATCGGGGAGAACCGACTCCAGGACCTCGTGGCGAAGCAGGATGTGGTGGGAGACGCGGCCACATTCGATTTCATCGGCCACCTGCAGGGGCGGAAGGTGAAGGACGTGCTTCCGCGCGTGCGGCTCATCCACTCGGTGGACCGCGCTTCCCTCATCGATGAGATCGGCCGGCGCGCGGACGCACCGGCGCGGGTGCTGCTGCAGGTGAACCTGGCCGGCGAGGAGAGCAAGGGAGGCTTCGCCCCGCGCGCGATGGGAGAGGCCATGGAGCGGGCGTCGGCTGCCGGCATCGTGGTGGGCGGGCTGATGAGCCTGCCGCCCTTCGCGACCGATCCCGAGGAGTCGCGTCCGTGGTTCGAGCGGCTGCGGGAGCTGCGCGACGGCCTTGCGGCGGAATGGGCGCCCGACCATGACCTGCGCGATCTGTCGATGGGCACATCGCAGGATTTCGTCGTTGCCGTGGAGGCTGGCGCTACCATGGTGCGCGTCGGACGTGGAATCGTCGATTCGACCCGGATGGAGCAGCCGTAGATGTCGCTGAACGATTACTGGCAGAAGACGCTCGCGTACTTCGGCATGGCCGACGACGGCTATGACGACTACGACGACTACGACGACCACGACGATCACCACGACCGCGAGACCAACGCACGCGTGCGCGATGACCATGCGCACGATGATCGCGGTGGCCGTGATCGCGGCTCACGCCGCTCGTACTCGTCACGCGACGACGACTTCGCCGACATCTACTCGGACCCCGGGGTGCCCTCGCCCTCGCGCAACCTGCGCCCGGTGGGCGGATCCGGCGGATCGGGCGGGGGCCGGTCGTCCCGTGGCGTCGAGGTGTCGCTCATCATCCCTCGCAGCTTCAACGACGCGCAGGAGATCGCCGACAAATTCAAGCGTTCGGTGCCGGTGATCCTCAACCTGCAGACGACCGACACCGACCTGTCGAAGCGCCTCATCGACTTCGGCAGCGGCCTGACCTACGCCCTCGACGGGGGCATGTCCCGCATTGCCGACAAGGTGTTCCTCCTCACCCCGAGGAACGTCGAGGTGTCGGCCGAGGAGCGGGCGCGCCTTCTTGAGAAGGGCTTCTTCAACCAGTACTGATCCCATGAGCCGACCTGCCCCCGACATCGGCGTCGTGGGCGTGGGCGCCATGGGCGGCGCCATGGCCGCCGGCCTGGCGCGCCACGCGCGCGTGGTCGTCGAGGACCTCCAGCCCGGCCGGGCAGAGGAGGTCGCGGCCGCGCATGGCGTGCAGGCCGGTGACGCGGCCGCGTGCGACATGGTGGTGATGGCGGTGAAGCCGCAGGATCTCGCCGGCGTCCTCGACGACGTGGTTCCGCGCATGCGCGACGGCGCGGTGCTGGCCTCGGTGGCGGCAGGCTGGCCCACGGACCGGCTGGCGGATGCCGCGCCGGGCCACCCCGTGGTGCGCCTGATGCCGAACCTCGCCGTCGCGCACGGCGCGGGCGTGCTGGCCATGGCCTCGCGGGGGCTTGATGGCACCGGGGTCGGCCGCGTGCAGGGCCTGCTCGCGCCACTCGGGGCGGTGGTCGTGCTCGACGAGGCCCTTTTCCCCGTGGCCACCGCCATCGGTGGGAGCGGGCCCGGCTTCCTGGCCTACATCGCGGCGGCCATGGAGCGCGCAGCGGTGGACGAGGGCATGCCCCCTGCCGCCGCGCGGGCCATGGTGCAGGGCGTGCTCGCCGGCACCGCCGCGTTGCTCGCAGGGGGCGATGACCCGGCCGAGCTGCAGGCGCGCGTCACGTCTCCCGGCGGCACCACCGCGGCGGGCGTGGCCGCGATGGATGAGCGCGCGGCCGCAGATGCCATCGCCGCAGCCGTTCGGGCGGCCGCCGCCCGCGCAGCCGAGCTCTAGGGCGTCCGGTGAGCCTCGCGATCGACTACGTGAACGCGGTCTTCACGGTGTTCCTGGTGGTGATGGTCGTGCGCATCCTGCTGTCCTGGATCCCGGCCATGCCCACGGGCCGGGTCACCGGGGCTCTCTGGCGGTTCTTTCATGAGAGCACCGAGTGGTACCTGCGCCCCTTCCGGCGCATCATCCCGCCTCTGGGGATGTTCGACCTCTCGCCGATCGTGGCGCTGATCGTCCTCTACGTGGTCAACGCCGTGGTGGTGCGTGCGATGGAGGCCTTCTGAGCGGCGGCTCCGCCCCGGAATGGGTGACCCGCCGCGACGGCGGCGTGGTGGTGGCCGTCAAGGCCGTTCCCCGTTCACGGCGTACCGCGGCCGTGGGCGTGCAGGATGGTGCCGTGCGCATCCAGATTGCAGCTGCCCCGCACAAGGGCCAGTCCAACGCCGCCCTCTGCGCGTATCTCGCCGACGCCGCCGGAGTGCGCGCATCAGCGGTGCGCCTGCGCCGAGGGTCATCGGGGGCCCGGAAGCTCATCGAGATCGACGGGGACGCCGCGGACATCGAGCAGCGCCTTGCGCAGTTGGCCGAGGACATCGCATGAGCGGGCGGGGTCGCTCGCCGCGCGAGGCGCTGCCGGATGTCATCTCGCGTCGCCTCAAGCGCGAGGCCTGGCAGCGCTATCGCCTGATGGCGCTGATCGCCCTGGCGGTCGTGGTGCTCGACCAGCTCGTGAAGGTGATCGTGCGCGCCACGATCACCCAGGGCGAGGTCGTGGACGTGCTGCCCGGGATCGACTTCGTGCATACCACCAACACGGGCATCGCATTCAGCCTGTTCTCGGGCAGCACCGCAGTGATTGCGATCCTCACTCTTGTCGCGATCGCGGTCATCGCCATCGTGCTCGTCGCCTACGCGGGCCAGCACAAGCTCGTGCCCATCGGTGGCGGGCTGCTGCTCGGGGGCAGCATCGGCAACCTCATCGACCGCATCAGCCGCGAGGGCGTCACCGACTTCATCGCCATCGGACCATGGCCACCGTTCAACATCGCGGACATCGCCGTGACCATCGGCGCGATCCTCCTGGTGCTCGCGGTCATCTTCTCGGCCGGGGATGACTGACGGGCGCACACTCCGCTTCGTGGCCGGGGCGGACGACGCGGGCAGGCGCCTCGACGCCGTGCTCGCAGGGGGAGAGGGCATCGAGAGCCGTGCCGAGGCGCAGCGCATGATCGAGGCCGGGGCCGTGACGGTGAATGGACTGGTGCGCCCGAAGCGGCACGCCCTCGCCGAGGGGGACGTGGTCGAGGCCGTGCTGCCGCCCGACACCGGCGCACCCGCGCTGCAGGCCGAGGACCTGGGCGTGCCCGTGGTGTTCGGCGACGACCGCCTGCTCGTGGTGGACAAGCCCGCCGGCATGGTGACGCACCCCTCGCGCGGACACTCGAGCGGCACGCTCGTCCACGGTCTTCTGGGCGCGGGGGCCGGGGGGGGCAACGACCCCGAGCGACCCGGAATCGTGCACCGGCTCGATCGCGACACGTCGGGCCTCCTGCTCGTGGCGCGCGATGAGCGCACCCACCGGAGGCTCTCGCGGATGATGCGCGACCGCGAGATCGGCCGGCGCTACCTGGCGCTGGTGTACGGCCAGTTCCCACCCGCCCTCACCGTCGACAGGCCTATCGGGCGCGACCCGCGGCGGCGAACCCGCCAGGCGGTGCTGCCGCACGGAGGCCGCGAGGCGGTTACCCACTTCCGGCTGATCGAGCAGATCGGGCCCGTGGCCCTCGTCGAGGCTCGGCTCGAGACCGGCCGGACGCACCAGGTGCGCGTGCACCTCGAGAGCGCCGGGCATCCGGTGTTCGGCGACCCGGTATACGGGCGCGGGCGCGCCGACCATGGCCTGGGGCGCCAGTTCCTCCATGCATACAGGCTGGAGTTCGATCACCCCGAGACGGGTGAGCACCTGGCCTTCGAGAGCCAGATCCCCGCGGACCTCGAAGAGGCGCTTGCCGGTGCGCGTGCCCGGGAGGCGGGAGACGGCTAACATACCCGCTCGGCCAATAGCGGCCGTCAATTCTTGCCCTACCCCGGGCGCGTGAAATCGCGGGGCGGTGACCGGATCTACCGGTTCCCCGCGACGGCGCACGGGTCGTCACAACGAAACCGAACAAGGAGACGCCACGCGTGGCCGTCGTCACCATGAAGCAGCTCCTGGAGTCCGGAGTTCACTTCGGGCACCAGACCCGCCGTTGGAACCCCAAGATGAAGCGATTCATCTTCGGCGAGCGCAGCGGCATCTACATCATCGACCTCGAGCAGACGCTCGACCTCATGGAGCGCGCCCACACGTTCGCGCGCAACGTCGCAGAGCGCGGCGGCACCGTGATGTTCGTGGGCACGAAGAAGCAATGCCAGGACTCCGTGCGCGAGCAGGCGATCCGTGCCGGTATGCCGTACGTGTCGCACCGCTGGCTTGGCGGCCTGCTCACCAACTGGTCGACCATCAGCCAGCGCATCAGGCGCCTTCATGAGCTGCGCGCCCAGAAGGCCGGCGGCCAGCTCGAGCTGCTTCCCACGCGTGAGCGCCTGGCCGCGATCGCCGAGCTCGTGAAGCTCGAGGCGAACCTCGGGGGCGTTGCCGAGATGCAGCGCCGTCCCGACGCCGTGGTGATCGTCGACCTCAAGAAGGAGGCCATCGGCGTGCGCGAGGCCAACCGCCTCGGCATCCCGGTGATCGGCCTCGTCGACACCAACTGCGACCCGGACGAGGCGAGCTACGTCATTCCGGGCAACGACGACGCCATCCGCTCGTGCTCGCTCGTGCTGTCGGTGATCGCCGACGGCATCCGCGAGGGGAAGGGCCTTGACCCGCAGGGCGGGTACGAGGAGGCCCGCGAGGCCGCAGCAGCGGCCCAGGCCGCGGGCGACCCCGACGTGGCCCGTGCCGCCCGCGATACCTCGCGGCCCGCTGCCGATGAGGTGGCTGCCGTGGAGCAGGCCGACGCCGCCGTGGCGATGGCCGCCGCGGAGGTCGTGCAGGAGGCCGAGGCCGACCTGGTCGCAGCGGTCGAGGTGGCTGCGGCCGCCGAGGTGGCTGCCGAGGTGGCCGTGGAGGCAGCAGCCGTGGGCGACGTGGAGACGGCCGTCGAGGCCGCCGCCGCCGAGGCCGTGCTGGAGGAGGCCGCATCCGAGCTCGCCGCCGACGCGGTGGCCGAGGAGATCGTGGCCGAGGCCATCATCAGCGAGGAGGAGCAGTCATGAGCACCGCGCAGATCCCTGCCGCCCTCGTGAAGGAGCTTCGCGAGAAGACCGGCGCCGGAATGATGGACTGCAAGAAGGCCCTGACGGAGGCCGGCGGCGACCTCGAGGAGGCCGCGACGCTGCTGCGCAAGCAGGGGCTGGCGGACGCCGCGAAGCGCTCCGGCCGCGAGGCCAACGAGGGCACGATCGCGAGCTACATCCACCAGGGGGGACAGCTCGGCGTGATCGTGGAGGTCAACTGCGAGACCGACTTCGTGGCCCGCACCGACCGCTTCCAGCAGTTCGCGCGGGACGTGGCGCTGAACGTCGCGGCCATGAAGCCGACCTACGTGTCCGTGGATGACGTTCCCGAGGACTACAAGGCCCGCGAGCGCGAGGTGTACGCCGAGCAGGCCAAGGACAAGCCGGAGAACGCCCGCGAGAAGATCATCGAAGGCAAGCTCGCGAAGCACCTTGGCGAGATCTGCCTCCTCGAGCAGCCCTTCTTCCGGGACGCCACCGAGAAGAAGCAGCGCACCATGGAGGAGCTGCGGGCGGAGACCTCGTCGGAGCTCGGCGAGAACATCACCATCCGGCGGTTCACGGTCTACCAGCTTGGGGACTAGCGACCAGCCCGCAGATGCCGCCTGGTCCCGGGTGCTGCTGAAGCTCTCGGGCGAGGCGCTGATGGGCGAGCAGGGGTACGGCATCGACCCCGATCGCATCGCGGAGGTGGCCCGCATGGTGAAGGGGGCCACCGATCGCGATGTCGAGGTCGCGGTGGTGGTGGGCGCAGGGAATATCTTCCGCGGCGTCATCGGCGCGGCCAGCGGCATGGATCGCGCCACGGCCGACTACATGGGCATGATCGCCACGATGCTCAATGCCCTGGCGATCCAGGACGCGCTCGAGAAAATCGGAGTGACCACTCGCATCCAGTCCGCCATCGCCATGCAGGAGGTCGCGGAGCCCTACATCCGGCGCCGGGCGATGCGCCACCTCGAGAAGAAGCGCGTGGTCATCTTCGCGGCTGGCACGGGCAACCCGTTCTTCACCACCGACACCACGGCGGCACTCCGCGCACTGGAAATCGGAGCGGAGTGCATCCTCATGGCGAAGAACAACGTGGATGGCGTGATGACGGCGGACCCGCGCGAGGATCCGTCGGCAGAGTTGATCAGCCGCATCACCCACATGGAGGTCATCGAGCGCGGCCTGCACGTGATGGACACCACCGCGCTCACGCTGTGCATGGACAATGACCTGCCGCTGCTGGTCTTCAACATGCAGGACGAGGGCAACATCGCCCGCCTGCTGGATGGAGAGCACGTCGGCACGATCGTGAGCGGCCCGGACGGGCCCTGAGGGGGAGGCACCATGAAGGAGAGGCTCGACGACGCCAAGCGCCGCATGGAGGGTGCCGTGAAGAACCTCGGGGGCGAGTTCGCGGCGCTGCGCACCGGACGCGCGAGCACCACGCTCCTCGACCGCATCCAGGTGGACGCCTACGGTGCCCCGACGCCGCTGCCGCAGCTCGCGAAGGTGCACGCCCCCGAGGCGAGGCTCATCACCGTCCAGCCGTTCGACAAGACGCTTGTCCCCGACATCGAGCGCGCCATCCAGGAGTCCGACCTCGGCCTGACGCCGAGCAATGACGGCACGACCATCCGCCTTCCGCTGCCCCAGCTCACCGAGGAGCGCCGCAAGGAGCTCGTGAAGGTGGCCCACCGCATGGCGGAGGAGGCCCGCGTTGCGGTGCGAAACGTGCGCCGGGACGTGCTGAACGATTTCAAGCGGGCCGAGAAGGACGGCGACGTGTCGAAGAACGACCTCTCGCGCGCGCAGGACGAGGTGCAGAAGCTCACCGATGCCGAGGTACAAGCGGTCGACGAGATGCTCGCCCGCAAGGAGGCCGAGATCATGGAGGTGTGATGGCGCTCCTCTCGCGCCTGCGGGCCGCGCGCATCGCGCTCGGCACCCGCCCCTCCCGCCGTCCCGAGCCCCCGCGATCCGCGGTGCCCGAATCGGTGGCGATCATCATGGACGGCAACGGCCGGTGGGCCCGCCGCCGCCGCCTGCCCACGTCCGCGGGCCACAGGGCCGGGGCCAAGGCCCTCCGGCGCGTCGTGCGCGCGGCGGGGGACATCGGCGTGCGCGACCTCACGGTGTTCTCGTTCTCGACCGAGAACTGGAACCGCCCGCAGGACGAGGTGGATGACCTCATGGTGCTCTTCTCGGAGCTCATCGACCGCGAGGTGCCCGACCTCGATGCCGAGGGTGTCTCCATCCGCTTCATCGGCCGGCTCGGCCAGCTCGACGACGCCCTGCTGGCCAAGATCGCCGAGGCAGAGGCGAGGACCGCCCGCCACGACCGCATGCGCCTGTTCATCGCGATGAACTACGGGGGACGGGCTGAGATCGTGGATGCCGCGCGGCGCTTCGTGGCTGAGGGTGGGCCTGACGCGCCCGATGAGGCGTTCGGGCGGTTCATGTACGCGCCGGACATGCGCGACCCGGAACTCATCATCCGCACCAGCGGCGAGCAGAGGCTGTCGAACTTCCTGCTCTGGCAGTCGGCCTATGCCGAGCTGGTGTTCTCGGAGCGCATGTGGCCCGACTTCGGCCCGGACGACCTACGCATGGCCATCGAGGAGTACGCCAACCGCACGCGGAGGTTCGGGGCGCGATGATGAGCCGCATCGCCATCGCGGTCCCTGGCATCGCCGTGATCGTGGCGGCCGTCTACTTCGGCGGTCCGGTGTTCGCCGCGTTCGCGCTCATCGTGGCGCTCGCCGCCCTTTTCGAGTTCTACGGCCTGGCAGGCGTTCCGCGGCACCTGCAGTGGGCCGGGTACGCAACCGCGGTCCTGGCGGTAGTGCTCGCATGGGCTGCCTCGCCACCGGAGCGGGCGCTGCTCTTCGCCCTCGCCGCGGGCCTGTTCCTCGCCGCTATCGCCGCGCTCACGCTGCCCGACCGCGAGGGCATCACCGGACGCGTTGCACTGGTGCTCATGGGGGGCATGTACATCGCGCTGCCAGCCGGAGTGCTGGTGCTCACCCGCGACCTCCCGGACGGCGCGGGCGCCATCGTGAACCTCCTCGTGGCCGTGTGGGTGTTCGACACGGCGTCGTACTTCTCAGGGCGCATGTGGGGGCGCCGCAAGATCGCTCCGCGTACGTCGCCCAACAAGACGTGGGAGGGCTTCATCGGCGGGCTCATGGCCGGCACGGCCGCCGTGTGGTTCGCGGGGCTCTACATGGACTGGATCAGCTGGTGGCAGTCGCTCGTGATCGGGCTGGCGCTGTGCCTGGCCGCGTATGTGGGCGACCTCTTCGAGTCGATGATCAAGCGGGACGTCGGAGTGAAGGATTCCGGCAAGATCCTCGCCGGCCATGGGGGCATCCTCGACCGGTTCGACTCCCTGCTGTTCGCGTCGCTCGCGGGCTACTTCCTCACCACCTGGATAGTGCTGTGACCGTGCTTCCCGACCTCGACATCGACCTTCTCACCCGTCTCTGCGAGACCCCCGGCGCCCCCGGGCGCGAGGAGCGCATCCGCGAGGTGGTGATGGGCGAGCTCGCCCCGCACGTGGATGAGATAAGCGTCGACCCGTTGGGCAACGTGGCCGCCGTGCGGCACGGTGGGGGAGGGCCCCGCGTGATGCTCGCCGCCCACATGGACGAGCTCGGCTTCATGGTCACCCACATCGATGACGAGGGATTCATCCGCGTGGTGCCCCTCGGGGGATTCGACCCAAAGACCAAGGTTGCCCAGCGGGTCATCGTGCACGGGCGGGAGGATCTGCTCGGCGTGATGGGCGCGAAGCCCATCCACATCATGAGCCCCGAGGAGCGCAAGGCGCTGCCCAAGCCTGATGACCACTACATCGACGTGGGGCTGCCCGCCGACGAGGTGAGGGAGGTCGTGCGCAAGGGCGACACCGTCACCCGCGAGCGCACCCTCGCCCGCCTCGGCAACCTCGTCACCTGCAAGAGCATCGACAACCGGTCCGGGCTCTACGTGATGATCCAGGCGATGCGCCAGCTCGCGGACCACGAGTGCGAGGTCGTCGCCGTGGCCACCACCCAGGAGGAGGTGGGCCTGCGCGGCGCCCGCGTGGCGGCGCAGCGCATCCGCCCCGACATCGGCCTGGCGATCGACACCACGCTCGCCAACGACGGGCCCGGGGCGAAGCCGCACGAGAAGATCACCGCCATGGGCGGTGGAGCGGCGATCAAGGCCTACGACTCCGGGGTCATCGTGCCGCGCGCGGTCATCGAGCACCTCGAGCGCATCGCCGACAAGCGGGAGATCCCGCATCAGGTGGAGATCATGACGCGCGGCGGCACCGACACGCGGGAGCTGCAGCTGGCGGGCGACGGCGCCCTCGCAGGGTGCGTGTCGATCCCCACCCGCTACATCCACCAGGTGGTCGAGACCTGCGACCCCGCCGACCTGGCCGCATGCGCGGCGCTCGTGGCCGCCTTCTGCGAGACGGCGCAGGACCTGCTCGCCTGATCCGTCGGGCGGCGCCCCGAACCCCCGGCGGGGACCGGGCGCGGTGATACCTTCGCGGTCGTGAAGCGCGTCCTCATCCTCGGGTCCACGGGCTCCATCGGAGTCCAGGCCCTCGACGTGATCGACGGCGCCCCCGAAATGCAGTGCGTCGGGCTGGCCTGCGGGTCCCGCGTGGCCGAGATGGCCGCCCAGGCGGCCGATCGGGGCGTCGTGGCCACCGCTGCCGCGGCCGGCGGCGGCAGCGTGGCGTACTCCGCTGATCTCGGCGACCTCATGGACACCTGCGAGCCGGACATCGTGCTGAACGCCCTCGTGGGCGCCGCGGGGCTTCCGCCCACCCTCGCGGCCCTCGAGCGGGGCATCCCCGTCGCACTGGCCAACAAGGAGTCGCTGGTAGCCGGAGGCGACCTCGTGGCGGCGGTTCGGGCGCGCACCGGCGCGGGACTCGTGCCCGTGGACAGCGAGCACTCGGCGCTCTTCCAGCTGATGGAGGGCGTGCCGCGCGAGCGCGTGGCGCGGGCGATCCTCACGGCGTCCGGCGGCCCCTTCCGTGGACGCGTGGAAGCCGCTCTCGAGGGCGTCACAGCGTCCGACGCGCTCGCGCATCCCACCTGGGACATGGGCGCGAAGATCACCATCGATTCCGCCACGCTGATGAACAAGGGCCTCGAGGTGATCGAGGCCCACCATCTCTTCGGCCTGCCGTATGACGAGGTGGAGGTGGTCGTGCACCCGCAGTCAACCGTGCACGCGATGGTGCGGCTCGACGACGGCAGCATCCTCGCCCACATGGGGCCGCCCGACATGCGGGTGCCGATCGGGCACGCCCTGCGCTGGCCCGAGGCCCCTCCGGCGCGCCCGCAGATGGACCTGATCGGCATGTCGCTCACGTTCGAGGAGCCCGACCTCTCTGCGTTCCCGTGCCTTCGCCTCGCCCGCGAGGCGGGCGAGGCCGGCGGTACCGCCCCGGCGATCCTCAACGCTGCCAATGAGGTGGCCGTGGGCGCCTTCCTCGAGGGCCGCATCGGGTTCATGGACATCCCCCGCGGCGTCGAGCACGCGCTCGGCGCCGTGCAGGCGGGTCCCGCGGACTCGCTCGAGGCCGTGCAGGCGGCCGATGCTGCGGCGCGCCAGGTGACCACGGCGATGGCGGGTGCCGCGTGAGCCTCGCGTGGAACATCATCGCCTTCGTGCTCATCCTGATGTTCCTGGTGCTGGTGCACGAGGCGGGGCACATGGTTGTGGCCAAGTGGTGCGGAATGCGCGTGGAGAAGTTCTCCATCTTCTTCGGCCGTCCGCTCGCCAAGTTCAGGCGCGGGGAGACCGAGTACGGCATCGGGTGGCTGCCCCTCGGCGGCTACGTGAAGATCACCGGGATGACCCGCGACGAGGAGTTGCCCCCTGATGCCGTGCCGCGGGCCTACTACGCGGCGAAGACCTGGAAGAAGGTGGCCACGATCTTCGCGGGGCCATTCGTCAACCTCGTGGTGGCCTTCCTGTGCTTCGCGATCTACTTCTGGATCGGAGTGCCGTCGTTCCAGGCGAGCAACGCAGTGCAGTCCGTGAACCAGGGCACTCCGGCTGCCGCGGCAGGCATCGTCGCGGGTGACCGGATCCTCTCGGTGAACGGCGTGGCCACCACCGACGAGCAGGGGCTCGCCGAGGCGCGCGCGGAGCTGCGCGAGAACCCCGGTAAGGCCGTCACGGTCAAGTTCGCCCGCGACGGCCGGGTGATCGAGCGCAACGTGGTGCTGGCGTCCGCAGACGGCCTCGACGGCGAGCAGGTGGGCCGACTCGGAGTGCAGTTCGAGGTGCTGCAGGGCCCTCGTGAATCGGAGAGCGTGCTCGGCGGAATCGCCACGGGCGGCCGCTACACGTGGTTCCTCATCGAGGAGAACGCAAAGGGCATCGGGCAGCTCTTCACCAGCGACGAGGCGCGCGAACAGGTCGGGTCGGTGGTGGCGATCGGCGCGGTCTACGACCAGGTGGCCGACGATGGCATCGCAGAGATCATCCGGTTCATCGGGCTCATCAGCCTCGTGCTCGCCATCTTCAACCTTCTGCCGATCTTCCCGCTCGATGGCGGGCACATCCTGTTCGCGCTCCTCGAGAAGCTGAAGGGCTCGCCGATCAGCACGAAGGTGTACGAGCGCTCGGCGATGGTCGGGTGGGCGGTCATCCTGCTGGTGTTCTTCTTCGCGCTCTCGAACGACATCGTGCGCCTCACGGGCGAGGGCTTCCAGCTGCAGTAGGCCCTGCGCGGCCCGCTACACTCCCGGCCCGTGGAGACGCCCCGACGCATGAGCGCGGTCTGCCGCGTGGGCGACGTCCCCGTGGGCGGCGGCAACCCCGTGGTGGTCCAGTCGATGACCAACACCGACACGAAGGACGCCGTTGCCACGGCGGCCCAGGTCGCCGCGCTCGCCGAGGCGGGCTCCGAGATCGTGCGCATCACGGTGAACAACCGCGAGGCCGCCGCGAAGGTGCCCGAGATCGTTGAGCGCCTGCGCGATGTGCACGGGGTGGAGGTGCCCATCGTCGGCGACTTCCACTACAACGGGCACACCCTGCTGCGCGAGTTCCCCGACACCGCCGATGCCCTTGCCAAGTACCGCATAAACCCCGGCAACGTGGGCCGCGGGGCGCGGCACGACGCCAACTTCGCCACGATGATCGAGGCTGCGATCAACCACGGCAAGCCGGTGCGCGTGGGAGTGAACGCCGGGTCGCTCGACCCGGAGCTGCTCGACGCGCTCATGGAGGAGAACGCCAGCCGACCCGACCCGGTATCCGCCGACGACGTGCTGCGGGAGGCCATGGTGATGAGCGCGCTCTCCTCCGCCGAGGCCGCAGAGGAGATCGGACTGCCGCACGACCGCATCATCATCTCGTGCAAGGTGAGCCGCCTGCCGGACATGGTGGCCGTGTACCGGTCGCTCGCCGCGCGCTGCGACTACCCGCTGCACCTCGGGCTCACCGAGGCCGGCATGGGAGCCAAGGGCATCATCGCCACCACGGCCGCGCTCTCGGTGCTGCTGGAGGAGGGCATCGGGGACACCATCCGCGCGAGCCTCACGCCGGAGCCCGGCGGCGATCGCACCATCGAGGTGCGCACTTGCCTGGATATCCTGCAGAGCTTGGGGCTGCGCTCGTTCCGCCCGGAGGTCACCGCCTGCCCGGGGTGCGGGCGCACGACCTCCTCGGTGTTCCAGGAGCTCGCACAGTCAATCCAGGGGCACCTCGACGAGCGCATGGCTGCATGGCGCACGGAGCGCCCCGGCGTGGTCGACATGAAGGTGGCAGTGATGGGCTGCATCGTCAACGGGCCCGGCGAGAGCCGCGCGGCCGATATCGGCATCAGCCTGCCCGGAACGGGCGAGGAGCCTCGCGCCCCGGTGTACGTGGATGGCGAGAAGGTGGCGACCCTCGAGGGCCCCACGCTGGCGGAGGACTTCATCGCGATGGTCGAGGAGTACGTGGAAGCGCACTACGCCCCCGCAGGGGCGCGCGCATGAGCGAGGGGACGGGCAGCGGCGCCTGGCGCATGCCGGCCTCTCCGTACCGCGGGTCGTGGAGGCTTGACGGGCGGTTCTGGCCCACCGTGCGCGACGACCCCGCGGATGCCGAGGCCATAAGCCACAAGCTGTCGGTGCGGGCCGGCCTGGTGCGCCAACTGGCAGCCGGCCTCTACACGGTCACCCCGATGGGGCTCAGGGTCATCCAGAGGGTGGAGGCCATCATCCGCGAGGAGATGAACCACATCGGGGCGCAGGAGCTGCTCATGCCCGTCATGCACCCCGCCGAGATCTGGGAGGCCACCGGACGATACGGGCTGTCCGAGCAGTTCCGCCTCGAGGATCGCGGCGGGCGCAAGATGGTGCTGGGCATGACCCACGAGGAGATCGTCACCTGGCATGCCGCCCGGGAGCTGCGCTCGTACCGCGACCTGCCCCAGAGCTGGTACCAGATCCAGACCAAGCTCCGGGACGAGCCCCGCCCCAAGAGCGGCATGCTGCGAGTCCGCGAGTTCACGATGAAGGACTCCTACTCGTTCGACGCCGACGAGGCGGGCCTCGAGAAGTCGTACGAGGCCCACTCCGCCGCCTATGCGCGCATCTTCGACCGCTCCGGCCTGCTCTGGTACCGGGTCGAGAGCGACGTGGGGATGATGGGCGGCAGCGGGGCGCACGAGTACATGGCGCCGAGCCCATCGGGTGAGGACGTTGTGGCCCGCACCGCATCCGGCTCATATGCCGCCAACGTGGAGCTCGCGGTGTCGGTGGCGCGCGAGCCCGACTTCGGCGACGGGCCGGTCGCGCCTGAGGAGTTCGCAACGCCGGGCATCGGGAGCATCGAGGAGCTCGCGGGGTTCACGGGCCAGCACCCGGCAACGCTCGCCAAGAGCGTGGTGCTCGTGGCGGACTCCGGGCCCGTGCTGGCGATCGTGCGGGGCGAGCACCAGGTGCACGAGAAGAAGATCGCCCATCTCATCGGCGAGCACCGCGCCGCGCACCCCGAGGAGATTCGCGAGTGGTTCGGCGCCGACCCCGGATCGCTCGGGCCGATCGGCGTGAGCGACGCCGTGCGCATCGTCGCCGACTCCACCATCGAGACGGGGCACTACGTCACCGGTGCGAACCGCGAGGGCTTCCACCTGCGCGGCGTGGTGCTGGGGCGTGACTTCCAGGCGGAGACCGCCGACATCCGAACGGTGATCGAGGGCGAGGCATCGGTGGATGGCCAGGGGCCGATTGAGCTCGTGCCGGTGATCGAGATCGGGAACATCTTCAAGCTCGGCAAGAAGTACTCCGAGCCGCTGGGCGCCACCTACCTGGACGAAAAGGGCCAGGAGCAGGTGATCATCATGGGCTCGTACGGCATCGGTCCGGCGCGGGTGGCCATGGCTGCGATCGAGCAGGGGCACGACGAAAACGGGATCATCTGGCCCACGGGGATCGCGCCCTTCGACGTGCACATCGTGCTCATCGGTGATGCCGACAGCCCGCAGGGCGAGTACGCCGGGATGCTCTGGGGCCAGCTCTCCGATCTGGGCCTCGAGGTGCTGCTCGACGATCGCCCGGGGCTGCGCCCCGGCGAGAAGTTCGTGGAGGCCGACCTGCTGGGCTGCCCGGTGCGCGTGACGGTGGGGAAGAGGACCCTGCCCGACGGCCCGCTCGAGGTGATGGTGCGCCGCACCGGAGACAAATCGGAGATCGCACTCGACGGCGCCGCCGAGGCCATCCGGGCCCTCTGGGCCGGCCTCGCGGCGGGCTGAGGGCCAGCACCCCCGTGCTAGTGTCCGCGGCGCTTCGGGGCGTGGCGCAGTCTGGTAGCGCACCCGGCTGGGGGCCGGGCGGTCGGAGGTTCAAATCCTCTCGCCCCGACTATTCGGAGCAGGCATGAGCGTGGGTCTCAAGCGGCGCCTGCGTTGGCTCCCGAACGCCATCACCATCGCCCGCCTGGCGTGCCTGCCGGTGCTCCTCGTGTGGTGCGCGACGGCAGACGGGCCGTCATTCCCGCTGGGCATCTTCTTCGGCGCGGTGGCGATCACCGACCTCATCGACGGACGCCTCGCAGCCCTGCTCGACGCCCGGACCCCCCTCGGGCGCATCCTCGACCCCCTTGCCGATCGCCTGCTGATGGTCGTGGGCCTCATCGGCCTTCTGCTGCTGGCGCGCTTTCCGTGGCCGGCGCCGGCGATCATCCTGCTGCGCGATGTGGCCTCGATCGCAGGCTTCGCGTGGCTCGCCCGGCGTGGCATCCTCATGGAGATCGACTTCGCCGGGAAGGTCTCCTCCGGGTTCAACATGGGCTGCGTGGCCGTGGGCCTCGCGATCTCCGCCACGTGGGTGGACACGGTCTTCTGGTGCGCCGTGGGCCTGTCGGTGCTGACATTCGTGAACTACGTGGCGATCGCCGTTGGACGCGTGAGGGCGCAACGTGCAGGGGAGATAACCTCAACCATTACTTGAGGGTTTGACGCAGCGCGACTAGTGTGGAGCGCCCTCGACCGGGAGTTCCGTGTCCGCACACGCGTCGCATCGGAGTGATCAGTGGTGACCTGCCCCGCATGCGGGGCCCAGCGCCCCGATGGTGACCGCTTCTGCGGTTCCTGCGGGGGGACACTGCCTGATCCCGCCACGCAGACGCAGGCCACGGGCCCGATCGACGCCCCGGTGGAGCTCGGCGCCACGCCCCCGGGCCCCGTGCCGCGGCTGGGCCCCGCCCTCGCGGTGCGCCTCCAGGGGGGCCGCACTGGCGAGTTCTTTCCCCTGGCCAAGCCGGTAGTCACGATCGGGCGCTCCCCGGAGTGCGACATCTTCCTCGACGACATCACGGTGTCGCGCGCGCACGCCGAGGTACGCGAGGAGCCGGCCGGCTTCGTACTGGTGGACGACGGAAGCACCAATGGCACGTACGTGAACCGGCGGGTCATCGAGACCCCGGAGATCCTCGCCGACGGCGATGAGGTGCAGGTGGGCAAGTTCCGGCTGGTTTTCATCGCATGATGAGCACGGGCGTCCAGACCGAGCTCCTCGGGCCGGACGATGGAGACCACGCGGCGGGCATGACCATCGGCGCCGTCTGCGATGCCCTGCGCCCGGAGTTCCCCGATCTCTCGATCTCGAAGATCCGCTACCTCGAGGACCGCGACCTTGTGACTCCCCGTCGCACCAGCGGCGGCTACCGCGTGTACGGCCCGAAGGACGTCGAGCGACTCCGCACGATCCTGCGGCTGCAGCGCGACGAGTTCCTGCCGCTTAAGGTGATCCGCGAGGAGCTCGACTCCATGCGCACGGGTCCCGTGGCGGCGGCGAAGCAGTCGAGGCGGCTGAAGGGGGAGAACCTCACCGGGCCGCGCGACGGCAAGCGCCACGGGATCGTCGAGGTGCTCTCGGCGTCCGGCGCTGACGCCGACCTGGTGCGAAGCCTCGACCAGTACGGGCTGATCAGCGGCACGGACGACCTCGACGACACCGACCTCGAGCTGGTCAAGGCGGCAGTGGAGCTGAGGGCCTACGGGCTCGAGCCGCGCCACCTGCGCACCCTCAAGATGGCCGCAGAGCGCGAGGCCGGGCTCCTCGAGCAGGTGCTCTCCACCGGCCTCAGATCGCCCAACCCCGAGCGGCGCTCCGAGTCGGTGGAGTCGCTGGAGTCATTGGCGGCGCTGGCCTCGCACGTACGCGATCTGATCCTGGTGCAGGAGCTCCGCCGCGTGGTTTCGTCCATTCCCACCCCATAGCCGGGAGCCTCATGAGCTACGACATCGACGGAGCAATCCGTCGCATACCGCATCACCCCAAGCCGGGCATCCTCTTCTACGACCTCATGCCCCTCTTCGAGGATCCCCAAGGACTTGCCGCGTGTGTTGACGGCATCGCCGGGTGGGCGCGGCCGCGGGAGGTGGACGTCGTCCTGGGCGCGGAGGCCCGCGGCTTCATCGTGGGAGGCGCGATCGCGCACGCCCTCGGGTGCGGGTTCGCCTGTGCGCGCAAGCCGGGGAAGCTCCCGTACGAGGTCATCCGCCGCGAGTACGACCTCGAGTACGGCACGGATGTACTCGAGCTGCACCGCGACGCAATAAGGCCCGGGCAGCGCGTGCTGGTGCACGACGACCTCCTTGCCACCGGGGGCACCGCTGAGGCCAAGTGCCGGCTCGTGGAGGAGCTCGGTGGCCAGGTGGCCGGCGTCGCGTTCGTGGTCGAGCTGACCTTCCTGCCCGGGAGGGACCGCCTGGCGGGCTACGACGTGCTTTCGCTCGTCTCCTACGACAGCGAGGACGTGGACGAGTAGGTGCGCTCGAGGTGGGCGATGAACGGGTCGGCCGAGAGGTCGCTGCCCGTCGCCTGCCGCATGAGCTCCGGCGTCTCCATCACCCGCCCGTGGGCGTGCACGCGCTCGCGCAGGAAGGCGAGGAGGGGAGACGGTCCGTCTTCGGCCAGCACGGCGCCGATGGGACCGATCGCGGCCTCGGCCGCTTCGGCCAACTGGGCCGCGTACAGGTTGCCGAGCGTGTAGGTGGGGAAATACCCGAAGATGCCGGCAGCCCAGTGGATGTCCTGCATGGCGCCCTGGGCCGGCGTCGCAGGGGTGATGCCCAGCAACTCCTCGAGCCCGGCGTCGAAGGCGTCCGGCAGGTCCACCACGTCCATGTCGCCAGTGATGATGGCCCGCTCGAGCCGGGTGCGCAGGACGATGTGGAGGTCGTAGGTGACCTCGTCGCTCTCCACGCGAATCGGCTGGCGCTCCACGCGGTTCAGCGCGCGCACGTAATCGGAGGTCGAGAGGCCCGCGGCGACCTCCGGGAAGGCCCTGGCCATGGACGGGGAGAGGGCCTCCCAGAACTCGGGGGTGCGGCCCACGTGGTTCTCCCAGAAACGCGACTGACTCTCATGCGCCCCGAGGGACGGCGCATCGCCCGCGAGGGTGCGACGCCGCTCCTCGGGGATGCCCTGGTCGTAGAGCGCGTGGCCGCCCTCGTGCAGCAGCGCCATGATGCACGAGAGGGGCTCGGTGACGTCCACGCGGGTTGACAGCCGGGTGTCACCCGCTCCCAGGCCCATCGTCACCGGGTGCGCCGTGCGCCCGACGAGCCCACGGCGCTCGTCGAAGCCGATGTCCCGTGCCACCTCGAGCGAGATTGCCATCTGGGCATCCTCGCCCCAGGGCCCGGTCGGGAGCGAAGGTCCGCCCGTGCCCGCAAGGGCCTCGACGAGGGGCCGCACCCGTTCGGCGAGATCGGCCAGTACGGGATCGAGCATGGAGTAGGTGGTGCCGGGCTCGTAGAGGTCGATCAGCGCGTCGTACGGATCGCCGCCATCGGCAAGCGCCGCAGCCTGCTCGCGGGTGAGGGCCACGAGCGGGCCGACCTCGGCGAGCCATGCGTCCACGTCGCCCGTGGGGCGTGCGTCGGCCCATGTGGCCACGCTGCGCGACGACTGCTCGGCAAGGGCGCGCACGAGCGACTCCGGGACCCGCTCGGCACGCCGCCGCTCGCGCACCGCGATGCGGGCGCTCGCCGCCATCCAGGGGTCGTCGGATTCCGCCACGAGGGCGATGGCATCCGATACCGACCCGTCGAGGAGGTGCCGGTGCCTGAGCCCCGCCAGCGTGGCCAGCTGCGCCCCGCGGGCCTCAGCGGCCCCAGGCGGCATGATGGTCTCGCGATCCCACTCGAGCACGGCGGCGGCCCCGTCGAGATCGGCGAGGGTACCCATCCACGCGGTGAGCTGGCTCCAGGCGGCGTCGCGGTTCATGCGCCGCACGGTAGCCGGGGGCGTATCCTCCCGCCGGTGAACGAACGGCCATCCGTCCTCGTGATGTGGGAGGACCTGCACGTGGGCGTGCAGATCCTCATCGCGTTCGTGCTGTCAACGATCGTGCTGTGGCTCGCGCATATCGCGCTCCTGAACCAACCAAACGGGCGCGGCTTCCTCTATGGGCTCTTCTGGGCGGTGCCGCTCACGGTGATCATCGTGGGCGCCACGCGATCGGAGCGGGCCAAGCGGCTACGGGCCGAGGGACGCGACCCATCCACGTGACGAGGGCATCGCAGCGCACGGTCCGGCCGCATACACTCGATCCATCACGACACGGAGGACAATCGCCCGATGACGCCTGACGACGCCGTTCGCATGGCCCTCTGCACGCATATGGGCCGCGAGTTCGCAGCCCACTTCCAGTACCTCGCAATGTCGGCGTGGCTGGAGGACCAGGGCCTGCCCGAGTTGTCGGGCTTCTTCGCACGGCAGGCCGAGGAGGAGCATGGCCATGCCATGAAGATCTTCCGGTACGTCCTCGACACCGGTGGCCCGGTGGACATCCCCGGGCAGGAGCCACCGATGGGGTCATTCGAGTCGGTCGAGGCGCTCGTGGCCGCCGCGCTGGCCGAGGAGGAGCAGGTCACGCGCTGGATCGACGACCTCGTGCACCTGGCGCGGGAGCATCGCGACCCCGCGACCGAGGCGTTCCTGCAGTGGTACGTGACCGAGCAGGTCGAGGAGGTCGCGACGATGACCGAACTGCTGCAGGTGGTGCGCCGGGCGGGGGAGAGCCTGCTGTTCGTCGAGGACTACGTGGCCCGCAGGCACCCGGGGCAGGGCTAGGGGCTATGCCACGGGGGGCCGTGGAAGGTCGGGCACGAAGCGCCCGATGCGGCTCCGATTGCGCGCGACCCAGGGGTAGATGCGGTAGAGCCCGGTCGCGAGCAGCAGGCCGCCCCCGCGCAGTCGGGTGAGGATCAGCCGGAAGGCCTGCGTGGCGGAGGCGAGCCCACGGCCGTCGGCGGCGTGCACCGACTCGTGCCTGACGTCCTCCGGAACCACGGCGAGGATGCGCCGCGCCCGTGGGTCGTCGAAGGGGAGGAGCCTGACGCCCGGCGGGCGGGCGGCCCGCCGGGCGATCTGGGCAAAGGCACGGCAGAACCTGCAATCGCCGTCATAGAGGATGACCAGCGGTTGCAGGGGGGTGGTCAGGCGGACATGCTCCTGAAGAGCGGCGTGACGTCGGCGTCCATGGCGTCATAGTAGGACTCCCGCCGCGATGACGGTGCGTGCGACTGCACCTCGCCGCGCGACACCGTGATCCCATGCGGGGCTACGAATACGATCCCCTGGGCGACGTCGCTCACGGAGCCCTCGAGCGCCGCTGAGAGGCCGGCACAGAAGTCGCGCAGGCGCTCCTCGAGCTCGCGGTCAACCGAGCGCAGGTCGAGGAACACCGGGGATCCCGCCTTGATCTGGTCGCCGATCTCCTGGGCGTCGTTGAAGGTGAGCGGGCTGAGCATGTGGACCCGCACAGGGGCGGGGAGTGCGTGGACGGGCATGGTCCCTCCGGATAGTGGTTCCGGGAACCTCCTTCGCCGCCGGGGGCCCCGCTCCTACCCGCTGCCGCCAGGCGGGTGCACGAGCATCACCGTGCATGGGGCGTTGTACGCCAGGTGCTGCGCGAAGCTGCCGAGCAGCAGGTGCTCCACGGCCCCGCGGTGGCGTACGGCCACGAGAAGGTCGACCCCCGCCCCGCGCCCCCAGTCAACCGTCGCCGTGGCGGGGTGCCCCTCGAGCAGAATCCCCTCGGATCCGGGTGCGAGCGCGACCATCTGCTCCATCCATGCGCGGGCATCGTGGATGTCCTCGTCGACATCGTCGGTCGGGTAGGTGGTGTACGCCGACACCCCCGGTTCCATCACGTGCACGAGGGTCAACAAGCCCTCGCCCAGCGAGCGGGCGCGGATGGCGGCCGCCAGTGCGGCGTCGCCCGCGGGCGACCCGTCGAGGCAGCAGGCGATGTGCGAGTACGACTCGGCCATGACTGCAGGCTAAGGCATCGCGCCGGGCGGCGCCGGGATCGACTCGGCTATCGCCAGCGCATCGGCCTCGGGGTCGGTGGTGCCGCGCACCTGCAGGCCGAAGGCCCGGTCGCCACGCTCCCACACCAGGAACGCCATGCCGCGCGCGCGCATCACCCCGGGCACGCCCGCGACATCGACCTCCGTGCCGCGGGCATCGGGCGTCTCCGGCGATGCCAGAGGACCCGGGCACTGGCGCAGCAGCACGCGCGCATCTGTCTCACCCGGCGCCCACGCGATGGCGATCGAGGGCGGGGCGAATGGGTACGCGGCCTCGGGTTCCACCCGCACGGTGCTCATCGCGAAGCCGTCGGGGAGCCAGGCCGGCAGAAGCGCTGGGTAGCCCGCCTCCAGCTGGGCCACCTCCAGCGATTCCACGGTGTCGCCGGCACCGAACCCGGCCGCCATGCCGTGCGTGGCGCCAAGACGCCCCTCGATGCGCCCCGCGACGAGTGCCATTTCGGTGATCCCCGGGTTCATGAGCCGCCCGATGGACTCCCCATCGGGCGCGATGGCGTCCAGTGCGACGGGGATCGGCCCCGGAGGGATGCGCCCGGCCACGATGCCCTCGTTGTGCACGCCTACGTCAACGCACTCGTGGTCAAGCATCGACGCGCGCACGGACACCACGCCCGTGGTGGCCCGGCCGAGGAGGAGGCGGTCCGACACGCCATCCGCCGATACCTCGCAGACGGTGGCGATGATCGGCCGGACGGGGCTCGGCACCCCGGGCGGGCAGCCAAGGCGCGCCACGACCTGTCCGGATTCGTCGACCCAGGCCGCCCTCACCCGAATCGGTGAGCTCGTGCGCGATACGGCGACCCGGGCGTCGCAGTCAGGCGTGGGGGGGAGGACCACGTCGACGGGGTGCCCGAGGAGCACCTCGAGGGCCTCGCGATCAGCCGGGGCGTCCGCCATGGGCGCCACGTTAGACGTCCGCGCCGCACGCGGGGCGCCCCGTCTACAGTTGGCGCATGAGCGACGAGCCGATTCGCGTGCAGCTGGACAACCCCGACATCATCCTCATGCAGAGGCCGGAGTCACCGGCGCTCGTGCATGGGCAGCTTGATCGGGACGCCCATCCCGGGCTCGCCCCCCTGTGGGACGACGCCGACGGCACCAAGGGCACCGCGCGCGTGGAGCGCCGCGGCGACGACCTCGTGGCGATCGCGACGATCACGGCCCCGATCGAGGTCGAGATGGAGGTCGTGCTCGGCCTGCCGGACGAACAGGCTGCCGGGCTCGAGCGCAGGCCGTCGGCCATGGTGATGATCTACCCCGATGTCGACACCCGCATCGCCGGGCTTGCCAACTTCCGCACGGGCGGCGTGCGGGGCGACTGGTACGTGCTCGGCATCGTCCTGCCGAACGCCACCACCGACCCCTTGAGGGCTGGCGCCTAGAGGTACGGCCGGGGGTCCATCGAGACCCCGTTGATGCGGATCTCGAAGTGCAGGTGGTTGCCGGTTGATCGGCCCGTGCTTCCGATGAGGCCGATCACCTGGCCGATTGCCACCGTCTGGCCCTGGACGACGGCGAACGCGCTCATGTGCCCGTAGCGGGTGGTCTCGCCGTTCCCATGGTCGATCACCACCAGGTTGCCGTAGGCGCCTTCGAGGGCCGCGGTGATGACGAGGCCCGCCTTGGCTGCCCGGATGGGCCGTCCAGCGGGGGCGGCGATGTCGATGCCCTCGTGCATGCGACCCCACCGGGGCCCGTAGGGCGAGCTGACCACGCCGTTCGTGGGCCATACGAAGCCGGCGGCGGAGGGCGTGGCGTCGTCCGGCTCGGGCACCGGGTACTCATCGAACGACCCGCCGGGGCCTCGCCCGCCAGTTGCCGTGGAGGATCCCGCAACGACGCGGATGGTGACGCCAAGTCTCTTCAGCAGCGCGGCGTTGGCGATGCCCGTGGCCCGCGATCCGAGGCGGCGCTGGAGCTTGCGCACTGCGGCTCGGGTACGGGCGTCGTAGGTGCCGCTGATCTTCACGCGAATGCCGCGCTTGCGCAGGGCGCGCTGGAGGCTCGCGACCGATGCGCCCCTTGCTCCAGGCCGCAGCGCGGTGGGTGCCCGGGTTGAAGGAGCGGGCACCTGCGGGGCGACGGGCTGCGGCACCGGCGAGGCGGGGGAGGGCGTGGTGGGCGCAACAGCTGGTGCCTGTCCGGCGGGCGGCTGCGACGGGGCAGGGGGGCTCGGCGCGGGCGGCTGCTGGGCAAGCGCGGGCGAGGACAGGGCGAGGGCGCAGGCGCATGCGAGGCCGGCGGCCGTTGAGAGCGGCGTCAGGGGCATCCGGTGCCACAACTTAGCGAAGGCGCTGGCGTAGTCATCCACGGTGGTTCCTTGGCGCTCGATCGGGGCGGTCCTCGTGGGTTGCGGCCTGTTCGCACCTCCCGTAATGCGGATTTCCCGGTTTTGCGGCACAATCGCCGCATGAGCGATCTGCGTGTGATGGTTGATGGCGTGCTGATGGGCGCGGGTGAGGTGCCACGCGTGCCGCTGGACGACGGACTTGTCCGCGGCGACGGGGTGTTCGAGGGCCTGCGCCTGTACCGACACCGCGCGCGCACCCTCGAGGCGCACCTCGACCGCATGGAGCGTTCTGCGGACATGGTGCGGCTGGTCTTTGATCGCGCCCTGATCCGCGACGAGATCGAGCGCTTCTCGGCCGTCACCTCGGCACCGGACTGTGCCCTTCGCGTGATGCTCACGCGGTCCGGGCATCGCGTGCTGCGCGAGGAGGCCCTGTTCCCGGACGCCCCCGAGGGGTGGTCGGTGCTGCCGGTCGCTCACCGCGTCACACCCCTGCTGATCGCATCGAAGACGCTGAGCTACGCGGCCAACATGCAGGCGCAGCGCCTGGCGGGGGAGGCGGGGGCCAACACGGCCCTGCTCATCGACGCCGACACCGACGGGATCCTCGAATGCCCCGTTGCCAGCTTCGTGTGGCTTGAGGGCGACGACCTCGTGGCGCCCTCGCTCGACACGGGGATTCTTGACTCCATCACGCGGCGGCTCATCTCCGAGGTGACCACGCTGCACGTGCGCGACCGGCGCGTCGAGGATCTCGCCGAGGCCGATGGGGCGCTCGTCATCTCAACGGTGCTCGAGAGCCGCATCGTGAAGGCGGTGCAGGGCGTGGCCACCTACGACGTGGGTGGCCGTCGGGTGAACGAGATCGCCGACGCGCTCGCCGAGGTCTGCGCCACGGGCGACCCCGAGGGCGGGCGGGCCGTCCCCGCGTGACCCGTTCGCCTGCGCGCGCCGCGCGGGCATGACAGGATGCAGCCATGTCCTGGTGGTTGATCCTCATCATCGTCGCCGTCGTGATCCTGCTGGTCGTATGGATCATCTCGCTCTACAACCGCCTCGTGCGCCTCCGGGTCGAGGTCCAGCAGGGGTGGGCCAACATCGACGTGCAGCTCCGGCGCCGATACGACCTCACGACGATGCGGCCCTTCTTGCGCGCGCCACGGCCACGACGACGGCGGGTGTGTTCCTTGACGGTGTTGCCCGCGTAGATGCCCCAGACGGCACCGCGCGCCTTGTTG
>JAURGT010000021.1 GCA_030833665.1 Miltoncostaeales bacterium
CCAACACCTACCTCTACATGACCCGGGTGATGGACTACTTCGACGCCTTCGCCGACCCCGCGACGGTGGGCGCGAGCCTCGAGGGCACCTCCACGAAGTTCCTCGTGGTTTCGTTCGACAGCGACTGGCGCTTCGACACCGACCACTCCCGCGAGATCGTGCGCCAGCTGCAGTCATGGCGCGTGCCGGTGACCTTCCGCGAGATCGAGAGCCCGTGGGGCCACGACTCGTTCCTGCTGGAGATCCCGGAGTACCACCGCACGGTCGAGGCATTCCTCGACCGCACGGCCGACGACCTGGGCATCTAGCGCGCGGGGGAGTGGGGGACAGTCACTGTCCCCGGTAGCCTCACGGGCCATGTCCCTTCGTCCCGACCTCGACGTGGTCGCCGCCATGGTGCACCGCGGGCGGCGCGTGCTCGACCTCGGCTGCGGTGACGGGGCGCTGCTCGCGCACCTCATCGACGAGCGGGGGTGCGACGGCACCGGCGTGGAGATCTCGGACGAGGGGTTCCACGCCTGCGTGGCGCGCGGGGTGCCCGTGGTGGTGGCCGACATCGACCAGGGGCTCGATGACGTCGAGGACGATGCCTACGACGTGGTGATCCTCTCGCAGACCCTCCAGGCCACGCACCGCCCGGCCCTCGTGCTGCAGGAGATGATGCGTGTGGGGAGGGTGGGCATCGTGTCGTTTCCCAACTTCGGTCATTGGCGCCTGCGCTGGTCGCTTGCCGTGCGCGGGCGCATGCCCGCCAGCCGCTCGCTGCCGTACCACTGGTACGACACCCCCAACATTCACCTCTGCACGATCCGCGACTTCGAGACCCTGCTTGCGCACGAGGATCTGCGCACCATTCGTCGTGTGCTGCTCGACGAGCGCGGCCGTCCGGTGGACGACTACCGCCGCCGCCGCCCGAACCTGCTGGCCGCCGGCGCCGTGTACATGGTGGGACCCTCCATCCCGTGACCCTCGCCGCCCTCTCGGCGCTGATCGTCATCGGGATTGGCGTGCTGCTCAGGCGGCTCGGCGTGATCAAGCGCGATCACGCGCCGATCCTCGTGCAGATCACCCTCTACGTGCTGCTGCCCGCGCTGGTGCTCGACATCATGATCGGGGCGAAGCTCGACTGGGACCTCATCCTCGTCCCGTTCGTCGCTTACGCGGTCACGGCGGTGATGACGCCGTTCGCGATCATGTTCGCACGCATGATGCGCCTCGGGCGTGCGGCCACGGGCGGGGTGATCATGATGATCGCCATCGCCAATACCGGCTTCTTCGGCCTTCCGCTCATCGCGGCATCGGGCGGGGAGTTCTCGCTCACGGTGGCCGTGATGTACGACGCCATCGGCACGGGCATCCTCATCTGGACCTTCAACCCGATCGTGGCCGCGTGGTTCGGTCGCGGCGAGGTGGAGGACGCCATGAGCATCCGGCAGTCCCTGAAGGGCCTGCTACTGCCGCCGATGTGGGCGCTCATCACCGGCCTCATCCTCAACCTTGCGGGCGTGCACACCCTCTGGGAGTGGCTGCAAGTGCCCGTGAACTACATGGCGGGCGCGCTGTTCCCCGTGGTCATGCTGTACGCCGGGCTCGTGCTCGATTGGTCGGGCATCGCCCAGAACTGGCGCACCATCGCGGGAGTGTCCGTGCTCAAGCTGGCGCTCATGCCGCTCGTGGCGTTCGGCATCGCCTACCTGTTCGGCTTCCGCGGCAACCAGCTCGACACCCTGATCGTGCTCGGCGCGATGCCCAGCGGCATGATGGCCCTCGTCATGGGCGCGCACTACCGTCTGCCCGTCAACCTGCTCGCGGCGTGCGTGGCCGTCACCACCGTGCTCTCGCTCGTCACCATCCCGATCGTCACGGCGGTGATCACCTGACTCCGCAGCCATTCAGCCAGCGCCTCACGGCCAGCGTCGAAGCCCGCCGCACCCAGGTGGTGCTCGGGCTCGACCCCGACCCCGCCCGCGTGGATGGCGGCGCCAGCGGCGCCCGCGACTTCTGCCTGCGCGTCATCGAGCAGGCGGCGCCCCACTGCGTGGCGGCCAAGCCGCAGATGGCCTGCTTCGAGCGCTTTGGGGCGGAGGGATGGCAGGCGTTCGAGGACGTCGCGCAGGCGGCGTCGGACGCCGGCCTGCTGGTGATCGCCGACGGCAAGCGCGGCGATGTGGACGCCACGGCCCGCCACTACGCCGCGGCGTTCCTGCGCCCACCCGTGGACGCCCTGACCGTGAACCCCATGCTCGGCACCGACGCCGTGCAGCCGTTCCTCGATGCCGCCGCCGCCACGGGTACCGGCCTGTTCGTGCTCGTGCGCACGTCCAACCCCGGTGCCGCCGAGCTGGAGGACCTCCCCCTGGCCGACGGCCGCATCTGGCACGAGGCCGTTGCCGACCTGGTGCGCGGCTGGGGCGCGCAGGTGCCGCCGCGCGATACTGGGTTGTCGTCCATCGGCGCGGTGGTGGGCGCCACGGTGCCCGAGCGCATCGACCGCCTGCGCGAGCTCATGCCCGACCAGCCCTTCCTGCTGCCGGGGGTGGGCGCGCAGGGGGGAGACCCCGCACGCCTCGGCCCGGCCTTCGGCGGCAACATCGCCGGCGCGCTGGTGTCGGCGAGCCGGTCGGTCATCTATGCCGACGACCCCGCGGCGGCCGCGCGCGAGCTGCGCGACGTGGTGTGGGCCGCGTGGGAGTCGGTGGGCGCCTAGCCCAGGTGCAAGCTGGCCGAGCGCACGATGAGGTTGTTCATCACCGCGTACCAGACCTCGTTCAGCGCGATGGTGGCTCCTGATTCCTCGCGCCCGGTGCCCCTGAGCGCCTGGTAGATGCCCTGTGACCAGTCGCGCTGCCACACCGGGTAGCCCATGTTCTGGCCTGTCCACTGCAGGAAGGCCGTCCACTCCGCGATGATCCGCTCGCCCGACTCCACGGCGTTGCGAAGCAGGCCCGGCGCGTAGGCCCTGCTGGTCTCCTCCCCGAGTCCGAAGCCCGAGAGCCCGTAGGCGCTGCCGCTCACCAGTGTGGTGCCGAGCACGTAGTAGGTGGTGGCGTAGGCCGACATGACGATGGCCTCACGCAGCGACCCGGCGCTCTCGGCCGCGGCCTCGGCCTCGTCGGACAGCTCGACGAGCACCGGGTAGATGTCGGTGGCGTCCGGCGCGGCGGCGTCCCCCGGCCCGGCCTGGGTCTCGTAGAGCCTGCGGCTGTCGCCGCCGGCGCGCGAGAGGAACGTGCTGTAGCCGTCGAGGAACTCCGCGGCCTGGTCCTCGGGCACCGCGGTGCGCGATCCCGATGCCTTCACCATCGCCACGGCGTCGGGCCCGAACCGCTCGATGGATGCCCGCTGGTCCTCGGCCACCGCGGCGATGTCGGCCAGGCGCGCGAGGCGCTCGGCCTCGTCGGGGATGCTCGGGGGCTCCTGCAGGGCGGTGTTCATCGCCTGCAGCACGCCCTGGGCGTACACCGCCCATCCCATTGCCGATGGCAACGACAGCCACTGCTCCACGCGCATGCCCGTGGGGTCGGACTGCGCCGCCACGAGGGCGTCGGCCTGCTTCAGCAGCGCGGCGACGTCGTCGGCGAGAGCCTGGCGGGCCGCGACGATCCCCTTCTCGCGGGCCATCTGCCTCACCCGGGTGCGCGCGCTGCTTCGCCCGATGCGGTAGGTGGCGTCCACCACGCGGCCGTACGCCTGGCCGGCCTGCCCGCGGCGAAGGGCCGCCTCGGCGACATCGAGCTCTGTGGCCACGTCGGCCCGGGTGGCCGCGGGGATGAGCGCGGCGCTGCGCGCCAGGTCGGCGCGCGCAGCGCGGAGCGTGGCCCGGGTCGTGCGGGCGGCAACCGCTGCCGACGACGGCCCCAGGATCGCCGGGCGCGCCACGGGCGGGGCGATCGTCTTTCCGGTGAAGAGGGGGTAGGCCTCGTTGATATCGCGCACCACCTCCACCCTGACCCCGAGCGAGCGGCCAAGCGCGATGACGTCGACCGGCCTGTTCGTGGCGTCGTCGAAGGACACCTCGGTGCCCACCGGGATGAGGAAGAGCCGGTAGCCATCGCGCGCCGCCGCCCGCACCTTCTGCGGCACGAGCCCCACCTTGCCGATCGTGCCGTCCGGGGCGATGGTGCCCGTCATGAGCACCTTCGGCTTCACGGCGTCGCCGCGGATCGCCGCCACCGTTCCGAGGGTGAGCGCGGCACCGCCGGACGGACCATCGATCGGCCCGGTGATCTCGTATCCGATGCTGAGCGTGGAGGGGTCGGCGCCGGTAAAGAGCGTGGCCACCGTCGCGGCCGCGGCGGTGGACGCCTGCCACTGGGCGCCCGCCCCCTTCGCCTTGATGTCCTCGAGGTTCACCGAGAACGATGGCTCCTGCGTGGCCTGCACCCGGATGCCCGCGGGCTCGATGCCCTGCGCCGGCGAGCCGTCGGGGCCCGTGCCCGCCCACGGCACGGGGAACGTGATGGACGTCGGCGGCACCTGCCACCACGAGCCGTCGGCATCGCCACCGCCACAGCCGGCCCCGATGAGAGCGGCCCCGGTGGCCAGCACTGCGCAGGCACCGAGCGCCAAGGCGCGCCTTGGGGGTGGGAGAGCAGGCCTCATCAGGGCCACAATCTACATTGGGTGCCGCGGCTAGGATCGGACGCGTGCGACCTCCCCGCGCCATCGCCGCAGCGTCGTCGTGCCTGATCGCGCTCGCGATCGTGGTGACCGGGTGTGGCTCATCGGCCACCACGTCGATCACGCCCCGGGAGATCACCTTCCCCGTGCTGTGGGCCGGCAGCAATCCCGACGGCACGCCCGCCGCCGGCATCGAGCCTGCCACGATCGCCGTGGGCACCGAGGGCGACCCCGGCTTCTCGATGAACCTCGAGGACGTGCAGGCGAAGAAGGCGGGACCGCAGTGGCTTGCGGCCACCGCCAGCGCCGCGGCCGTCGGGACCCTGCTCACGGGCGCCGACCAGTCGGCCGTGGACCTGCGCTACGACATCACCGGTGCCATCGACGGCCCCTCGGGTGGCGCCGCGCTCACCGTGGGCACCATGGCCGCCATCACCGGGGCCACGGTGAAGCCGAAGGTGGCGATGACCGGCACGATCAGCCCCGACGGCACCGTGGGCACGGTGGCCCAGGTCCCCGCCAAGGTGCGTGCCGCGAAGGAGGCCGGCTACGAGCTGGTGCTGGTGCCGTGGGGCAACCGCCGGGAGTTCGATCCCGCGTCAGGAAGGGACGTGAGCCTGCCTGCACTCGGCCGGTCGCTCGGTATCGAGGTGCGCGTGGTGCGCAGCGTGGCCGAGGCCTACCTCGCATTCACGGGGAAGACGGTCATTGCTCCGCCGAAGGCCAGGCCGGCCATGACATCCCGTGCCCGCGCGGTGGCAGCGCGCACCACCCGCGCGGCCGTGGTGGCCCTGCGGCGTGAGTTCGCAGCCGGGTCCAACCTGCTGTCGCAGCAGGACCGCCAGGCGCTCGCGCCCGAGGTGGAGAGTGCCGAGGCGGCGCTGGCGGCGGGCCGCATCGGCTTGGCCTACGGCCTCGCGGTGCATGGCACCTACGCGGTGAAGCGCGCGCTCGCCGCGGGCGCGAGCCGCGCCCTCGCCCGCATCAAGGGCGTGGCCGCGGCTCGCCAGGCGCTGCTCGACGAGTCGAAGACCCTCCTCGCCGTGGCGGAGCGCGAGATGCGGGCGCAGTCGGACCCCAACGGGCTCACGCGCGCCCAGCAGCTGGCACTTCCGATGGCGCTCGGCTGGTACGCCTACTCCGAGGCGGTGCTCACGGCCTATGTCAGCGCGCTCGGGACGGGCAATGCCTGGAACGGTCCCGAGCTCGAGCGCGCGGCCGCCGTGCTCGGCGACATCGAGGCGAGCCTGCGGCGCTTCGGCCCGGATGCCGTGGCCATGGTGCGGGCCTCGCCGGGTGGGGGGCAGGGCACGCCGGAATCCACGGCGACGTTCCTCTCGGGCTATACCAACTTCATCGTGCGCGCCGGGGATGCCAATCGCGATTACTACGTGACCGTGTCGTACGGATCGCTCGAGGCCAAGGGCGGCCCCAACGACATCGCCCCCGCGCTAAAGGCGGCGTCGGACACCGCCGCGGGTATCCCCGAGGACGAGAACTCGGTGCAGGACGAGATCATCCAGGCAGCACGCGCCACCACCTACTACGTGCTCGGGGCCTCGGTGGTGAGCGGGGCGAGCTTCGGCATGCAGGGCTTCGGCCTCGGGGACAATCCCCAAGTCGTGCAGGCGCCGACCCTGCTCGCGAGCTCCGTGCAGCAGTCGTCGGAGACCGTGCGGTGGGTGGCGTCGGTGTTGCTGCCCGCTGACGCCAACCTCAGCTACGCCCTGTGGCAGCGTCAGTGGGCCGATGCGCTCTACGCGGCGTACGCGGGCACGCCCACGGGTCCAGCCGCCGGAACCATCGCACTTAACGAGCTCTGGTACGCCGCCGCCGGAGCCCTGCTGGCAAACTCGGCGCAGGTGAACCTGATGGAGCCGTCCGGTGGATGAACGCATACGCGCCCTGCTGGAGGGGCCGAACTACGTGCACGTGGCGACCGTGATGCCCGATGGGGCCCCGCACTCGTCGGTGATGTGGGGAGGCATGGAGGGCGACCGGGTGATCATCTTCACCGGGTCGCCTGAGTCACGAAAGGCCCGCAACCTCGCCGCCGACAGCCGCGTGGCGATCTCCATCACCGACCACGACAACCCCTACCGCACCGCGCAGATCCGCGGGCACGTTGCGGATACCCGCCATGGGGCCGTGGCGCTCGAGGCCATGGATCGGCTGTCGGAGAAGTACACGGGCGAGCCCTTCCCGTGGCGCACCGACGAGGGCACGCTCTACCTCATCGAGGTCGACTGGTCGCGATTCGCGGAGCTGCCGTTCACCCACGCGCCGCGCTGACCCCGCACGGGCGGCTGGTATGTTGCGGCGCATGAACCCTCGGCTCGGCCTCGCATGCGCCGCGACGTTGGTGGCCCTGCCCGCCGCCGCCAGCGCGGCCATCGTCCAGCCGCCGATCACGACGGTGGCGCCCGGCACCCTGACGGTATGCACGTTCGGTGGCTTTCCTCCCACGTCGTACGCCGCAGCCGGTGGCACGTGGGCCGGGCTCGACGCCACGTTCGTCGGCCGCTTCGCCCGCTCAGCGGGGCTGTCGGTGACTCCGCGCATCTCCACCTCGTTCGCCGGCATCTGGCAGCGCCCGGGCACCGGGGAGTGCGACATGGCCGCCGCCGGAATCACCGTCACCAATGAGCGCCGCCAGCAGGCCGCGGCCTCCACGTTCAGCGCGCCCTACCACGCCACCCTCCGGGCCTATGTGGTGCGGCGCGGCAGCGTGCTCACCGGACCTCGCGGACTCGCCGGCAAGACCGTCCTCGTGGTGAAGGGCTCCATCGCGCAGGAGGATGTGCAGCGACGCGTGCGCCGGGCAGGCGTGGCGGGGGTGCGCATCCGCTTCGTGGCGGGCGGGGTCGCGGCACGCCAGGCCGTCCGATCGGGGCGTGCGTTCGCCTACGAGACCGACGACCTCAGCGCCCGGCAGGCTGCCCGCGTCGACCCGCGCCTCGCCGTTGCATGGCTGCATCCCCGCGCTGACGCCCAGGGCCGCAGCGTGCGCGAGGACCTCGCCTACGTGGTGCGCGATGCCAGCACGGGCCTGCTGCCGGCGCTGAACGCCTTCATCGCCGAGAACCGGGACGATTACGCCACGTAGGGGTCAGGTGGTGGGTGGTCAGGTGGTCAGGCCGCCGCGCGCAGGCGCAGCGACGGGCGGCGACCCTGCCACCCGCACCACAGCGCGAACAGCACGAGGGCGATCACCGAGCCCGTCCAGTGCAGGCCGGTCGCCACGCCCACGAGGCTGACGAGCCCCGCCACCACGGCGCCGACGATGGTGGGCCAGAACGGCAGCTTCCACACCGCGATGGTCACGAGCGTGGCCACCAGCCACGACAGCGGGCCGATGGCCCACCCCCACGACTCGAAGAACTCATGCGAGAGGGTGAGGCCCGTGGCCGCGCCGAGCACGGCCACCACGACCAGCTGCGACAGCGCCGCGCGCCAGGTGATGTTCCAGTCCACGCGGGCGAGCGTAGCCCACCGATGGCGGCGCTAGGGTGGGGCCGTCCGACTCTCATCCCCACCCGAGGAGACACCGATGCCCAAGCGTTGGATCGCACTCGGCCTGGCCCCGCTCGCGGCCCTGGCCATCTCCGCCGGCCCCGCCATGGCGGGCGGCGCCATCAGCAAGCCCAAGGCGCCCACGGCGGCCCAGAAGAAGGCGATCCTCAAGGCCGCAAAGGTGAAGGGCCCGGCCAGGTGCTACTCGGTGTCGCTGTCGTCCAGCAACACCTGGGTGGCCGGCTTCAAGTTCAACAGCAAGGCATCCGGCTGCGCGAAGTACGGCTTCGACGGCGGCGCGCTCTACTACGGCAACGACGCCAAGACCACCTGGTACCTGCTCGAGAGCGGATCGGCGGAGACCACCTCGATGTGCCAGGCCCTCAGGAATCTCGTGGGCAGTCCCGCGTGGCAGGACCTCATCCCGTACGTCGACGCCATGGGCTGCCAGAACTACGACTGACCCCGCCGCGCGGGCCCCGGGGCAGTCCCGGGGCCGGCGCCGGGTCAGCCCAGCAGGTCGGGCAGGTAGGGAATGTTCCCCCGGGCGTCACCCGGGGGAGCCCCGACCATGATGTCCACGTCGATCTCGTCCACCTTGGCCTGGGCCGGTGGCTCGCCGCCGCTGAGGTCGCGAATGGGACCGCCGTCACCGGCCCGGGCGATCCACTGCTCGATGTAGTCGGCCTCGCCTGGGTAGCCCAGCTCGCGGAAGGCATCAGCTGCCCGCTGCTGGTCCTCCATCCACGCCAGGCGGCCATCGGCCGCGGGGCCGTCCCCGTATGACGTGGTGACCGCGCGCACCATCGCGCCGGTGGGGTGGTACATCATCGCCTTCAGCATGAGTGCGCGCGGATCGTGGTCGCAGGTGGATCCCCAGGCGCGCCAGAACGCCGCGGTCTCCTCCACGGTCTGGCGAAGATCGGTGCCCTTGTTGGTGGGGTCCTGCCAGCGCAGGGCCATGAGCCGGCGCTCGCCCTCCTTCAGCAGGGTGGTGGCGCCGAGGTCCACGCCGTAGGCGCGCGGCGGTAGCTCGCTCTGGAGCTCGATGGTGAGGCCGGGGCCGTAGCCGATGATCTTGCGTCCCTCGGTGCGCCAGCGCGGGGCGTTGCGGCCGTAGGCGTAGCGCAGTCGCGTGACCAGGCCGACCTCGGCCTCGCCCTTGAGCACGAGAACCTGCCGGATGAAGAGCCCGGGCCACGCAGCCTGCACGGGCCCGCGCGCCGGAATCGCCAGCGCGTCGATGACGCGCACGGTGCCCTTCGGGCCCTCGAGGTCGGTCTCCACCACCAGCGTGCCCTCGCGGTGGCGGTGCACGACGGTCTCGGAGTCGGGGTACACGAACTCCACGCCTCCGCCGCGCTGCTCGTCCACCAGGCCGCTGATGATGCTCGGCTGGTCGATGCGGGGCGCCACCAGCCAGCAGAGGCGCGCGTTTTCGTCGACCAGGCCCATGGCCCGGCCATCTGAGATCAGGAGAGGTTCACTCATGGCCCGGGCAGGCTAGCCGTTCCGGGCCGCCTAGCATCACGGCTATGGACATCGATATCACCTTCATCTCCGACCCGGGATGCCCGTGGGGCTACTCGGCTTCGCCCTCGCTCGCCGCGCTGCAGTGGCGCTACGGACCACGACTTCGCTGGCGGCTGGTCACCATCGGCCTCGCCGAGGATGCCTCGCTCTACGAGGAGCGTGGGTACACGCCGGTGATGATGGCCGGTCGAATGGAGATGTTCCGGCAATTCGGGATGCCGTTCACGCAGGGCCCCCGCGCGCGCCTCACGGGCACCGCCCGGGCCTGCCGTGCACTCCATGCCGTGCGCCTGGCGTCGCCAGGCGACGAGATCACGGCCTTCCGCGCCCTGCAGTTCGGGTGGTTCACCACGCGCAACCTCATGGACGAGGACGCCAACATCGCCGCCGCGCTTGGGCGCGTGCCCGGCCTCGACGTACCCGCCGTCATGGCCATGATCGACACGCCGGTCGTGGAGGAGGCCTACCAGGCCGACCGCGCCGAGGCGCGCACGGCCGCCGGCACCCCCACGGAGTTCCAGGGCAAGGCGGCCAACACCGATGGCGCGGTGCGCTATACGGCGCCCTCACTCATCTTCCGGGCAGGTGACGTGACGCTCGAGGCCGGCGGCTTCCAGCCGATGGAGGCCTACGACGTGATCGTGGCCAACCTCGACCCCTCGGGGTCACGACGCGGCGTGCCCGAGGAGCGCCCGGAGGAGGTGCTCGCAGAGTTCCCCCTTGGCCTCACCACCCAGGAGGTGGCCGAGGTGATGCGCACGGACATCGAGCAGCCGATCGACCGCCGGGCTGCCGCCCAGATGCTCCTCCGCGCCGTGGGCCGTGGCGCGGTGAAGGTGGAGCCGCTGGGCGACGACGGCCTCTGGAGCGCGACGTAGCGGCAGTACCCCGGGGTGGCTACTGCCAGGCATCCTCCGGCACGCTCTTCTCGCAGAAGGGGAACTCCCCGTCGTAGCGCGGGAGGTCCTGGAGCGGGGTGGACGACACCAGGCACTGCAGCGCCATGCGCGTGCCCTTGTCGCGCCTCTTCCCGTAGGGCGCGCTGGTCACCACCACGCCTACCTCGCAGTGCCTCGGGATGGTGTGGCACACCGCAGCGGCGGGGCCGCGGTTGTGAAGCGCCGTGGCGGGTGAGCCCATCGATGGCAACGGAGTACCATAGCGACGATGAGAATGCTCGCCCTGATCGCACTTGCGCTGGTGCTGGCGATGCATCACGGCGCCCCCACGCTTGGGCACTCGGCGCACGCGCAGGTTGCCCCGCAGTGCCTGGCGGGGGAGTGCGCTCCGCCTGGCGGGCCCGCACACGGAAGTGATGACGGCACGTCGGACGTCGGCATGGCCTCCGCATGCATGGCGATGCTCGCCATGGCGGCAGCCATCGCCGTGGGCCTCGGCCGGGGGCTGCGGGTGAGGCTGCCCTTCGCGGCGTCGGGTATCCGGCGCGCCACGCGCATCCACATGACCGGTCCCCCGGCGCACGGACCACCCCGTCCGATACGTCCCTGCGTGCTGCAGCGGTGACCTGACCGTCCCCACAGGGGATGTCATGTCACGGCGAACGCAGGAGGATTGAGATGAGTAACAAGTGGATGGCCGTCATCGGCGCCGTGGTGGTGCTGCTCGTGGGCGGCGTCATCGGCTGGGCCATCGGCGCCAGCACCTGGGGCAACCACATGATGGACGGCGACTCCATCGCCATGATGGATGGGGTCAGCGAGGCGCACCACGGCACGATGGCCATGGATCAGAAGGCGTTCCTCGCCATGATGGTGGAGCACCACCAGATGGCCGTGGACATGGGGGACGCCGAGCTCCAGGCCGGTGACCGACCGGTGGTCAAGGCCCTTGCCACGAAGATCATCGGCGAGCAGAAGAAGGAGATCGCCCAGATGCGCTCGTGGTATCGGGCGCTCTACGGCGAGGACGTCCCCGAGATAGATATGGACGACATGGGCGTGTCCACGATGATGGGCATGTCGGGCATGTCACCCGAGGCCATAACTGCGGCTGCCGACCCGGATGAGGCCTTCCTCCGGATGATGATTCCGCACCACGCCGGCGCCCTGCTGATGGCCGACATGGTGCTGAACAGCACGGCGAACGACGACGTGAAGGCGCTGGCGAACCGGATCATCGACGAGCAGTCGAAGGAGATCGCCGAGATGCAGGAGCTGCGCGCCGACAGCTAGGCGCCGCTACTCCAGCGGGCTCAAGTGCTCGCGGCACGCGGCCTCGTGCCCGTCGGTGCGGACGCCCTGCAGGGATACCTCTGCGGGCCACGCACCCGGGTCGGGGCCGGTGTCGCCGGCGGGGCGGGTGATCACCGCCTGCCAGCGGTCGGCCGAGCACGCCCAGCCGTCCTCTGAGAAGTCGTTGAGGAGGTCATGGAGGATGTCCGGCGGGCCGAGCAGCAGGTAGCTGCGGGGGCCGGCGGCGGCGGGCTGGTGATCGGACGGCTGGCTCATCGGCACGAGGATAGAGTGCCGACCCGTGACGTCCCCGAAACTCCGATCATTCACCGGCGAGATCGCCATGATGTTCGAGGATGACGACCGCTACCGCGGTCGCCTGCTGCTCATCACGCTCGACACCGACATCCCGCTCGAGCTCAACACCTTCGAGGTGCAGGGCGACCTGGCGGTGGCGCTCTCCGGCGTGCTCGAGGAGGGGCAGATGGTGCGCATCGACTGCCGGGGTGACTGGGCCGAGGTGGTGTCGCCGGAGAGCATCGAGACGTCTGACAAGACCGTGGCCACGGTGCTGCACATCGAGGTGCTGGAGCCGGCGTGATCTCCGAGCGCGTCACCATCGGCGGCGACGGACCGCCGCTGGCTGCCGAGATACTGCGCCCCGATGCCGGCACGCCCCTTGGAGGCGTGGTGGTGTGCCACCCCCACCCGATGTACGGCGGCACACGGGAGAGCCACGTGGTGCGCGCCCTGGGAAAGGCCATCGTGGCCGAGCGCATGGCCGCGCTGGTGTTCGACTTCCGGGGGGCGGGGGAGAGCGCGGGCGAGTCGGTGGCCGACCACACCGAGTGGATGGACGCCGTGCGCGCGCTCGACACCCTCGAGGACGCCCTGCCGCCCGGCACCCCGCTGGCCATCTGCGGGTACTCATTCGGGGCATGGGTGGCGCTGCACGTGGGCGCCATGGACCCCCGCGTGCGCGCCGTGGCCGCCGTGGCCCCGGGCGCGTCGCTTCCCGACGACATGGGCGACCGCCCCGTGTGCGTGGCGCATCCGGAGCACGACCACATCACCCCGGTGGAGGTGATCGCCGACTGGATGGCATCGGTGGGAGGCGGCGAGCTGGCCGTGGTGCACGGGGCCGACCACTACCTGCAGGCCGAAGCCGGTGACGTCTCTCGCCAGATCGCGGGATTTCTGGCCCGCGCCCTGGCCGGCTGGTCGCCGTTAGAGTCCGGCGCATGACGACACCGAACCCGTACCAGCAGCCCTCCGACCCGGCAAAGCGCAAGAGCGCCGTGATGACCGACGGCCCCGACCGTGCCCCCGCGCGCGCGATGCTCAAGGCCATCGGCTTCGACGACGAGGCCCTGGCCCGGCCCATCGTGGGAGTGGCCACCACGTGGATCGAGACCATGCCGTGCAACATCAACCAGCGCGACCTGGCCAAGCACGTGAAGGTGGGCATCCAGAAGGCGGGTGGCACCGCCATGGAGTTCAACACCGTCAGCGTGAGCGACGGCGTCTCCATGGGCACCGAGGGCATGAAGAGCTCGCTGATCAGCCGCGAGGTCATCGCCGACTCCATCGAGCTCGTGTGCCGCGGCCACTCGTTCGACGCCGTGGTGTGCCTGGTGGGCTGCGACAAGACGATCCCGGGCGCCGTGATGGCGCTGGGCCGCCTGGGCATTCCCGGCATCGTCCTCTACAACGGATCGATCGCCGCCGGCGTGCACAACGGCCGCGACATGACCGTGCAGGACGTCTTCGAGGGCGTGGGCGCGCACGCGGCCGGGAAGATCGACGACGACGAGCTCTTGGCCATCGAGAACGCCGCCTGCCCGGGCGCAGGCGCCTGCGGCGGGCAGTTCACCGCCAACACCATGGCGATGGTGTGCGAGTTCCTCGGCCTCTCACCCTGCGACCTCAACGGCATCCCCGCCACCGACCCCGGCAAGGGCAAGGCGGCTGAGGAGGCCGGGAAGATGATCATGCGCCTGGTGCGCGAGAACATCACCCCCGCCGACATCGTCGACCGCCGCGCTATCGACAACGCCGTGGCCTCGGTGGCCGCAAGCGGTGGATCAACCAACGCGGTGATGCACCTGCTGGCCATCGCACGCGAATTCGGCATCCCGTTCACCATCGATGAGTTCGACACCATCGCCGAGCGCACGCCGATCGTTGTGGACATCAAGCCGGGCGGTCGCTTCGTGGCCGTGGACCTCTACAACGCCGGTGGCCCGGGCCTGGTGATGCGCGAGTTGCTCAAGAAGGGGAAGATCGACGGCACGGCGCCCACGGTGGACGGACGCACGATCCAGCAGATCGCTGATGACGCCACGGCGGCTCCCGGGCAGGAGGTCGTGGTGCCCATCGAGACCCCGCTCAAGGAGACCGGCGGCCTGGCGATCCTTCGCGGCAACCTGGCGCCCGAGGGCAGCGTGGTGAAGCTGGCCGGGCACGAGCGCCTGCTGCACCGCGGCCCGGCGCGCATCTTCGAGCGCGAGGAGGAGGCCTTTGCCGCGGTGAAGGCCGGCGCCATCGAGCCCGGCGATGTGGTGGTGATCCGCTACGAGGGCCCCGCCGGCGGGCCGGGCATGCGCGAGATGCTGCACGTGACCGCCGCCATCGTGGGCGAGGGGCTCGGCGAGGACGTCGCCCTCATCACCGACGGCCGCTTCAGCGGTGCCACCCACGGCCTGATGGTGGGGCACATCGCCCCCGAGGCCTACCGCGGCGGGCCCATCGCCGCACTGCGCGAGGGCGACACGGTGGTGCTCGACGTCGAGAAGCGCCAGCTGAACGTGGAGATCTCCGACGAGGAGCTCGCCGAGCGCATGGCGGGCTTCACCCCGCCGGCTCCCAACTACACCTCCGGCGTGCTCGCAAAGTACGCCGCGCTGGTGTCGTCGGCGAGCGAGGGCGCCATCACGCGGCCCGAGCTGTAGGCAGGAAGCCCCGGGCACGCCGGACCACGCTGGTATGGTCCGGCGTGCCGTGCCGGGCGGCGCGCTGGGGCGTAGCCAAGTGGTAAGGCAGCGGGTTTTGGTCCCGCGATCGGGGGTTCGAATCCTCCCGCCCCAACAAGGCAAAAGAAGGATGAGACCAGCGAGTTGAGCGTCGGCGCCATCGTCCTTGCCGCGGGTCACGGGACCCGCATGAAGAGCCGCCTCCCCAAGGTGCTGCACCCCCTCGCGGGCCGGCCGATGATCCTCTGGGCCCTCGATGCCCTGGGATCCATCGGGCCGGAGGCCGTGGTGGTGGTGCTGGGCCCGGAGGGAGAGGAGGTACGGCCAGCGCTGCCCGCCGGCATGCGCACCGGGCTGCAGGAGGTGCGCGACGGCACCGGCGGCGCAACGCGCATTGGCATCGCCGAGCTCGACCCGTCGGCGGAGACCGTGGTGGTGATGTGCGGCGACACCCCGCTGGTCGATCCTGCCCTGGTGGATGCCCTCGTGGCCGACCACCAGCGAAGCGGCCGCGCCGCCACGATGGTCACGGCGATCCTCGATGACGGCGGCTCGTACGGCCGGGTGATCCGCGATCACCGCGGCGTGAGCGTGGTGGAGGCCCGCGACGCCGACCACGATCAGCTGGCCGTGCGCGAGATCAACGCCGGGCTCTTCGCATTCGACCGTGCCGCGCTGGCAGCGGCGCTCGACGGCCTCGGCACTGACAATTCCCAGGGCGAGCTCTACCTTCCCGACGTGCTGCCCATCATCGAGGGCGAGGTGGGAGCCATGGTGGCGCCCGACGCCACGGTGGTGCAGGGCATCAACACGCGCGCCGACCTGGCCGAATGCGAGGCGGTCATCCAGCAGCGGCTGCGCCACGCGCTCATGGTGAGCGGCGTCACCATGCCCGATCCCTCGCGCGTGCTGGTGGACGCCGGCGTGACGGTGGGGCAGGACACCACGATCTGGCCCGGCACGGTGCTGAAGGGCGCCACGGCAATCGGCGAGGGCTGCGAGATCGGCCCCGATGTGCTGGTGGCCGACTCGCAGGTGGGGGATGGCTCGGTGCTCGTGAGCGCTCACGTGCTGGCGTCCGTGGTGGGGAAGGGATGCACGGTCGGCCCATTCGCCTACCTGCGCCCGGGCGTGACGATGGAGGACGGCAGCAAGGCCGGCACCTACGTGGAGATGAAGAACACGCGACTGGGCGAGAGGTCAAAGGTTCCCCACCTCTCCTACATGGGTGATGCCGATATCGGCGCCGACACCAACATCGGCGCGGGCAACATCACCGCCAACTACGACGGCTTCCGCAAGCACTCCACCACGGTGGGGTCGGGCGTGAAGACCGGCAGCGACTGCGTGCTGGTGGCGCCCGTGACGATCGGCGACAAGGCGATGACCGGGGCCGGCTCCATAATCACTGGTGACGTGCCCGAGGGCGCGCTGGGAATCGCCCGCGCGCGGCAGGAGAACATCGAGGGATTCACCGCGAAGGCCGAGGCGCGCGCCAAGCGAGCCAAGGACAAAGACTCCGAGGCGGGGGAGAAGTAGTGGGGACCAAGAGCATCGACCGCGACGACTCCAAGCGGCTCATGGTGTTCGCCGGCACGTCCAGCAAGCAGCTCGGGCAGAAGATCGCCGACCGCCTCGGCATCGAACTCGGCGACGTGCGCATCGAGCGCTTCCAGGACGGCGAGGTGTACGTCCGCTTCGACGAGAGCATCCGCGGCGCGGACATCTTCCTTGTGCAGTCCACGAGCACTCCGGTGAATGAGTCGCTCATGGAACTGCTCATCATGATCAACGCGGCAACGCTGGCCTCGGCCCACCGCATCACGGCGGTCATGCCGTGGTACGGCTACTCCCGTCAGGACAAGAAGAGCAGCCCGCGCGAGCCGATCACGGCCCGCCTCGTGGCGCAGTTGCTCGAGGCCGCCGGCGTGGACCGCGTGCTCACCATGGACCTCCACGCCGGGCAGATCCAGGGCTTCTTCCAGATCCCGGTCGACCACATGACGGCCACTCCGATCCTCGCCGACCACTTCAGCGAGCGGCAGTTCGCCGGCGACTTCCCCGAAGGCCTCGTGGTGGTCTCGCCCGACGCCGGTCGCGCCAAGCTGGCCAATCACTTCGCCGAGAAGCTCGGCGCCCGCCTCGCCGTGCTCGCCAAGCAGCGCCCCGAGCACAACGAGGCCGAGATCACCTTCCTCATCGGTGATGTCGACGGCAAGGTCGCACTGCTCATCGACGACATGATCGACACGGCGGGAACCCTGTGCGCCGGTGCCGCGGTGGTGAAGAAGGCCGGTGCCACCAAGGTGCTGGCGGCCGCCACCCACGGGCTGTTCTCGGGCAAGGCCTACGAGCGCCTCTCCGACTCCGTGATCGAGGAGATCGTGGTCACCGACACCGTTGACTGCGTCGATGGCGCCGCAGACGGCAAGATCAAGGTGCTGTCGGTGGACCGCATCCTCGCCGACACCGTCCACAACGTGTTCTGCGACGAGTCGGTGTCCGAGATCTTCGCGGGCGAGAACCAGCTCTTCTAGGGCAGGACCTCGCATGCATGGCCGGGCCGGTGCCAGGCGTGAGCACGATTCCCGTTCGCCAACGCCGGTGCCTGTGGCCGGGCATGCCACCGCAGGGATGGTCCGTCGGTCCACCGTGCTGCGCACCGTTCGGCAGGGTCAGGTGCCGGTGCGCCCCCCGCTGCGCGCGTCCAATGACCATCCCGTTCCGCCGCTCCAGGCGATCGCGAGCATCAGCAGGAGCAGCGCAGGGGCGAGGCCGAGGTGGAGGAGCCCTCCTTCGACCCGGCCGGCCGTGGCGATCGCCAGGGCCATGTCGATCGCCAGGATGACCGCCGCCGGGCGCACGAGGAGCCCGAGCAGGAGCATGAGGCCCCCGACGATCTCGACGAGGCCCGCCAGCACGACTGCGGCCGTCGGCCACGGCAGGCCGAACGCCTCGAAGTGGTCGACCTCAGATGAGAACGTGACGAACTTGCCGGCGCCGAACACGACGAACACGGCTCCCGCCGCCATGCGCAGCCCCATCAGCACGAATCCCGGGACGATGCCCATCGTTCGTGGCGCAGTCACCTTCTGCCATGCGTGGTCCCCGGTCATGGCAGCAACCCTAGGTCATGCGCGCGGCAGCCGGGGTCGCACCGGGTCGGGTCAGGCCGGCGCGGCGCGCTTCCGGCAGCCGCGGATGATCTCCAGCGCCTCGCTCCGATCGCCGTAGCCACGCACCTCGGTGTCGCCGGGCTCGAGATCCTTGTACACCGTGAAGAAGTGCTCGATCTCGTTGAGCAGGTTCGGGGGGATGTCGCCAAGGTCGCGCACGTCTGACCACTGCGGGTCCTTCAGGGGCACGAGGATCACCTTCTCGTCTGACCCCTTTTCATCGCTCATGTGGAACACCGCCACCGGCCTGGCCAGGATCCAGCACCCGGGGAAGGTCGGCTCGCCCACCAGCACCAGGGCGTCGAGCGGGTCGCCGTCCTCGGCGAGCGTGCCCTCGATGTACCCGTAGTCGGCGGGATAGCGCATGGCGGTGAAGAGCATGCGGTCAAGCATGATGCGGCCGCTTTCCTCGTCGCGCTCGTATTTGTTTCGCGATCCCCCGGGGATTTCGATCTGCACCATCACGTCATCTGCATTCGGCATGCGCCGGACTCTGCCAGCAGCACGGGCCCGGCGGCCCCGCGGCATGCCCGGGCGCTCGCGCGCCGGAGCGCCGGTGTCGTAGCCTCCGGACATGGCCTCGCGCCCGTACCGACGCAGATCACCCCTCGTCGCGCTGGCCCCGCTCGGCGCAGCCCTCGTCGGAACGCTCGGCGTGGTGGTGTCCGCAGTGGCCGGCGGTGCGCTCACCGGCGCGGAACTCCTTCCCGACCTCCGCCAGGAGCCCCCTTCGCAGGTGGCGGTGCGGCGCGACGCCGACCGCCCCGTGCTGGTGTTCCGCTCCGCCGCCGCGAACGTGGGTCAGGGGCCGCTCGTGGTGAATGGCCGTCGCGAGCGAGGCCAGAGGACGATGCACGCCACGCAGGAGCTCCGGCGCGCCGACGGGTCGGTGGTGCAGGTGCCGATTCGTGCCCGCCTGAAGTACCAGCCCGGGTGGCACAGCCACTGGCACCTGCTCGGTTTCAACCGCTTCGAACTCCGGGACCCGGCCACCGGCGCGCGCGCGGCGGCGTCGCGGAAGGTCGGCTTCTGCCTGGGCGGCCGCTACCAGGTGGCACCGGAGGTGCCGGGCACCCCCGCGAGCCCGGCGATCAACCACAACTGCGGGCGGTACCGGCCGGGGCTCATGCGCATGCGCATGGGTATCGACGTCGGGTACGCCGACGACTACGCGGCCTTCGTGGAGTTCCAGTACATCGACCTCACCGCTGTGCGCCCCGGCCGTTACCTGCTGGCGCACGAGAGCGATCCCAACGGCCACCTGATGGTGGGTGACCGCTCCGACGACACCGCCTACGCGCTCATCGACCTCACCGCGCCGCGCCGCGCCGGTGGCCTGCCCGGGGTCTCGGTGGTAGCCACATCGGTCGGAATCCCGCCCGTGGCGCCACCTTCGTGAGGGCTTTGTAAGCATTCGGCCTGCCCCCGATAAGGAGGGGCAGCCAACCCCCCCGAAAGACCGGGGCACGCGACACGATCAGGGAGGTGAGGCTCTCCCTGACAGCTCCTCTGGCCGCGGCCGCGCTTGCGGCGGCCGCCATCGCCGCGCCGGCCGCGATGGCCGGTACGAGCGGTGCATCGTGCAGCACGTCCGGGTACTCCTACGGCGCGTCGATGGATGCCATGTCGTTCAACTGGTCACTCCGCTCGAGTCTGCTGCGCACCGGCACGGCGCGCCTGCAGGTGGCGCCATCCGGTGCCAGCGTCTACTCGACGATCAGCGCCGTCAGCGTGCGCCGATCGGGATCGGGCACGCTCTATGGCAGCGTGGCGAGCCCCAGCTACCTGCCCGCCGGTCGTTACGCGTGGCGGGTCGAGGTCACCGAGTGGGACGGGACTGCCTTCACGTGCGATGGCTCCTCTCCGTTCGAGGTGACGCGCCTGCCCGCACCGTCCGTATCGCTGTCGGGATCGGGCATCACCCCCGACGGGTGGCGCGTGGTGTCCTCGGGCCAGTACGTGGGCGTGGCGCCCGGCTCGGGCGACCTCACGGGCGGCACTGGCCTCGTGCGCTTCCAGTACGCCAGCGGCGCGTGGAGCAGCTACCGGTCCGCACCGGCCCAGATTCCCTCCACCGACATCGCGGCGGTCCAGGCCGTCCGGCAGTCCGACACGTACATGAGCGGGTCCGCGGTCACTCTTCCCCTCCGCACGGACTCATCCGCACCCGCGACGCCCCGCCCGCGCGCCGACAGCGTGGATGTGGGCCCGTCGGGCGCGGACGTCGGCTTCTCCCCGTCATCTGACGCCGGGTCGGGTACCGCGACATATGAGGCCCTCGTCATCACCCAGGCCGGAGCGAAGGGGTCGTGGCAGCGGGTGAGCGGCTTCGCGGCGCGCGCCAGCGCGGGCTCAGGCGGTGGCACGATGCTCCTCAAGGCGTGCGACCGGGTGGGCAACTGCTCGGCGCCGTCCGAGATCGCCCTCGTCGCGAGGGATGGCAGTGGATCGGGTTCGCCCGCGCGTCCTGCCGCCCCCGGGCAGCCGTCATTCGATGGCGACGCCGACGCGCCGGGCACGTCGCGGCGCGCCGCGAGCACCGCCCGCACCGCGGGCGCGCCGCGCATCTCGGCGCTCGTGCCCGGATCACCGCGCGGGGGCGCGGGGCGGGTGACCGTCGAGCTCAACCGTCCAGCGGAGGTCACCTTCGCGCTCGGAAGCACCACCATTGCCCGTGCATGGCTGGGCGCTGGCCGCACGGTCGTGCGCCTGCCCGCGCAGTCGCGCGCCCGGCGGGCCACCGTCACCGCCCGCCCGCAGTCCGGGTCGCAGGCGGGTGAGGCCGTCACGGCCACGGTCTCGCTGCCGCGCGGCGCACGCAGGAGCTCGATGGCGGTGGGCACCACCCGCATGCGCGCGGGTGCCACGGCTGTGCTCTACGACATGGACGACGCCGTGCGCGAGATCGTTCAGCCGCTCGACGGCGCATTCGGCCTCACCCAGGCGCGCGGCGCCCTGCGGCAGGAGCCGTCGACCAGCGGCCTGTTCGCGGCAAATGACGACGCCGCGCTTGTGGGCAAGGTGACCGAGGAGGACCTCCGCGGCCTCGGGGCCGACGAGATCGCGGCGGTGCTGCGCGACGAGATCGACGCGGCCAGCAGCCACCTGGTCGCCTTCGACGAGCTCACTCCCTACGAGGCCGATCCACGCGGGCCGGTGGTGAGGAACGGCCGCATCCCGGCTCCCGACCCGTCGTCGCCCGGGGCGCAGCTGGCGCAGGCGCTCATCTCGCTCGACACGCCGTCGCCCTACGGCGGCACGTGGGCCAGTCGCGTGCATGTGTACATCGCACCGGCCATCACATCGGCCATCGCGGCCGGTCGCGGGCCCGATCGCAACCTGGGACGTGACGGCAAGGCGCGCTTTCGCACCTACCGCACCGTGATGACCGGCCTGGCACGCGCCGGCGCCGTGTGGATCGAGGCCTACCACGGGCGCACGAGCCCGCTCACCTCGCTCACGGTCACCGAGTGGCGCAAGGCGCCCGCGGCCTTCACCGCGGAGTACCGGCGCGCCGGTGGCGACCCGTCGAAACTGCACCTGCTGGTGACGGGCACTGATGCCTACCCGGCGGGGGTCCTCCCGCCCTCGTGCGTGACCCCCATGCAGTGCCAGTGGGCGCTGGCCGAGTCGACCCCGGCAGGTCGCGCGATGCTTGCCAACGGGGTGGGCGCGTATCGGCTCGGATCGCACGCCCGTGCGTGGCTTGCCGAGTGGCAGCACCGCATGCCCTAATCTGAGGCAGTGCTCGACCGCATAGCGCGCGTATCGCACGCGCACCCAGTCCGGGTCATCATCACGTCGCTGCTCACCGCGGCCGCGGCACTCGCAATCGGCTTCACGCTCATCGGAAACCTGTCGGCGAGCGGCTTCAACGACCCCGACTCCCACTCCGTGCGTGCGCAGGAGGAGATCGTCGCCGCCACGGGCGCATCGGCCGTGCCGTCGATGGTGGCGATCGTCGACCCCGGGGTGCCGATCGCCTCGCCCGAGGGCCAGGCCGAGGTCAATCGGGTCGCGAAGGTGATGAAGGATGACCCCGACGTCGCCCGCATCGCCGGGCCATCGCCGCAGTCGCCGGGTCTCACCTCGACAGATGGCTCCAAGGCCGCCGTGCTCGCCTACTTCGGCGACATCAATGAGGATGAGAGCCAGGCGGCCGCCCGGCGCCTCGACGACGAGCTCAGCACGTTGCCCGGGGTCACCGTGGGCGGGGCGTGGACCGCCGCGGCCGAGACCAGCACGATCGTGGGTGAGGACCTCCTGCGCGCCGAGCTCATCGCCTTCCCCCTGCTCTTTCTGGTGTCGCTCTGGGTGTTCCGGGGGCTTGTGGCGGCGCTGCTGCCGCCGCTCATGGGGGCGCTGGTGATCTTCGGGGGGTTCTTCTTCCTCGGGGTGGGCAATGAGGTCTTCGGCATGTCGGTGTATGCCCTCAACCTCGTGACGGGCCTCGGCCTGGGCCTCGCCATCGACTACAGCCTGCTGATGGTGTCGCGCTACCGCGAGGAGATCGCGGCGCATGGCGCCACGGCAACGGCATTGGCCAACACCGTGCGCACCGCCGGCAAGAGCGTTGTGTACAGCGCGATCACCGTGGGCGCGGCGCTCGCGGCGCTCATGATCTTCCCGCAGAACTTCCTCTTCTCGATGGGTTTCGGGGGCTTGGTGGTGGCGCTCGTGGCGGCGGTGGTGGCCGTGGGAGTGCTGCCCGCGGTGATGGCCCTGCTGGGCATGCGCATCAACGCGCTGGCCCCGCGCAGCTGGCGCGCTCGCAGTGAGGCCGCCGACAGGGTGGAGCAGTCCGGCGGGTGGTACCGCCTCTCGCACTTCGTGATGCGCCGGCCGGTGGTGGTTGCGCTCGTGAGCGGCGCCTTCATGGTGCTGCTGGCGCTGCCGGCCTTCGGCGTGAAGTTCACGACCACCGACTCGAGCGTGCTGCCCCAGAGCGCCAATGCGCGCCAGGTCGACCAGATGCTCACCCGGGAGTTCCCAGGCGGCAACAGCACGCCGATCTTCCTCTCGGCCCGGGCGCCGGACACCCCGCAGGCCTCGCGCCGCCTGCTCGACATCACGCGCGAGATCGACGCGCTGCCGGCCACGAAGAACGTCAGCCCGCCCAGGTTCGTGGGCGAGGACACATGGCAGATCGACGCCACGTCGAAGTACCGCGCGCTCGATGAGCGCACGATCGACCTGGTGCAGGAGATCCAGGCCATCGACGACCCCTACCCCACCAAGGTCGGCGGCTTCACGGCGCTGTTCGTCGACCAGCGGAGCAGCCTCGGCGCGCACCTGCCGTGGGCCGCGCTCATCATCGTGGCCGTCACGATCGTGGCCCTCTTCCTGATGACCGGATCGGTGCTGCTGCCGATCAAGGCCGTGATCATGAACGTGCTCACTCTGGGCGCCACGCTCGGCGTGCTCGTGCTGATCTTCCAGGACGGCAACCTCGAGGGCTTCCTGCAGTATGACAGCCAGGGGGCGGTGGACCTCACGCAACCGATCCTCATCGGCGCGCTGGCCTTCGGCTTATCCACCGACTACGCGGTGTTCCTCTTGTCGCGCATCAAGGAGATACGCGATAACGGCGGCGGGGAGCGCGAATCCGTGGCCCTCGGCCTGCAGCGCACCGGACGCGTGGTCACGGCCGCGGCGCTGCTGTTCTGCATCGCCATGGGGGCCTTCGCCACCTCCCGCATCGTCATCATCAAGGAGCTCGGCATCGGCACGGCGGTGGCCGTGGCGCTCGATGCCACCATCGTGCGCGCGCTGCTCGTGCCGTCGCTCATGGCGCTCCTCGGCAAGTGGAACTGGTGGGCTCCGGGGCCTCTCCGCCGCCTGCATGCCCGCATCGGGGTGAGAGAGGACGGCTAAGCCGCTATTGTCCCGCGTCGGTCCGGACCAGACGTCGGAGGATTCACCCAGATGGCGCAGCATGTTCCCCTTTCCGTCAGCACGCGCGAGGCGCGCGGCACCGCCAAGACGCGGCGCCTGCGCAAGTCGGGCCGTGTGCCGGGCGTCCTCTACCGGCCGGGCGGCGACTCGCTGGCCTTCGACGCCGACGAGTACGAGGTGCGCCGCCTCATCCGCCGGGGCGGCATCCGCTCCGCGGTGGTGGACCTGACGATCGACGCCGACGCCCCGCGCACCGTGCTGTTCAAGCAGTGGGACAGCGACCCCGTGCGTGACGAGATCATCCACCTCGACCTGCAGGAAGTGGACCTCACCATCGAGGTGGAGGCCGACGTGCCGGTCATCCTCGTGGGCACCGCCGCCGGCGTTCGCGAGGGCGGCATCCTCGACCAGACCAGCCTCACGGTGCGCGTGCGCGCCCTGCCAGACGCCCTGCCGCGCTCCATCGAGTTCGACATCACCGAGGTCGGGCTCGGGGAGTCCGTGCATGCGAGCGACCTCGTGGCCCCTTCGGGCTGCACCATCGTCACCGAAGCCGAGTACGGCATCGCGTCGGTCATGGTCACGCGCGCCGCGCTGGCGGCCGACGAGGAGGGGCTCGGAGAGGGCGTCGAGGGAGCCGAGGGCGGCGAGGGCGAGTCCTCCGCATCCGAGGGCGAGTCCTCCGCGGAGTCCGAGGGCGAGTAGCGGCCCGTGGCGGACGCGGCAGCCGAGGCGCCGCCGGTCCGCCTGGTGGTCGGCCTGGGGAACCCGGGCCCGCGGTACGCCCGCACCCGGCACAACGCCGGGCAGCGGGTGGTGGAGCAGTTGGCCGCGCGCCTCGGCGCGGGCCGCTTCGCCGCGCGCTACGCCGGGCAGTTCGCCGAGGCCCGCGGCCCGCGCGGCCCGGTCGGGCTGCTGATCCCCACCACCTACATGAACGAGTCGGGCTCGTCCGTGGGCCCCGCAGCGGGCACCCTGCACGCCGCGCCCGATCAGGTGCTCGTGGTGCACGACGACATCGACCTCCCCTTCGGCGAGGTGCGGGGGAAGGCCGGGGGAGGTCACGGCGGCCACAACGGGCTGCGGTCGATCGCCCAGGGCCTGGGCGGCCCCGGGTTCCTGCGGGTGCGCATCGGCGTGGGTCGACCGGGCCCGGGCTTCCATGGCGACGAGGCCGATTGGGTGCTGCGCCCCTTCGACGAACCCGAGGACCAGGTTGATGCCCTCCTCGCCCGGGGCCTCGAGATGACAGAGGCCGTGCTCGCCGACGGCATGGCCGCCGCCATCGCCCGCTTCCACGCCCGCCCGCCGGGCGAGCGCGCGAAGGCCAGGGCGGAGCGGAGGGCGGAGGCGCGGGAAGAGGACAACCCCGGTGACAGTCACCAGGACCCCGGTGACAGTCACCCCCCGGAGCCCTCGTGAGCGCGCATCCCATCGACCGGCTCGTGTTGGAGTCGCCCGAGGTGGCCGAGGCCGCTGACCGCCTGCTGGCGGGTCATCCGGCCGGGGAGGTACGGGTGGGGCGTCCTGCGTGGCCGGTGGTGATGGCGGCCATCGCGCGACGTGCCGGTCATCCGCTCCTTCTGGTGCCCGCGCGCGACGAGGAGGCTCGCGACCTCGCCGCAGACCTGCAGGCGCTTCTCGGCGACGACCGCGTGGCGCTCTGGCCCTCGCGCGGCGCCCTGGCCGGTGGCGCGGTGGGCATCTCGCCGCACCTCACCGGCCAGCGCGCTCGTGCGGCGGGCCTGATGGGCGCGCCCGGGCAGGTCGTGGTGGCCTCGCTCCCGGCGCTCGCCGAGCGCATTCCGGCCACGTCGGCCCGCGCCGGGCTGCTGTCGGTGGATCGCGGCGAGCGCGTGGAGCAGGACGCCCTCGTCGATCGCCTGTCGGCGATGGGCTACGAGCGCGTTCCGCAGGTGGAGGAGCGCGGGGAGATGGCCGTGCGCGGCGGCCTGCTCGACGTCTATCCGTCCACTGCCGACGGTCCCGTGCGCATCGACTGGTTCGGCGATGAGGTGGAATCCATCCGCGCCTTCTCGCCCTTCACCCAGAAGACCATCCGTCCGCTCGAGCGGGTGGAGGTGTGGGCGGCCGCCGAGGACCCCGAGGCGCCCCTTGTCGACCCCCTCGACGACCCGGGCGCCGGCGCGGCGCGCATCGTGCGGCTCGGCGCAGCCGAGTACGGGCGCTCCATGCGCGACGCCGTCGAGCGCTTCGAGGAGGAGGTCGCCGCCGGTGCGCTGGCCGACATGGACGGTCTGATGGCCCGGCTTGACCGCGAGGCCGTGCTCGACCTCGTGGTGCCGGCGGGGTCCGATGACGCCGCTTTCGATGCGCTGGAGGCGCGATTCCCGACGCGCGGCATGGCGGAGGCCGAGAGCGAGATGAACCGCCTGTCGTCGGGCACCAGCCGCCTGGTGGTGTGCTTCGCGCGGCGC
>JAURGT010000022.1 GCA_030833665.1 Miltoncostaeales bacterium
GGCGGTGCGGCGCCATGACGCCCGCCTTGGTGTCCTTGTCCAGCATCTATGTCAACTCCATGTCCGGCCGCGGGGCAGCCGGAGCCACACCCGGGTCAATGTGATCCGGCAGGGTATCAGGCCCCCGACGCCACTTCGCGGGTGCGCTCGATGTCCTCCTGTACCTGGGCGACCAGCTCGGCCGGCGTGGGGAACCGCCTCTCGTCGCGCAGCCGCCCGAGGAACTCCACGCGGATGCGCTGCCCGTAGAGGTCGGCGCCCTCGTAGTCGAGGATGAACGCCTCGAGGCGCAGCGGCGGGTCGTCGCCTTCCGTGAACGTGGGCGAGTACCCGAGGTTGATGGCCGCCGGGTAGCGCCCGCCCGCCAGCACCACGCGGCCGGCGTACACCCCGCGCGCGGGCAGCGCCACGTCGGGTGGCACGGACACGTTCGCGGTCGGCAGCCCCATCTCGCGCCCGCGCTGCTCGCCCGGGACCACCATGCCCTCTACCGAATGCGGACGCCCGAGCAGCGGCGCCACATCGGCCACCTGCCCCTGGGCGATGAGCCGGCGCACGCGGGTGGAGGACACCGGCTTGCCGTCGGCGCTCATCACGGTGCCGGGACTCTCGACGATCAGACCGCGCGCCCGGCCGAGCCGCTGGAGGTACGCCACCGTGCCTGAACCACCCTGCCCGAAGCGGAAGTTGGCGCCCACCACCACGCTCTCGGCGCTGAGGGGGGCCGACCCGAGCATCTCCGCGAACCGGTCGGCCCGGATGCGCGAAAAGGCCAGCGTGAATGGCACCACGAGCAGGGCGTCTGCGCCGAGCGCCTCGATGAGCTGCGCCTTGAACGCCGGCTCTGTAAGCACCGTCGGCGCGAGCTCGGGGCGGAGGATCGCCAGGGGGTTCGGCTCGAACGTGAGCACCATCGACTGCAGTCCACGTTCGCGTGCCCGCTCGATGGCTCGGCCGATGATGGCCTGGTGCCCGATGTGCACGCCATCGAACGTGCCGATGGCCACCACGCGGCGCTCCTCGCCAAGGGGGAGGTCACCGATGCTCTGGTAGCGCTTCACCCGGCCAGCACCACCCGGGGGCGCAGGAGCCCTTCGGCGGACTCCGCGATGGCCAGCAGCGAGCCCGCGCTGGCGAGGGCCACTGAACCCTCCGCGGCGGCATCCGGGTTCGGCACGGGGCGCCCATGGCGCACGTCGGCGGCGGCATGATCATCGAGATCCACGCGCGGGATATGGATGAGCACATCCAGCGGATCCACGCCGCAACCGGGGGCTACCTCGTCGGGCGTGATCGCCGCGGACACCCTGAGGTCGCCCACCTCCGTGCGGCGGAGTTCGTGGCAGTACGCGCCGCACCCCAGAGCCTCTCCGAGGTCGGCGGCCAACTGGCGCACGTACGTGCCAGACCCACAGCGGAATTCCACGACGGCATGACCGGTCATCTGGTCGTAGGACACCAGATCCGCGCGCTCCACGACGACCTTCCTCGTGGGACGTTCGACCTCCTCGCCACGTCGGGTGCGCCTGTAGAGACGCTCGCCCTCCACCTTCACCGCGGAGAGCGCGGGCACGCGCTGGTCGATCTCACCCACCGTCGCGGCGAGCGCATCGCGCACCGCGGCCTCGTCCGGGGGCGGGCCGCCGCGGGTGATCGGACCCTCCGGATCACCCGTCTCGGAGCGCTGCCCGAGTCGGATGCCCGCCACGTAGGTCTTGTCGAGACCGCTCACGAACGGGGCGATGCGCGTAGCGCGTCCCACGAGGATCACCATGAGCCCCGTCGCGAAGGGGTCGAGGGTGCCCGTGTGGCCGGTGCGCGGCCGACCCAGTGCGCGTCGGCACGTGGCGACGACGTCATGGGATGTCGGGCCGGCCGGCTTGTCCACGAGGATCGCCCGCGGTGGCACGTCCACGCCCTTGCCCATTCACGCACCCTGCTCGATCATGGCGTCACGGATGAGCGCGATGATGGCGTCGGGGTCGCGGTGGGATGTGAAGCCCGCCGCCGCACGGTGCCCCCCTCCCCCCTCGATCGCCGCGATCGCCGATACGTCGAAGGCATCGCCGGATGCCCGGGTGGACACGCGCCACTCGCCATCCGCCACCTGCCGGATGAGGGCGGACACCTGCGCCCCGCGCGCGGAGCGCAGGATCTCCACCACCCCATCGGAGTCGCCGCCGCCCGCAGCGGCGATGTCGTCCCGCGTGATCACCGCGACCACGAGGCGCCCGTCGAGCTCCTCGCGGGCGCCCGCGATGGCCTGGCCCGCCAGGCGCAGGTCGCCGATCGGCACGCCCTCGTAGAGGGTGCGGTAGACCTCTCCCGGATGCACGCCGGCCTCCACCATGCGGGCGGCCGCTCGATGCGCCTCCGCCCCGGTGCTCGAGTACGAGAAGCGCCCGGTGTCGGTCACGATGCCCACGTAGAGGGGCAGCGCCACCTCGACCGTGAGCTCGGCCCCCATGGCGTCGGCGATGCGCAGCACCAGCTCGGCCGTGCTCGATGCCACGCCATCGATCAGGTTGATGTCGCCCCAAGCAGGGTCGTCATGGTGGTGGTCGATGTTGATGATCGGGCTGCCGAGGGTGGCCGGGTCGTCGTCGCACACCCTGTGCGAGGTGGCCGCGTCCACGCTCACAAGCACGCGCTCGGCGGCGTCCGGGATCGTGCCCGCCAGCACCGCCTCCCCGGGTGCGAGCAGCCAGGAAAGGTCCGGCGGCAGGCCCGGGCCGTCCACATGCCACATCAGCACGTCGTGCCCCTGCGCGCGGAGCACCCGCGCCATGCCGATCATCGACCCCGCCGCGTCGCCGTCCGGCTTGCGGTGCGTGGTCACGGTGAACTTCCGGGGCGGCCCGCCGAGCACCTCGGCGATGCGGTCCACGCCCACGCGCTCGCCCTCGGGGCGATTGTGGTGCGCGTGGTGGGTCATACCGCGCCATCCGGAGGGGGCTCCCCCGGGTCCCCCACCTCGGGCGCGGGCGCGTCGGCCGGCGCCACCTCGTCGATCAGCGCGGTGAGCCTGCGGGCCTTGTCCTGCAACTCATCCCGGATGAAGACCAGCTGCGGCGTGTTGCGCGAGCGCAGTGCACGGCCCACCTTGCCCTGCAGCACCCCGCGGGCCGCCTCGAGCCCTGCCGCAGCGCCATTGGCCCGTTTGGGGTCGAGAACCGTCCAGTACACCTTGGCGCGCCCGAGGTCGGGGGATGTCTCGACGGCGGTGACTGTCACCATCTGCAGGCGCGGATCCGCGAGATCGGTGAGAAGTGCCCCGCCCACCACCTCGCGGATTGCCTCGTTGGCCCGCCGCTGCCTCTGCCGCGGTGCGCTCATGAGAGATCCTCCTCGATGTCCAGCACCTCACGCTCCTCCGACATCACCTGCCACTCCGGGTCGGTGGCCAAGCGCCGCGACGCGCGCTCGAGCTGCTCGGCGGCCTCCCCGGCCCCAGGGGCGACAACGGCCAGGGAAAGCCTGCACCTCTGCCAGAGGTCATGGTGGTCCACCTCTGCCACGGTCGCGCCCACGTGCCGGGCGAGCCCCTGCTTCACACGCAGCACCTCACGGCGCTTCTGCTTGAGCGACTGGGCGTCGGGCAGGTGGAGGTCGACGGTCAGGATGCCCACGAACCCTGCTCCCACAGGAGGCCGGGCCCGGCTCGCCTACTCGGCGAGCTCTGCCGGCGCAGGCGCGGCAGCGGGGGCCGGGGCCGGGGCGGCGGCCTGCGCCGTGCGCGCGACCTCCTTGAGCTCGAAGACCTCGATCTCGTCGCCCTCCTTGACGTCGTTGTAGTCCTCGAGCAGCACTCCGCACTCGAAGCCCTGCTGCACCTCGCGGACGTCCTCGTCGATGCGCCGGAGCGAGCCGATCTTGCCGGCGTGCACCACCGTGCCGTCGCGGACGAGGCGGCAGTCGGCGCCGCGTCGCACCGTGCCCTCGGACACGTAGCAGCCGGCGATCGTGCCGAGACGGCTGGCCTTGAAGGTGGCGCGCACCTCGAGTGAGCCCATGGACTCCTCGACGATGTCCGGCTCCAGCATGCCGACGAGGGCATCGCGGACGTCCTCGATGGCGCGGTAGATCACGCGATAGGTGCGGATGTCCACGCCCTCGCGCTCCGCGAGCACCTTGGCCTCGGGACGCGGGCGGACATTGAAACCGATGATGATCGCCTGCGAGGCGGCCGCCAGCATGACGTCGCTCTCGTTCACGGCGCCCACGCCCGTGTGGATGATGCGCAGGCGCACCTCGGTCTGCTCCACCTTCTCGAGGGCGTCCTGCAGCGCCCCGACGGAGCCCTGGACGTCACCCTTGATGATGAGGTTGAGCTCCTTGAGCCCACCCTCCTGGATGCGCGCGAAGAGGTCCTCGAGCGACACCGGGCGCCGGTTGGCCAGTTCCTCGGAGCGCAGCCGCTGGCTGCGGGTGGCGGCGATCTGGCGCGCGAGGCGCTCGTTCTCGACCACGCGGAACTTCTCGCCTGCGTCGGGAACCCCATCGAGGCCCAGGATCTCCACCGGCACGGACGGCGTCGCCACGTCGAGCGGCTCGCCGTTGTAGTCGAGCATCGCACGGACGCGGCCGAATGTCTCGCCCACCACGAGGATGTCGCCCACGCGCATGGTGCCCCGCTGCACGAGCAGGGTGCACACCGGGCCACGGCCCGGGTCGAGGCGCGACTCCACCACGGTGCCCGATGCCTCGGCGCTCGGGTTCGCCTTGGGATCGGCGTCCGCGTCGGCCACCAGCAGCACGGTCTCGAGGAGGTCCTCGAGGCCGTCGCCTCGCTGCGCCGAGACGTTCACGAATTCGGTGGCGCCACCCCAGTCGGCGGGGATCACCTCGCGGGACGAGAGCTCCTGCTTCACCTTGTCCGGGTTGGCGTTTTCCTTGTCGATCTTGTTGATCGCCACCACGAAGGGCACTTCGGCGGCCCGCGCGTGGTCGATCGCCTCGATGGTCTGCGGCATCACGCCGTCGTCGGCTGCCACAACGATCACCGCGACATCGGTGATCTTCGCGCCGCGGGCACGCATGGCGGTGAATGCCTCGTGGCCCGGGGTATCGAGGAACGTCACCTCACGCTCGTTGTGATGCACCTGGTACGCGCCGATGTGCTGGGTGATGCCACCGGCCTCCCCGGCGGCCACCTCGGTGCGACGGATGGCGTCGAGCAACGACGTCTTTCCGTGGTCGACGTGGCCCATGACGGTCACGACCGGAGCTCGCGCGATGAGGTCAGCCGGATCGTCCTCGACCACCACCTCGAGGTCGGGCTCCTCCTCGGCGTGGATGATGTTGATCTTGCGCTCGATATCCGCCGCGATGAGCTCGATGGCGTCATCGGACATCGACTGGGTGATGGTCACCAGCTCGCCCACGGTCATCATGAACTTGATGATCTGGGCCGTCGGGATGCCCAGCGCCTCGGCGATGTCCTTGACCGTCGCGCCCGAGCGGATGTCGGCGGGCGGCAGGTCGGCCTGGTTGACCTGGACCTGTGCCTGCGCGTCGGACGGGTCCTTGCCTCCGCCGCGGCGATCGCGCTTGTCACGACCCCCGCCTCCCTGGCGACGTCCGGCCTGTGCGTCGATGACCACCCGGCGCTTGCGGCCACGACCGCCGCCGCCGGGGCGGCCGATGCCACCGGTGCCGCGCGGCGGGAGCGTGCCGGAGCGGCCACGATCGCCGGGCATGCCGGAACCGGGAGGACCGGCATAGTCGCTACGGGGAGCCGCGGGCTCTGGCGCTGGTGGCGGCGGCGAATCGCGCCTGGGCGGAGGGAGGACGATCTTCTCGGGCGCCCGCTTGGGCGGAATGCGCTCCTCCACCTTGGGCTTCTCGGCGGCTGGCTCGGCGGGTGCGGGCTCGGGAGGCGCTTCGGCCACCGGCTCGGCGGGCGCGGGCTCATCGGCCCCGGGCGCGGGCGCGGGCTCATCGGCCACGGGCACGGGCACGGGCTCATCGGCCACGGGCGCGGGCGCGGGCTCATCGGCCACGGGCGCGGGGGCCTCGGGCACGGGCTCATCGGCCACGGGCACTGGGGCTTTGGCCGGCGGCTGCTCGGCTACGGGCTCGGGCGCGACCTTCTTCGGGGCGGGCGGGGCCTCCGGCTCGGGCGCGGCCTTCTTCGGCGCTGGCGGGGCGGTCTCTGCAGGCGCCGCCGGGGCTTCTTCCGCCACCGCGGCGTCGGCCTTCTTCTTGCGCGGCGCTGCCTTCTTCTTGGGCTCCGGCTGGGGCATCTCGCCCTCAGGCTTCGGATTCCGGTTGGGCGAGAGGATGTGCATCGCCCATGCGACGTCCACCGTGGATGACGCGGTCTTCACGTCCATCCCCGCCCGCTGCAGGCGCGCGAGCACGTTGGCGCTCGGCAGCCCCTCTTCCTTCGCGATCTCGTAGACCCGCTTCTTCTCGCTCATCAGCTGCTCACCCCCGTTCCGTCGCCCACCTCGTCAACCAGACCAGCACCTGCCGTGACCTGCGCCCGCGCACCACGCGCGAAGGCACGCCGCTCGAGTGCCCGCTGCACGCATTCGCGCGCGCGACAGGTGTAGAGCCCGCGTCCGCCGAGGTCGCCCCGCTCATCGCGCACCACCACTAGCGCACCCCCCCGCGAGACCGCGGTGAAGCGCACGAGCTCGTGCTGCGGCGCACGGCGACCGCACCCGAGGCACATGCGCTCGGGCACGTGGCGGATGGAACGCGCGGCATCACTCGTCCGTCGCCTCCCCATCCGCATCCGCGGCAGGCGCGCCCTCGTCGGGCACCGCCACCGCTTCCCCTGCCACCGCTTCCTCGACGGCCTCCTCCACAGCATCGGCCACAGCCTCTGCTTCGGCCTCGGCCTCGGGGTCAACCACGATCTCCTCCTGCGGGCCGTCCTCGATGGCGTCGGCCACGTCGGCCTCCACCTCGGCCTGGAGCGCGGCTGCAGCAGCAGCCTCGTCAGCGGCGCCGTCATCGGCCGGGGCCAGCGTCGGCGGGTTCGGCTGGGGCAGGTCATGGCCGGGCAGCGCGCAGTGACGGGTGCCCGGCACCACGGCATTCGGGCAGCGCCGCCCGCTCTGCAGGATGTGCATGCAGCGCTGCACACCACCCTCGAGCTCGTCCGAGAACTCGTCGCCCTCCTCCTCGGAGGCGAAGGTCGTCTCGCTCTTGATGTCGATGCGCCAGCCGGTGAGCCGGGCGGCCAGACGGGCATTCATGCCCTCCTTGCCGATCGCAAGCGACAGCTGGTCGTCCGGGACGATGACCGTGGCCTGGCGCGCCTCGTCGTCGACGATCACCTCGCGCACGCGGGACGGCGAGAGCGCCTTGGCCACATAGCGCGCGGGCTCGTCGTTGAACGGGATGATGTCGATCTTTTCTCCGCGCAACTCGGACACCACCATGCGCACGCGGGAGCCGCGCGGGCCCACGCAGGCGCCCACGGGGTCGACGCCCTGCACGTTCGAGATGACGGCGATCTTCGAGCGCCAGCCGGCCTCGCGCGCGACGTTCCTGATCTCCACCAGGCCGTCGGCGATCTCGGGTACCTCGAGCTCGAACAGCCGCTTGATGATCTCGTCTGACCGGCGGCTCAGGATGACCTGCGGGCCCTTGTTCGAGGCCCGGACGTCGACGATGACCGCCTTGATGCGTGCGCCATGGTCGTAGCGCTCTCCGGGCACCTGCTCGCTCGCGGGGAGGAGCGCCTCGACCCGGCCAAGGTCGACGAGCGTGTAGCGGTGATCGGACTGCTGGATGATGCCGTTGACCACCTCGCCCACGCGGTCGACGTACTCCTCGTACATCATCTCGCGCTCGGCTTCGCGGATGCGCTGCAGGATTACCTGCTTGGCCGTCTGCGCGGCGATGCGCCCGAAGTTGTCTGTGGTGACGCTCACCGGGCGGATCTCATCTGCCCCGTAGGCCGACCAGTCGATGTCCGGCGGCGGCGGCTCGAACTCCTCGGGGTCAACGCCCTCGGGGATCTCCGGCTCGGGCCGGGGCAGCGTCTTGAGCTCGACGCCCTCCGCGAGCACAAGTTGGTTCACCTGCATCTCGCCCGTCTCGCGGTCGATATCCACCCGGGCCCACTCCACTGCCCCGGGGGTCTTCCGGTAGGCGGCCAGGAGGGCGTCCTCCAGCGCCACGAGGAGGGTCTCGGAATCGATCCCCTTCTCGCGCTCGATCTGCTTGATCGCCTCGATGATCTCGCGGTTCAACTCAGGCTCCTGCCGTCACTCGCCACATTGGTTCCTCTTCACCATCCTGCCCCGGCGTACCGCATCGCGCGGTACCACGATGACCCCCGCCGGGGTGTCGACCGTGAGGGCGTCATCGCCCACCTCGGTGAGCGTCCCCGACACCGACTTGCCCGCGCCGGGAATGCTCCCGGGCTCGACAGCCAGCTTCACCGTCTCGCCGATGGCGGCGAGATAGTGATCCGTGGTCCGGAGCGGCGGCTCCGGCCCCGGGGATGATACTTCCACCGCGTAGCGGTCGCGAAGCCCGGCGTCATCGAGTACCCGCGTCACCTGGGCGCAGAGCTCGTGATCGACCCGTACCGGGTGGCCGATGACCACCTGCAGCACGCCCGACCCCGCGCGTCCCCCCACGCCAACGGCGCGGAGGTCCACCTCGGGGAGGCGCTCCGCCAGGAGTTCCTCCACCTGCTGCTCGATCGCTGTCGCCGTCTCGGTCGTGCCCGCCTCCGAAATGCCAAAGAAAAAGCGGGTCTCCCGACCCGCTCCACCGGGTGCCGCCTGTGTACTGCCAGCAGCCCCGCGAGGGTATCACACGACCCCTGCCTGTCAGGAGGACCCGCGCGGGCCGTCGTACCCACTCCGGGGGCCCATCAGGGGGCCGAATCGAGCACCAGGGTCACCGGTCCATCGTTGACGAGCGACACCTCCATCATCGCGCCGAACACCCCCGACGCCACGCCGATGCCATGGCTCGCGAGGCGCGCAACGACGCCCTCCACGAGGGGCTCCGCCGCCTCCGGGCGGGCCGCCGCGGCCCACGACGGGCGGTTACCCCGCCGCACGTCTCCCAGGAGCGTGAACTGGCTCACCACGAGCACCTCGCCGCCCGCGTCCGCGAGCGAACGGTCAAAGCCGCGCCCCGCCTCTCCCGGGAACAGCCTCAGGGCGGCCACCTTGTCGGCCATGCGGTGCGCAACGTGGACGTCGTCGCCCTCCTCCACGCCGACGAGCAGCAGGTACCCGGCGCCGATGCGCGCCACCTCGCGGCCATCCACCACCACGGCCGCCTGGCCAACCCGCTGAAGGACTATCCGCACGGAGCCATGGTACGAGCCGCGCGCGGTACGGTGCCCTCATGTCCGACGGCGCGGCACTCGTGCAGGTATGGCTCGACCGCATCGGCGTGGACGTTGAGCGCATGGGACCGGCCGACTGGTCAATCCGGGTGCCATCCGCCAAGCGCGGCATCGTCGCGGTGGCCGCTCATGCCGGTGAGCGCACGCTCGAGATGCGGGCCTTCTTCATGCGCGGACCCGATCGGGCGCACGCGGACGTCTATCTCAGAGCGCTTCGGAAGAACCTCGACATGCGCCACTGGCGCTTCGCGGCGGACGACGCGGGCGACCTGTGGATGGTTGCCGAGTCCGAGACAGCGGTGCTCGGGGCGGACGGCCTCGATGGCCTCCTCGGCCTGCTCTCCACGTACGTCGATGAGAGCTTCGAGGGGATCCTCCGGCTGGGCTTCGAGGTGCCAGAGGGCCAGGGAGTGGGCCCGCCCCCGCAGGCGACCAACTACACCAGCTTCGACCCGAGGCAGCGCGCGAGCTCGTAATGCCGCTCGGCGCGGTCGTCCTCGCCCATCCCCCGATACGCGCGTCCGAGGCAGTAGTGCGCGTAGTGGTCGGTGGGCTGGATCTCCACCGCGACCTCGAACTCCTCCGCCGCTCGCTCGAACTGACGAGTTGAGAGATAGGCGCGCCCCAGCGCCTCGCGGATCGACGCCTTGTCGGGCTCGAGCTTCTTCGCCTGCTCGAGCGCGACCGCCGCGGGATGGAAGTCACGGGTCTCCATGAGCTCCATACCCCGCTGGAACCACTCGTATGCGCCCACGCCCTCGCTCATGCCTTCACGATACCGTGCGACTCGCCGCCTCCCCAGGGCCTGCGTTCCGATGCCGGCACGCCCGCCCGACGCGACCGGCGACGGAACGCGAGCCGTCTAGGCGCCGCTGGGCAGGGCCTCGACGAGCGGCGTGGCAGCGTCGAGGATGCGCTCTGCGCACTGCCGCTTGCTCATGCGCGGCAGGGCCTGCTCCGACTCGCCCGGGCCAATGATGGTGATGATGTTGTCAGCGCCCTCGAAGGCCGCCCCCTCCACCGCCGCGTCGTTGTGCACCACGATGTCCACCGACTTCCGCTGGCGCTTCCCGCGCGCCCGCTCGAGCCCCTCCGGCCCGTGCTCGGCCGCGAAGCCCACGAGCACCTGGTCCTCGCGCAGGGCGGAGAGCTCGGCGAGGATGTCCGTGGTGCGCTCCATCTGCACCGTGAGGGCGTCCGCCCTGCTCTTGTCGAGCTTCCCCGACGCGGCATCGATCGGGCGGTAGTCGGCCACGGCGGCGCACATGATCAGCATGTCGCAGCCGGGGAACTCCGCGCGGCAGGCGTCGCGCATCGCCGCAGCGGTGGGCGCGTCGACGTAGCGGATCCCGGCCTCACGGGGCAGGTCGACATTCGCCTGCACCACAACGACGTCCGCGCCGCGGTCGCGGGCCGCGGCTGCGAGGGCCCACCCCATCCGGCCGCTCGAGCGATTGCCGACGTAGCGCACGGCGTCGATGGGCTCGCGGGTGCCACCGGCCGAGATCAGCACCGTGGTGCCGGCGAGGTCGCGACCGGCCGAACCACCGGCGAGCACCGCCTCGACAGCGTCAACGATGGCCGTCGGCTCGGCGAGCCGGCCGGGACCAACCGCCCCATCGGCCAGGAGGCCGCTCTCCGGATCGACGAGGTGTACGCCATCCGCTCGGAGCATGTTGATGTTGCGCGCTGTCGCTGGATGCAGCCACATCGAGGTGTTCATGGCCGGCGCTACCACCACCGGGCCACGGAAGGCCAGGTAACACGACGTGAGCAGGCTGGTGGCCGACCCGCTGGCCATCTGCGAGATGGTGTTCGCCGATGCCGGCGCCACCAGCATGAGGTCCTTGCCGTCGTTGACGTCAAGGTGGTGGTAGCCCGGCTGCTCGGAATCGCCGAACAGATGGGTGCCCACCTCGCGGCCCGAGAGCGCGGCGAAGGACGCGCTGCCCACGAACCGCTCAGCGGTGTGGGTCATCACCACGCTCACGCCGTGCCCGTGGCGCTGCAGGATGCGCAGCACGTCGAGGCTCTTGTAGGCGGCGATGCCGCCGGTCACGCCCATCAGGATCTCGGCCACGCCGGGAAGGCTAGACCCGCTCCTCCCGTCGTGCGAAATCCGGCGTGCAAAGTGGCCGGCGTGCACGCCACCTCTGACACCTGGACGGCCAGGGGCTCCGACTTCGGCCTCCTCCCTTCTGAACGGTCGTTCGACCGAAGTCGGAGCCCCTGCCCTGCGCGGTGACGCGGGGGGCGTCGGCGGGGGTGACCAATGCACGGCGGCGCGCAGGACGGGGGGCGGCGATTTCGCCTGAACGACCGTTCAGAAGGGAGGAAGGCGATATCGCCGCCCCCCGGCCGTGGAATGTCAAGCAAAAACCCCACCCCCCGCCCCGGCACTCGGCGCTAGGCGGCGTCCATCTCGGCGTCGATCACGGAGACGAGCTCGGCGGTGGCCCGATCGACATGGTCGTTGAGGATGACGTGGTCGAACTCCTCACGCGCCGCCACCTCGGTGCGGGCCACCTCGAGGCGCGCCTCGATCTCCTCCTCGGCATCCGTGGCTCGGTCGCGCAGGCGTCGCGCGAGTTCCTCGAGGGACGGCGGCTCGATGAACACCGACACCGATTCGGGCCGCACCCGGCGCACGTTGCGCGCGCCCTGCAACTCGATTTCGAGGATCACCGAGCGGCCGGTTCGCATGATCCGGTCGAGCTCGCTGTTGAGTGTTCCGTACCGGTTGCCCGCGAACTCCGCGTGCTCGAGGAACGCCGCCTCCTCCACCAGGCGGGCGAATTCCGCCCTGCTCATGAAGTGATATTCGCGGCCGTCGACCTCCCCCGGGCGCTTCGCCCGGGTGGTCACCGACACCGCCACCGCCAGATCGGGGATGCGCTGCAGCGCGCCCTTGATGAGGGTTCCCTTGCCGGCGCCGGAGGGACCCGACACCACGAACACGCGGGGGCGGCGGGCTACCGGAGGCGCAGGAGATCGACCAGCTCGCCCCGCTGCCGGTCGGACAGCCCCCCGAGGGTCTTGCCCTGGGAGATGCGGCACTGGTTGAGCAGGCGGGTGGCCTTGACCTTCCCGTACTTCGGCGCCGCGACGATCATGTCGAACACCTTCGCGGTGAGCACGTAGTCCGGAGGCGACTCGATGACCTGGTCCACGGAGAGGGCCCCTGACTTCAGGTCGCGCTTCAGCTGCGCGCGTAGCGACCGGATCTCATTCGCCCGGCGCAGGGCGTCCATCCTCTGGTCGAGAGATCTCTGGGGTGTCTGCCCGGCCTTTGAGGGAATCGCCATCGCGGCGACTGTACCCGCCTCCCCCCGCCCATGCCAAGAGGCGACCCGGGCAGGCCTGACACAGCTGTCACCCGATCACGAGATCCTGCAGCGCGACGGGTGCGACCACCGATGGGTCAACGCCGAGGGACTGCGCGCCGGCCTCGGCCGCCTCGATCGTGGTGATGCAAGGGACTCCCGCGCGCACCGCGGCGCGGCGGATGATCGCGCCGTCGGCGCGATCCCCGCGCCCGCTCGGCGTGCACACCACCATGGCCACCTCGCCACCGAGGATGAGGTCGGCGACGTGCGGAGGGCCGTCCGAGATCTTGTTCACCTCGCGCACGGGAATGCCCGCTGCCGCGACCGCGCTGGCGGTGCCGCCGGTGGCCACGATCTCGAGTCCGGCGGCGTGGATGTCGGCCGCGAGGCCGGCCACGCGCGGCTTGTCCTCGTCGCGGACCGACAGGAACACGGTCCCGGACCGCGGCAACGCCTGCCGTGCCCCGCGCTGCGCCTTCGCGAAGGCCTCGGTGAACGTGGCGCCGATGCCCATCACCTCGCCGGTCGAGCGCATCTCGGGCCCGAGCACCGGATCAGCCCATGGGAAGCGCGCAAACGGAAGCACGGCCTCCTTCACGGCGACGTGGTTCATGGCGCGGCCGGCGGGCAGCCCGAGGTCGCCGATGCTCTCCCCGAGCATGAGCCGCACGGCGTGCCGCACCACGGGCACGCCCGTGGCCTTCGCCACGAACGGCACGGTGCGCGACGCGCGCGGATTCGCCTCGATCACGTATGCGGTGCCGTCGCGCAGGGCGAACTGCACGTTCAGCAGCCCCTTCACCCCGATGGCCTCTGCGAGGAGCGCGGCCTGGCGGCGCACATCGGCGTCGGCGTCATCGCCGATTCCCTGCGGGGGGAGGACGCAAGCCGAATCGCCGGAATGCACGCCCGCCTCCTCCACATGCTCCATCACGCCCGCGATCCAGGTGCTCTCGCCGTCCGAGAGCGCATCGACGTCGATCTCGGTGGCACCCGCGAGGAAGCGATCCACCATCACGAGGCCCTGCGGCTTCTCCTTCGCCATCCATGCGCGGAGCTCATCGGGGCCCGAGACGATGGCCATCGCCCGCCCCCCGAGCACGTATGACGGACGGACAAGGGCGGGATACCCGACATCCTCCGCCGCCGCGAGCAGGTCGGCCTCGCCCTCGGCCATGGCCCACGGCGGCGCCTTCAGCCCCAGGTCACCGAGCAGGGCGCCAAAGCGCCCCCGGTCCTCGGCCATGTCGATCGCCTCGGGGGACGTGCCGAGCACGTTCACGCCAGCCGCCTTCAGCGGGGCGGCGAGGCGCAGCGGGGTCTGTCCACCGAGCTGCGCGATGACGCCCAAGGGCTGCTCGGCCTGGCAGATGTCGAGGACGGCGTCGAGAGTGACCGGCTCCATGTACAGGCGGTCGCTCACCCCGTGATCGGTTGAGACCGTCTCGGGGTTGCAGTTGATCATGATCGCCGCATAGCCGAGCTCCTGGGCCGTCATGGCGGCGTGCACGCAGCAGTAGTCGAACTCGATGCCCTGCCCGATGCGATTGGGCCCCGACCCCAGCACCACCACCGACGGGCGATCCAGCGGCGTGGACTCGCTTTCCGTCCCGAACGTGCCGTAGTAGTACGGGGTGATCGCCGCAAACTCCGCAGCGCACGTGTCAACGGCGCGATAGGAGGGGCGCACGCCGAGGGCGTGGCGCCTCTGCCCCACCTCGGCCTCGCTCGCGCCGGTGCGCACCGCGATGTCGCGGTCGGTGAGCCCGCGCCGCCGGGCATCCAGCATCTGGTCGTGGTCGATCGCGGCGAGGTCCTCGGGCAGGCCCTCGGCCGCCGTCGCGAGCGCGACGATCTCATGGGTGAACCAGGGGTGCACTCCCGTCGACGCGTGGAGCTGCTCAGCGGTGGATCCGCGGGCCGCCGCCCACATCATGAGGTCGAAGCGGTCCCACGAGGGCTTCCGCAGACGCTCGAGGGCCTCGTCCACCGAGGCCGGCTCGTCGAGGCGGGCGTCGAGCTCACGGGCCGACAGCGCCTTGCCCAGCGCCTCGCCGAAGGTGCGTCCCAATGCGAGGACCTCGCCGACGCTCTGCATGTAGGTGGACAGCGGCACGCGGTCCTCGGTGAGCTTCTCGAAGGCGAACCGCGGTACCTTGACGGCCACGTAGTCGAGCGTGGGCTCGAACGATGCCGGCGTGACCTTGGTGATGTCGTTGGGCAGCTCGTCGAGCGTGTAGCCGATCGCGAGCCGCGCGGCGATACGGGCGATCGGGAAGCCTGTGGCCTTCGACGCCAGGGCGGACGACCGGGACACGCGCGGGTTCATCTCGATCACCACCATCTCCCCGGTGGCGCGGTTGAGCGCGAACTGCACGTTGGCGCCGCCGGTCTCCACGCCCACCGCGCGAACCACCTGGATCGCCGCATCGCGCAGTAACTGCTGCTCGCGGTCGTCGAGCGTCATCGCCGGAGCCACCGTGACGGAGTCACCCGTGTGCACGCCCATGGGATCGAGGTTCTCGATCGTGCAGACGATCACCGCGTTGTCATTGCGGTCGCGCACCACCTCGAGCTCGATCTCGTCCCACCCGGTGACCGACCGCTCCATCAGCACCTGCGAGATGGGGCTCGCCGCCAGGGCATTGGTGACCACGGGCTCGAGGTCGTCCGGGGTGAGCGCCACACCGCCGCCCTCGCCGCCGAGCGTGAACGCCGGGCGCAGGATGATGGGGTACCCGAGCACATCCGCGGCCTCGCGCGCGCCCTCGAGATCGGTGGCGATGCGGCTGTCGAGCACCGGCACCCCGACCTCGCGCATGCACTCCTTGAACAGGTCGCGGTCCTCGGCCCGGCGAATGACGTCCACATCCGCGCCGATGAGCTCCACCCCATGGCGCTCCAGCACGCCCGCCTCGGCGAGGTCGATGGCGAGGTTCAGCGCCGTCTGGCCACCGAGCGTCGGGAGGATGGCGTCCGGTTGCTCGGCCTGGATGATGCGCTCGGCCGCCTGGACGTCGAGCGGCTCCACATAGGTGCGATCGGCCACGCCGGGGTCAGTCATGATCGTCGCCGGGTTCGAGTTGACGAGCACGATGCGGTAGCCCTCGTCGCGCAGCGCCCGGCAGCCCTGGGTGCCGGAGTAATCGAACTCACCGGCCTGGCCGATGACGATCGGACCGCTCCCAAGCACCATGATGGTGCGGATGTCCTCGCGGCGCGGCATCAGGAAGCCACCCGGTCGCGGAATGCGCGGAAAAGGTAGGTGGCGTCGTGCGGACCGGGCCGGGCCTCGGGGTGGTACTGAACCGACGCCGCCAAGAGCTCAGGCGCCGCGATACCCTCCACGCTGCCGTCGAACAGGCTCGTGCGGGTGACCTCCACGCCGTCCGGCAGCGAATCCGCCACCACGGCGTAGCCGTGGTTCTGCACGGTGATCTCCACCACGCCGTCCTCCGCCCGTTGCACGGGATGGTTGGCGCCGCGGTGGCCGAACGGAAGCTTCTCCGTGCGGAGCCCCAGCGCATGTGACAGCAACTGGTGCCCGAGGCAGATGCCGAACACCGGCACCTTCCCCAGCACTCCCGAGAGCGCGTCGATGACCGGCACGCAGGCGGCCGGGTCACCCGGGCCGTTGCTGATGAACACCCCGTCGGGGCCGAGCGCGAGAATCGCCTCGGCCGTCGTGCCTGCAGGGACGACCTCCACGCGCATTCCGGATCCGGCGAGGCCGTCGAGGATGCCCTGCTTCATGCCGCAGTCCACCGCCACGATGGTGGGGCCGTTGTCGCCGAGCGACCGCCGCGCACCTGCGGCCTCCAGCGACAGGTCGCGGTCGTCGAGCGGCGGGTGCTCGCGCACGAGGGCCAGCAGCTCCTCCGCGCCCAACTCGGTGCTCACGCCACCGCGCATCGCGCCGTGGTCGCGCAGGTGCCGCACCAGGCGGCGGGTATCGGCGTCCTCCACCGCGACCACCCCCTGCGCGATGAGCCACGACCGAAAGCCCACGGGCCCGGCGACGCCCGGCGAGTCGCCGATGCGCGTGGCGATGACCGCGCCCGGCCACACGCGCCCGCTCTCGAGAGCCTGGTCGCCGGTGCCGTAGTTGCCGATCATCGGGGCGCTGAAGGTGAGGATCTGCCCGAGGTACGAGGGGTCGGTGACGGCCTCCTGGTAGCCGTTCATCCCCGTGGTGAACACCATCTCGCCGAGCGCGGTGCCGGGGGCGCCAACCGACCGGCAGGGCAGCACCATGCCGTCCTCGAGCACGATCACGGCGGCGCTCATCGCACCAGCGCCGAGATCGCCTTGAACTCCGGGCCACCGGCCTGGCCCAGCATCTCGAAGAGCACCATCTCGGCGGAGGTCACGTGCGCGCCGGCCCGCGCCGCCTTGTCGAGCCCGGCCTGCCGGTTGGCCTGGGTGCGCGAGCTCGCAGCATCGGCGGCCACGTGCACCGACGCACCGCGTGAGAGCAGGTCGTGCACCGTCTGGTTGACGCACACATGCGACTCCACCCCGCACACCACCCAGGTGTCGCACCGGGCGGCGTCGTAGGCGTCCTCGAACCCCTCCACCCCACACGCCGAGAAGCGGGTCTTCTCGATGATCGGAGTGCCTTCGGGCAGGCGGTCGGCAAGCGCCTGCACCGTGTGGCCAAGGCCCTTTGGGTACTGCTCGGTGACGATCACGGGGCGCCCCATCACGCCGAATCCCTCGGCGAGCAGCCCGCAGTTCCCCACAACCTCGTCGAACCCGTCGATCACCGGGGCGAAGGCGTCCTGCACGTCGATGATGATGAGGCCGGCATCCTCGCGGGTGGCGAGCGCCGGGTGGCGGTTGCTCATGCGTCCCTCCGGTAGACGTCCTGGCCACCGGCCAGGGTCATGATGATGCGGCCGGTGAGGTCCATCCCCACGAAGGCCGCGTTGCTCGACTTGCTGGCATAGGGGCGATCGCCCACCGTCTCGACTGCCTCCAGGTCGACCAGCGCGAGGTTGGCCTGCGCGCCATCTGACAGCGTCGGCACGGGCAGTCCGAAGATCTCTGCGGGCCTCGAGCTCATCCTCAGGATCAGGTCCTCGAGCGACATACGCCCGCCGAGGACCAACTCGGTGTGGCAGGCCGCGAAGGCGGTCTCCAGGCCGATCACGCCGAAAGGCGCCTCGGCGAAGGGGCTCTCCTTCTCGTCGCCGGGATGCGGCGCGTGATCGGTGGCGATCACGTCGATCGTGCCGTCCACCAACGCCTCGATGAGCGCCTGCCGGTCGTCCTCGCTGCGAAGCGGCGGGTTCATCTTGAAGCGCGCGGGGTCGGGGTCGTCACCCACCACCTCGTCGGTCAGCAGCAGGTGGTGCGGCGTGACCTCGGCGGTCACCTCCACGCCGCGCTCCTTCGCCCGCCGGATCTCGTCGACCGTCTCGCGGGCCGAGACGTGGCAGATATGGATGCGGCCGTCCTCGTACCCGGCGAGCGCGCAGTCGCGCGCCACCTGCACGGCCTCCGACACGCCGGGGATGCCCGCGAGGCCGATGCGCGCGGACACCGTGCCCTCGTGCATTACCCCGGGCCCGGAGAGGCTCATGTCCTCCTCGTGCAGGGTGAACAGCAGCCCGGTGGCCCTCTGGTACTGCAGCGCGCGGCGCATCACCAGGGCGCTGCCGACGGGCACGCCGTCGTCCGACAGCGCGGCGGCGCCGGCCTCGGCAAGATCGCCGTGCTCTGTCAGCGACTCGCCCTTCTGGCCCACGGTGATGGCGGGGATGAAGCCCGTCGGCACCACCGCCTCGCGTGACGCCCGCTCGAGCAACGACCCGAGGATGCTCGGGTTGTCGGTGGGCGGCTGGGTGTTCGGCATGGCCAACACCGCCACCACCCCGCCGGCCGCGGCGCTTGCCGTGCCGGTGGCGATGTCCTCGGCGTGCTCCTTCCCGGGGGTGCGCAGATGCACGTGCACGTCCACCAGGCCGGGCACCACGGTGAGGCCGGTGCCGTCAATGGACTCGAGGCCGTTCGGATCGCCGCCGATCACGCCGTCGCGAACGACAAGGTCGCCGATGCGGTCGATGCCGGCGACGGGGTCGAGGATGCGCGCGCCGCGGATGACGACGTTGGCCGGGTCGCCCGGGCGCTGCGGCAGGCGCGCGCGCGGATTCGGCGCCAGGGTGCTCATGCGGCCTCCAGGGCGATGCCGCCCTCGTCCGCGCCCGGCTCGCTCGCCGCCTCGGTCAGCACGTCGTACAACACCGCCATTCGCACCACCAGTCCATTGGCCGCCTGGGCCTCGATGAGTGAATCGGGGTCGTCGACGACCGCCCCGCTGATCTCGACCCCGCGGTTGACGGGGCCGGCATGCATCACGCGCTGGCCGGGGCGCAGGCGCGTGTGGTTCACCTGGTACATCCGCGCATACTCCTCGAGCGAGGGGACGAATCCGCCCGCCCCCATGCGCTCGAGCTGCATGCGCAGCACGTAGACGATGTCGGCGTCCGCGATGTCCCGGATGTCCGCCGACACCTCCACGCCGAGGGCCTCGGCCAGGTGGCGCGGCACCAGCGTGGGCGGCGCCACCACGGTCACCCGCGCGCCCATCATGCGGAAGGCCTGGATGCCCGAGCGCGCCACGCGCGAGTGCAGCACATCGCCCACGATCGCCACGTGCATGCCGTCGAGCGGCCCGACCTCCTGCTGGACGGTGAAGACGTCGAGCAGCGCCTGCGTGGGGTGCTCGCCCGTGCCATCGCCCGCGTTCACCACCGCGGCGTCGGTGTAGCGGCCCGCCACGGCGCAGGCGCCCACCTGCGGGTGGCGGATGACGAACACATCGGGCTCGTAGGCCTCGAGCGTGAGGATGGTGTCCTTGAGGGTTTCGCCCTTGTCCATGCTGGTGCCCTGCCCCTTGATGCTCACGACGTCCGCCGACAGGCGCTTCGCCGCGAGCTCGAACGAGGTGCTCGTACGCGTGGAGGGCTCGAGGAACAGGTTCACGACGGTGCGCCCGCGCAGGGTGGGCACCTTCTTGATGTCCCGATCCATCACCGACGCGAAGCGGTCGGCCGTGCCGAGGATGCGCCCCACGTCGTCGGATGCGAGGTCAGCGATGCGAAGCAGCGAACTGCGCGTGCTCATGAGCCCTCCTCCAGCAGCACCTCGTCGGTGCCGTCGATCTCGGCAAGGTGCACCGTGATGCGCTCGTCCCGGTTCGTGGGGAGGTTGCGGCCCACGTAGTCCGGGCGGATCGGAAGTTCACGGTGCCCCCGGTCCACCAGCACGGCGAGCTCCACCTTCGGGGGGCGCCCGTAGTCGAACACCGCATCAATAGCCGCCCGGATGGTGCGCCCGGTGTAGAGCACATCGTCGACCAGCACCACCGAGTGGCTCGCGATGTCGAAGTCGAGGATGGTCTCCCCCACCACCGGCACCACGCCGCGCCTGCCCCCGCCCACGCCGACGTCGTCGCGGTAGAGCGCGATGTCCACCGAGCCGATGGCCGGGGCCTCGCCCGAGAACTCCTCGATCAGCACCCGCAGGCGCTCTGCAAGCGGCACCCCGCGCGTATGGAGGCCGACGAGGGCCACGGCGGACGTGTCGGGGTGGTGCTCGACGATCTCGTGCGCGATGCGCGCCACGGTTCGGCGGCACTGATCGGAGTCGATCAGGACCTTCCCCATCTCTGCGTGCTCCTTCCCGGCCTCGCAGGACCGGTCTTAAAGGCTTGCTCTGTCCAGAGTAGCAGGGTCGTCGGAGGCGGCCGGATCCTCCCGCGCGCCCTTTCCGAGGCGCTCCTGCACGGGGATGAGCCGGGGAGCACCCCGCTCCCGGAAAGGGATCTCCACCTGGTCGAAGTCGCGTGGGACGATGACGCCGGGGAACTCGTGCTCGGCCTCGCGGCGCACCTCGCGCGGGTGGACCCGAGTGCTCACGTGGGTGAGTGCGAGCATGCGCACGCGGGCGCGCGCCGCAAGGGCCCCGGCCTCGCGGGCCGTCGTGTGGCGGGTCTCGATGGCGCGCGGTGCGTCCTCGTCGCAGAACGTGGCCTCATGGATGAGGAGATCAGCGCCCCGGGCGGCCTCCTCGGTGCCCGCGCAGGGGCGGGTATCACCCGAGAACACCACCACCCGTCCGCTGCGCGCCTCTCCCATCACCTGCTCCGGACGCACCACCGCCCCCGAGTCGAGGGTCACCTCGCCGCCGCGCTGCAGCACCCCGAAGGACGGTCCGTCGGGAACCCCCAGGGCGCGGGCGGCGTCCACGTCGAACACTCCGGGCCGGTCATCCTCCACCAGCGCATAGCCGAGGGACCGCACGCCATGATCGGTGTGGAACGCGCGGATCGCCGCTCCGTCGTCGCGCAGCACCTCCCCCGCGCCGCTCTCCTGCACCTCGAGGTGGAAGGGCAGGCGCCCGATGAGGGGCTGGAGGGTCTCCATGAGCCGCTCGAGCCCCTCGGGCCCGATGAGCAGCAGGGGCTCCTCGCGCCCGCGCAGGGCGAAGGTCTTGAACATTCCGGGCAGGCCGAGGAAGTGATCGCCGTGCAGGTGGGTGAGCAGCACGACGTCCACGTCGGCCAGCCCCACGCCCGATCGCAGCAGTTGACGCTGCGTGCCCTCGCCGCAGTCCACGAGCCAGCGGCGCCCGCCCCGGCTCACGAGGGTGGCCGACGTTCCCCGCGCGGCGCTCGGAACCGACGCCGAGGTGCCGATGAATGTGACGACCAGGTCCACGGCCCGACTCTACGCGGCGCTCCGAACGAGGTCGGGGTCGAGGTCGGTGCCCCCGGAGTCGAGGTCCACGAAGCGCACGGAGAGAGGCCCGTGCGCACGCGCCGTGAGCACGGCCATCGAGTGCCGCGGCTGGCGACGGCGGTCCGTGGCGCTGCCGGGGTTGAGGATCATGAAGCCATCGGGCGCCGCGGCGAGGAGCGGGATGTGCGAATGGCCGAACACCACGACATCGCACCCGGGGAACCGCGCCCGCAGGCGCGCCAGGCGCCCGGCCTCGGCACCGCCGTTGTGCACGAGTCCGAGCCTGCGCCCGCCCGGCAGGTCGACCTCGGCGGTCGCCGGCAGGTCCCCCTTTACCGCCGGGTGGTCCGCGTTGCCGTTGACGGCCAGCACGGGCGGACCGACCGCCCGGAGCGCCCGCAGCGCCGCGGCATCGGCGAGGTCACCGGTGTGGATGACGAGGTCGGCAGCGCGGCATTCCGCCACGCAGGCGTCGGGCAACGCGGAGCCGCGCCGGGGGAAGTGAGTGTCGCCAAGGATCGCGATGTGCATGCCGTGTCTACACTGGGTCCGCGAGCGCGCGTAGCTCAGTGGATAGAGCACTGGCCTCCGGAGCCAGGGGTCGCAGGTTCGAATCCTGCCGCGCGTGCTGTGCCCTACCCCGCCACAGCCAGACCGGCCGGCGGGAAGGGGCTTGCCGTCGCGGGACCGAGGTTGATGGTCCCGAGCATCTTCGGGGGCTTCAGTACCGTCACCACGATGATGACCTGCCCCTCAGGCGCCGTGGCGTAGTGCTGCACGCCCTTTGGCTCGTAGAGACCATGACCGGCCTTGATCACCGCCCGGGTACCCGCGGGGATCGCCACCCTTCGGGGATTCCGGCCCGGGCGGGGAACCGTCTTATAGGCGGTGCCCTTCACCACGGAGTAGTGCAGTCGGCCACGAATGATCCACGCCACCTGGCTGCCGGGGTGGTAGTGCCACGGAAGCGTGGAGTTACGGGGGATCGTCACCTTGTACATCTCGAGACCGAGCCCCTGCGCCCCAGCGGCAGGCCCTCCTGATACATCGAGGCGCTGCGCGCCCTCGGTGGAGATGCCCAACGCGGGCACGGACACGGCGGCTGCGCAGAGCGCCACGGCGACGATGGCGGGAAGTCTCCTCACGCGACGCAGCGTACCGGCCCCATGACACGAGAGTACGATCCGTGCGTGGATGAACCTGTGTGGAGCGTGGCGTTGCCGGAGGGCGCGGAGCCGCCATTCATGGTGTGGGTGAATGGAGCCCCCCGCGAGGAGGGTGAGCACTACACCGTGGAAGGACGCTGGCTGCGCTTTTCCACGCCTCTCGTGCCCAAGACCCGGGCGCCCAGGCGCGGCGTGGGACGGCGCATGGCGCTTCTTGCCGGCGTGGGCGTATACGGAGACCAGAAGGCCGACGTCGTGGACCTGCGGTACCACCGGGGCGGCGTGATCCAGCACGCCACGGAGCTCCCGATCATTGGACCCGAGGCCGCGACGCCGACTGACCCGTCGGCATGACGGAGCGGGCCCGGTTCGACAAGATCCGGTCGGGGCTCCGGGGGTCGGGGTATCGCCTCACCGAATCCATGGCGCGGGCGTTTGCCCGAGTGGGCGATGCGGCGCTTTCGCGCGATGGCGGACCGCTGCGCGGCGACGGGCGCTGGGTGCGCCTCCTTCCCTTCGTGATGATCGCGCTGCTGGCAACCGTCCTCGCGCTCGTGCCCTCGGGATTGAACGACGCGGAGTCCGCACACGTGAGCACGGTCGTGTCGGCGGTGATCGTCTTCCTCGCGGTCTGCGTCTCGGCAGCCCTGTTCCCCTGGGACCGCTGGCCACCCAACCTGCAGGTGCTCATCCCCTTCGGGTACATGCTCGCGGTGGCGCTGCTGCGCCACGCGCAGGGATCAGCAGATGGCGGCTACACCGTGCTGTACATCCTTCCCGTCGTGTGGCTTGCCCTCTACGGGCCGCAGTGGCAACTGGCCGTCGCGCTCCCCCTGGTGGCCGGGCTCATCCTGCTTCCGCTCGTCCTCTACGAGCCGATCACCGGGGAGACCCACTACCCCACCGACGACGTCGCGCTGCTGTTCGTCATGGTGCTCATCATCCTGTTCGTCGCCGGCGCCCTCCGGGTGGCCGTGAACGCCGCCTCGCTCGACGTGCTGACCGGGCTGCCGAACAGACGGGTATTCATGGCGCGCCTTCGCGGCATGTCCGCTGAGACGACGGCGCGTGATCGCCCGTTCGGAATCGCGATCCTCGACCTCGACTACTTCAAGCGGTACAACGACACCCATGGCCACGACGCCGGTGACCGCCTGCTGCAGGCAGCGTCCCTCGAATGGCAGGAGGCCATCCGCCAGCGCGATGTGCTGGCGCGGATCGGCGGGGAGGAGTTCGGCCTGCTGATGCGGGGCAGCGCTGCCGAGTGCCGGGCGGTGGCCGAGCGACTCCTCGCCGCGGTGCCACATGGGCAGACCGCCACAGCGGGGGTCACGGAGTGCAGGCCGGGGGAAGACCCCGCGGACGCCCTGCGCCGTGCCGACCGGGCCCTCTACGCGGCGAAGGAGGCCGGGCGCGGGCGGGTGATGGAGGCGGCCGCATAGCGAGCATGCCCCCTCCCCCGGGAATGCGACGGCCACCGCGCTGGAAGCTCCTCGCCTGGGGCCTGCCTGCTTGGGCGCTCGTCGGGCTCGTGTGGTTCATGGCGATCGACTACCAGCCGGCCACGCTGGTTATCGGGCTGGGCATCGGAGTCGGCGCGCTCGCGCTCGCCACCGGCGCGATCTGGGCGTGGGTGGCGCACAACCAGTCGCTCGCGCGCCGGCGGGAAGCCGCGCGGGGCGGGCGCCGAGGCGCCCCGGACGTGCCCTTGCAGATCACATCCGACGCGCGGGGGCGCGCCGTGCGCATCGTGCCCACAGCGCGCAATGCCCGCGTCGTGGTGGCCCGGGTCGAGGGCGACGCGAAGATCCTCGCGCCGGAGCGTTCGGCGTGACCACCCTCAGCATGATCTTCCAGTGGGTGCTGCTGGGCGTCGGCCTGTACGTGATGGTCGCCGCCGCGGTGTGGATCGCCGGAGCCGTGCGGTTCGCCCTCAGCCGGGAGCGGGCGGATTCGGATGCCTTCTATGACATCCCCGACGCCGACCTGCCGCCCATCACGGTGCTCCTGCCTGCGTATGCCGAGGAGCGGACCATCGGCGCGGCCCTCGATGCCCTGAGGGAGGTCGACTACCCGGACCTCGAGGTGATCGCGATCGACGACGGAAGCCCCGACCGCACCGTCGACGTAATCCTCGAGCACCTGCCGCGCGACCCCCGCCTGCGCCTGCTGCGCAAGGAGGTGAACGAGGGCAAGGCAATGGCGATGAATGACGCCATCGCGATTTCCCGCGGCGAGGTGATCGTGGTGATCGACGCGGATGCCCAGATCGCGCCGGGCGCCCTCAGGGCGATCGCCGCCCACTTCGTGCGCATTCCCCGCATGGGCGCGGTCACGGGCAACCCCCGCCCCATCAACCGCGGCAGCTGGCTCGCCGAGATGCAGGTGGTGGAATTCGCGGCGCAGGTGTCGCTCATGCGCCGCGCGCAGGTGTCATGGGGGCGCATACTCACCATGAGCGGAGTGGTGTCAGCGTTCCGTCGCTCGGTCCTGGCGGACGTCGGGCTCTTCGACCCCAGCATGGCCACCGAGGACATCGAGCTCACGTGGCGCATCCAGCGCCGCTTCTACGACGTGCGCTACGAGCCGCGGGCCGTCGTGGGGATGAGCGTCCCCACGACCCTCACGGGGCTCGTGCGGCAGCGGCTGCGCTGGGGCCGTGGGCTCGTGCAGGTGCTGCTGCGCCATGGCGCAATCATCGCCCACTGGCGCAACCGCCGACACTGGCCCGTGATGATCGAGGCGATCATCTCGCTGCTCTGGTGGCACGCCCTCGTGGTCCTGATCATGCTTGGCCTCGTCGTGGCCTCGATCGACATCGGCGGATACG
>JAURGT010000023.1 GCA_030833665.1 Miltoncostaeales bacterium
ACCGAGGCGATCACGTTCTATGCCCTGCTCATGGGCTTCGTCGCCTTCTTCCTGGTCTAGACCATGGGTCCCCTTTCAGGCGTCGATCCCGTAGGGGCGAATCCGCTCCTCCAGGTCAGTCCGGGTCTGATGATCTGGACGATCGTCGTCTTCCTTCTCACGCTTCTCATCATGAAGAAGTTCGTCTTCGGCCCGGTTGGCCAGGCGATCGAGAAGCGGCGCGCGTCCATCTCCGCCTCCATCGAAGAGGCCGAGAGCAGCCGCGATGAGGCCGTGAGGCTCCTCGACGAGTACAAGGCCAAGTTGGCCGAGGCCCGTCGCGAGGCCGATGAGCTCCGCGAGTCCGGTCGCCGTGAGGGCGAGCGGCAGAAGACGGAGATCGTCGGCCAGGCCCAGGAGCAGCGGGAGCGCATCGTGAGCGACACGCAGACGCAGATCGACGCCCAGGCCCAGGCGGCCGTGGCGGGCATCCGCGACGATGTCGTGGTGCTCGCGATCACCGCCGCCGAGAAGGTGACGAAGAAGTCCCTGTCCGACGACGATCACCGCAAGCTGGTCGAGGAGGCTCTCGCCGACGCCGACCTCAGCGGGCTGCAGCAGGCCTGATGAGCGTCGCGGCCACATACGCCGAGGCCCTGTACGAGGCCGCCTACGCGCAGTCCGCGGTGGATCAGGTCCGCGGCGAGCTCAATGAGTTCGCCGAGGCCATGGCCCCGGGATCGGAACTGCGTGAGGCGCTCACGAGCCCGGAGATCGACGAGGCGTCCAAGAGGGCGGCCGTCTCGGAGATCATGGAGGGCTCCCACCCGGTGTCCCTCGGGTTCGTGCAGGTGCTCATCGACCGTGGTCGCATCGGCGAGATCGATGAGGCCGTGGCCGCGTACGGCCGCCGCGTCGACACGGCCGAGGGCCGCGTCGTGGTGACGGCCATCACCGCAATCCCGCTCACCCCGGAGCTGCGCGAGAAGATCCGGGAGAAGGTCCGCGCCCAGACCGGCCGTGACGCCGAACTGGAGGAGACCGTGGATCCGTCGATCATCGGCGGCCTCGTGCTCCGCGTCGGCGACGTCGTCGTCGACGCCTCGCTGCGCACGCGCCTCGAGGAGATGCGCCGTTCGCTGGAGACGGCGCCCATCGATCTGTCCACCGCCGTCGAGGCCTGACGCGCGGCTCCGCCGCATCAACCGAGAAAGGTATTCACCGCACGATGAAGCTCCGCCCCGACGAGATCACCAAGGTTCTCCGCGCCCAGATCGAGCAGTACGAGGGCGTCGCCGAGGCCGACGAGGTCGGGACCGTCCTCCAGGTGGGTGACGGAATCGCCCGCGTGCACGGACTCCCCTCGGTGCTGTCACTCGAGACCCTCGAGCTGCCGCACGGGGTCACCGGCCTCGCGCTGAACCTCGAGGAGGACAACGTGGGCGTCGTGCTCCTCGGCGAGGACACCCTCATCAAGGAGGGCGACCCGGTGCGCCGCACCGGCAAGGTCATCCAGGTGCCGGTGGGCGAGGCCCTGCTGGGTCGCGTGGTCGACCCGCTTGGCGCCCCGCTCGACGGCCGCGGGCCGATCCAGTCGACCGAGTTCCGCCCGGTGGAGTTCAAGGCCCCCGGCGTGGTGCAGCGCCAGCCGGTGACGGAGCCGCTGCAGACCGGCATCAAGGCCATCGACGCGCTGATCCCGATCGGCCGTGGCCAGCGCGAGCTGATCATCGGCGACCGCCAGACCGGCAAGACGACGATCGCCATCGACACGATCATCAACCAGCGTGGCCAGGGCGTGAAGTGCTTCTACGTGGCCATCGGCCAGAAGGCATCCACCGTGGCCCAGGTGGTGGAGCGCCTGCGCGAGGCCGGCGCCATGGAGTACACGACCGTCGTCGTGGCCAGCGCGTCCGCGAGCGCCCCGCTCAAGTACCTCGCGCCGTACTCGGGTGCCGCCATGGCCGAGTACTTCCTCTACAACGGCCAGCACGCGCTGTGCGTGTACGACGACCTGTCGAAGCAGGCCGACGCCTACCGCCAGATGTCGCTGCTGCTCCGCCGCCCGCCGGGCCGCGAGGCCTTCCCCGGCGACGTGTTCTACCTGCACTCCCGCCTGCTCGAGCGCGCCTGCAAGCTCAGCGACGACCTCGGCGGCGGCTCGCTCACCGCGCTGCCGATCATCGAGACCCAGGCCGGTGACGTGTCGGCGTACATCCCGACCAACGTCATCTCGATCACCGACGGCCAGATCTTCCTCGAGTCGAAGCTCTTCTACTCCGGAATCCGCCCGGCCGTGAACGTCGGCATCTCGGTGTCACGAGTCGGTGGTAACGCCCAGATCAAGGCCATGCGCAAGGTGGCGGGTCGCCTGAAGATCGAGCTGTCGCAGTACCGCGACCTCGAGGCCTTCGCCCAGTTCGGATCCGAACTCGACGCCGCCACCCAGCAGACGCTGGCCCGTGGTGCGCGCCTGGTGGCCAGCCTCAACCAGCCGGCGTTCCAGCCGTGGCCGGTCGAGGAGCAGGTGGCGATCATCTTCGCCGCCGGTCGGGGTTACCTCGACAATGTCGAGCCCGCCGAGATCCCGCGCGTGAATGAGGAGATCCGCTCGGCGCTGCGCGACGAGGGCACGATCCTCGCGGAGATCCGCGACACCCAGGACCTTCCGGACGCCCTGCAGGACAAGCTCGGCTCGTTCCTCGAGAACCTCATGAGGCGCCTCGTGGGCACCCCGGCCGGCACCGAGGCCGCCGCCTAGTGCCGAGCCAGCAGGACATCAAGCAGCGCATCACCTCGGTCACCGGCACGAGCAAGATCACGCGTGCCATGGAGCTCGTGGCATCGGCCAAGCTCCGTCGCGCGCAGGGCCGCATCGAGGCGCTGCGCCCGTACGCCAAGGGCATGCGCCGCCTCATGGCCGGTGCCGCCCGTCGCGCGGGCAACCTCAACGGCATCCCGCTGCTCGACGACCGCGAGGAGACCCGCCGCGCGGCGGTGCTGGTGATCACCGGCGATCGCGGCCTGGCAGGCGCCTTCAACGTCAACGTCGTGCGCCGCGCGCTGCAGGAGGCCGACGCCCTGCTTGCCGAGGGCTTCGACGAGGTCGTCTTCACAGCCGTGGGAAAGAAGGGCGGGGGCACCCTGCGCTTCCGGGGGAAGACGCTCGACGAGCACTTCCAGGGCTTCTCGTCCGAGCCAACCTTCGCCGACGCCGCCGCTGTGGCCGCCTTCGTGAACGCGCGCTTCCTCGAGGGCGAGACCGACCGCGTCGTGCTGGTGTTCAACGAGTTCAAGTCGCTCGTGGAGCAGCGCGTCACGGCCGAGCAGCTCCTCCCGGTGCCGCGCGACGTCGTGGAGGATGACGACGACAACCCGGACACCGACCCGGTGTTCTCGAAGGCCCTCGCCGAGTTCGAGCCGGAGCCGCTGGCACTGCTCTCGGACCTGCTTCCGACCTTCGTGGACACCACGATCTACCGGGCGCTCCTCGAGAGCGCCGCGGCCGAGCACGCCGCCAGGCGCACGGCCATGAGCAACGCAAGCGACAACGCCGAACAGCTCATCGCGGACCTCACCCTCGCGATGAACCGGGCCCGCCAGGCCGCGATCACCCAGGAGATCCTCGAGGTGGTCGCGGGAGCGGACGCCCTCAGCTAGACCCAACGACGAACGGATCCTCAGCCAGATGAGCACCAACGGGAAGAACACCGGGACGATCCTCGAGATCAAGGGCGTCGTCCTCGACGTCCGCTTCACCGATGACCTCCCGGGCATCTACAACGCCCTCGAGATCACCCGCCCCGACGGAACCACCCTCGTGGCCGAGGTGCAGCAGCTCCTCGGCGACGACAAGGTGCGCGCCGTGGCTCTCGACACGACGGACGGCCTGTCGCGCGGCACCGACGTGATCGACACCGGCGCGCCGATCTCGGTGCCGGTGGGCGAGCCCACCCTGGGCCGCATCTTCAACGTGCTGGGCGAGGCCATCGACGAGGGCGGCCCCGTCAACGCCACCGAGAAGTGGCCGATCCACCGCGACCCGCCGGCCTTCGACCAGCTGAGCCCGACCTCGGAGATCTTCGAGACCGGCATCAAGGTGATCGACCTGCTCGCCCCCTATGTGAAGGGCGGCAAGGTGGGCCTGTTCGGCGGCGCCGGGGTGGGGAAGACGGTGCTCATCCAGGAGCTCATCCACAACATCGCCCAGGAGCACGGCGGCCTGTCGGTGTTCGCCGGCGTGGGCGAGCGCACCCGCGAGGGCAACGACCTCTGGCTCGAGATGAAGGAGTCCGGCGTCATCTCGAAGACCGCCCTGGTGTACGGCCAGATGAACGAGCCGCCCGGCGCGCGCCTTCGCGTGGCGCTGTCCGGACTCACCATGGCCGAGTACTTCCGTGACGTCGGCGGCCAGGACGTGCTGCTGTTCGTGGACAACATCTTCCGCTTCGTGCAGGCAGGCTCCGAGGTGTCGGCACTCCTCGGCCGCATGCCGTCGGCCGTGGGCTACCAGCCCACCCTGCAGACCGAGATGGGTGACCTCCAGGAGCGCATCACCTCAACCCGAAACGGGTCGGTCACCTCGGTGCAGGCCATCTACGTGCCCGCCGACGACCTCACCGACCCGGCCCCGGCCGCGTCGTTCGCCCACCTCGACGCCACCACGGTGCTGAACCGCGCCATCGCGGAGAAGGGCATCTACCCGGCCGTCGACCCGCTCGACTCCACCAGCACCGCGCTGGAGCCCAGCGTGGTGGGCGAGGAGCACTACCAGGTGGCCACGCGCGTGCAGGAGATCCTGCAGGAGTACAAGGACCTCCAGGACATCATCGCCATCCTCGGCGTCGACGAGCTCACCGACGAGCAGAAGCTCGTGGTGGGCCGCGCCCGCCGCATCGAGCGCTTCCTGTCGCAGCCGTTCCACGTGGCAGAGGCCTTCACCGGCACCCCGGGTGCCTACGTGAGCCTCCGCGACACCGTGCGCGGCTTCAAGGAGATCATCGAGGGCAAGCACGACGACCTCCCGGAGGGCGCCTTCCTGCTGGTGGGCACCATCGAGGACGCCGTGGCCAAGGGCGCCGAGATGGCCAAGGCCGCCGCGTGAGCACGGCGACTCCCGAGAAGAAGCGCCTCGGGGTGCAGATCCTCACGCCCGAGGGCGTGGTGCACCACGGCGTGGCCGCGATGGTCATCGCCCCGAGCGTGGGTGGCGAGGTGGGCATCCTGCCCCGCCACGTGCCGCTCATCGCGGCGCTTCATCCCGGACGCACACGCATCAAGATGCTCGACGACACCGAGGTGGTCATGGCCACCACGGAGGGATACATCGCCGTCGAGGAGGACCAGGTGCTGATCATGGTCGAGCAGGCCGAACTGGCCGGCGACATCGACCGTGGTCGCGCCGAGCTCGCGCTCAGCACCGCCCAGGAGGCCCTCGCGGCCGCGGGCGATGACACCGTGGCCCAGGAGGCCGCAAAGGCCGCGATCCGTCGCGCCGAGAACCGTCTCAAGGTGGTCGACAAGGCCGCCTCCTAGACCGGAGGAATCCATTGGCAAGTCCCGTCCGCGTCGTCGTCACCGGTGCCGCCGGCCAGATCGGCTACGCACTTCTTTTCCGCATTGCCAGCGGCCAGCTGCTGGGGCCTGATACCCCCGTCGAGCTGCGCATGCTGGAGATCCCGCAGGCCCGCGGCGCCCTCGATGGCGTCGGCATGGAGCTCGATGACTGCGCGTTCCCGCTGCTGTCCGGCTGGATGGGCACCGACGACCCCGACGAGGCCTTCGATGGCGCGAACGTCTGCATGCTCGTGGGCGCCCGCCCGCGCACGAAGGGCATGGAGCGTGGCGACCTGCTCGAGGCCAACGGCGCCATCTTCACGGTGCAGGGCAAGGCCATCAACGACCGTGCCGCCGACGACGTGCGCGTGCTGGTGGTGGGCAACCCCGCGAACACCAACGCCCTCATCGCCATGCACAGCGCGCCGGACGTGCCGGCCGATCGCTTCACGGCGATGATGCGCCTGGATCACAACCGCGCGATGACGCAGGTGGCCCAGAAGACCGGCGTGCAGGTGGCCGAGGTGACCAACATGACCATCTGGGGCAACCACTCGGCCACGCAGTACCCCGACGTGGTGCACGCCCAGGTGGCCGGCAAGAGCGCCTGGGACACGATCTCGGACGAGGCCTGGGTGGCCGAGACCTTCATTCCCACGGTGCAGACGCGCGGCGCCGCAATCATCGAGGCCCGCGGCGGTTCGTCCGTGGCCTCGGCGGCCAACGCCGCCATCGACCACATGCGTGACTGGGTGCTGGGTACACCGGCGGGCGACTGGGTTTCGATGGGCGTGCCGTCGAAGGGCGAGTACGGCACCCCCGAAGGCCTGATCGTGGGGCTCCCGTGCACGTGCTCCGGCGGCGAGTGGAGCGTGGTGGAGGGCATCGACATCGATGACTTCAGCAAGCCCCGCATCGAGCGCTCAGTGGCCGAGCTCGAGGAGGAGCGGCAGGCTGTTAAAGATCTGGGACTTATCTAGCCCGGAGCCATTCACCCGTCATCACGGCGGCTAGGGTTTGCGTCGCGTGGGGGGCCCGGAAGGGCCCCCCATCGTATTTCTCCCCCCGGCACCCTCGGATACGGTTTCCCGATGCCCGGTGGCCTCGGAATACCCGCGGTGCTCACCATGCCTGCCTTCCGGCGCGTGTGGGTCGGCAGCGTGCTCTCGAACGGCGGCACGTGGTTCCAGGCCGTGGCCGCAGGATGGCTCGTGCTGCAGCTCACGGGCAGCGCCACCATGGTCGGCCTGCTCGCCCTGGCGTACCGCGCACCAGCGTTCGTGCTCTCCACGTGGGGCGGCAAGCTGGCCGATCGCCACGACTGGCGGCGTATCGGCCTCATCACGTTCACCGTCGAGGCCGCGGGCGCGCTGGCGCTGGCCGGCCTCGCGTTCGCCGGGCACCTGTCGGTGGTGGCGATCTTCATCGCCACGTTCGTGATGGGTGCGGCGTTCGCCATCGGCCTGCCGTCGGTGCTCGCGCTGGTGCCTGCCCTGGTGCCCACCGCTCGGCTGCAGGAGGCCGTGGCGCTGAACGCCGCGGGCATCAACGTGGCACGCGCGGTGGGTCCGATCCTCGGCGGGGTGATGCTGGCCTTCGCGGGCGCCGGATGGTGCTTCCTCGTCAACTCGGTGTCATTCATCGCCTTGGTGGTGGCGCTGGTGCTCTCGCCCCACGTGGCGCAGGGCAGCAAGGTGCCCGCCGCACTCGGGGCTGCCCTGCGGTACGTCGCGGGCGACCGCGCCGCCCGGAGGCTGCTGGCGGGCATGTTCCTGTTCATGCTGTTCGCCGGGCCCATCCAGGAGCTCGCGCCGGTGGTGGCGCGGCGGCTGGGCGGGGGCCCCGTGGCCCTCGGGATGATCCTCGGTGGCATGGGCGCGGGGGCGCTGCTGGGCGCGTGGCTGCTGCAGACGCTCTCGGGCCGCGGCCTGCCCCGACACCTCGCGCTGCCCATTGCCACCTTGGCCTTCGGCGGATCGCTCGCCGTGGTCGCGGCGTCGCCGTTCCTCTGGCTCACGGTCATCGGCATGCTCGCCGCCGGTGCCTTCTGGATCTGGATCCTCACGCTCACCAACACGGCGATCCAGCTGTCGTCGCCCTCCGAGTTGCTCGGGCGCATGCTCGGCTTCTACCAGCTGTCGGTGATCACCCCGATCGCCCTGGGATCGGTGGCCTTCGGCGCCATGGCCGGCGCCATCGGCATCGGGTGGAGCCTCGGCATCGCCGCGTTCTGCCTGGTGGCGTGGGGCACGTGGACCATCATGCATCCGGTCACTGAGATCGACCGCGACATCCGCTCGATCCGCTCATAGGCGGCGCAGGGCGCGCGAGGCACGCCGTGCGGGTCAGCGGCGGGTGCGCAAGAAAGCCGTGATGCGGTCCCATGCGGCTCGTGGGGTGCGGTCGTCCACCGCCAGCGAGTGGTCGGCGCCCTGGATGACCAGGCGCTGCACGGGCAGCCTGGCCTCCCGGCGCGTGGACACCAACTGGCCGGCGTCGGCGAGGGGCACGGTCGCATCGCGGGTGCCGTGCACCACCAGCAGCGGTGCGGGCAGGCGCGCGGCATCGCGGCGCGGATCGCGCGTGAGGGTCTCGCGCGCGGCGCGCTCGCCGCCCACCGAGACGATCACCCGGCGGATGCCCGCGCCAATCCTGCCGAGTGGCCGCGCGGGGGCCGCCATGGTGATCACCCGGTCGGCGGACGCCTCGCGCCCCGCACGCAGTGCGATGTCGCCGCCCTGGCTGTGGCCGAGGGCGCCTGTGCGGTCCGGGTCGGCCTCGGGGCGCGTCGCAAGCCAGCGCACGGCCGCTGTGGCGTCGGCGGTGAGCGCCGGGAGGTCGAGCCAGGCGAGGGCCGGGCCAGGCGACTCCCCGATGCCGCGCTTGTCATATCGGAGGGTCATCACGCCGCGCCGCGCGAGCTCACGGGCCCATGAGGCGTAGAGGCCGCCCCGCGGCCCACCGATGATCGCCCCGTCGCGCGTTCCGGGGCCGAAGCCGCCCACGATGACCGCGGCCGGATGAGGGCCAGGGCCGTCGGGCACGGTGAGGGTGCCCGCGAGGGGGTCCCCGTTGCCTCCGGGGAGCGCTACGTCGCGCTGCGTGGCGGCCATCGCGCCGCCGGGCACCAGCAGCAGGAGGAGGGTCACCGGTATTGCCCGCATGCAGCGACGCTATCGCGTCCCGGAGCGGAACCCGGGAGTGCGGTCACGCCCGGGTCGTTGGCTATGCTGGCCTCGTGGATGAAGTCCGTCTTGCGGAGCGGCTCATCGCCCATGACACCTCCGATCCGGCGGGCCTCGCGGTGGCGATGGACTTCGCGGCCGGGTGGCTCGAGGGTCGGGGCGCCGACCTGACCCGTCACGACCTCGGCGACCGCGAGGCGCTCATCGCCACCGCGGGCGCGGGCCCCGTGCGCATCATCTTCCACGGGCACATCGACGTGGTGCCCGGGCACCGGCAGCAGTTCGCGCCGCGCATCGAGGGCGACCGGCTCATCGGGCGCGGCGCCTACGACATGAAGGCCGCACTCGCGGCCATGATGATCGCCACGTCCGACCTCGCTGCGGCCCCGCCCCCGGGCGTGCGGGTGGACCTGGTGATCGTGCCCGACGAGGAGCGCGCCCAGCCAGGGGCGAATGCCACGGAGATGCTCGTGGACAACGGCCTTCGCGCCGACCTCGTGGTGTGCGGCGAGCCCACCGACATGCAGGTGGGCGTACAGGCCAAGGGCGTGATGATCCTCGCCGTCGAGGTGGAGGGGCGCGCCGCCCACGGATCCACGCCATGGCTCGGCGACAACGCGATCCTGCGCGCGCTCGAGGTGTACCGCCGGCTGGAGTCGCTGCCCTTCACGCGGGCCTCCACGCCGCTCTTCCCGCGCCCCTCTGTGAACCTCGGGCGCATCTCGGGCGGTGACGCCGTGAACAAGGTGCCCGACCTCTGCCGCATGGACGTCGACGTGCGCTACCTGCCGGGGCAGGACCCCGACGAGATCCTGCGGCAGGCCGCCGAGGTGGGCGCGTCGTCGATCGAGGTGGCAATCGCCCGCCCGCCCGCCGACACCGACCCCGAGCACCCCCTCGTGGTGGCGCTGGTGGAGTGCGCGTCGAGCCATCATGAGTCGTCCACCTCGGTGGGACGCGACGGGGCGTCGGACGGCGTGTCGTTCATCCGGGCAGGCGTGCCCGCCGTGGAGTTCGGGCCGCTCGGCGCTGGGCACCACGGCCCGGACGAGTACGTGGACATCCCGAGCCTGCTGTCGTACCGCCGCGCGCTGGCCGACTTCGCCGCGCGCGCCGGCGCCCTCGCGCCGCAGCTCACCGCCGCACGTGACGAGGAGGCCCGCGCGTGAGCGACGAGTCAATGGGCCCCGACGAGGTCGAGGTGGACGAGGCCGAGCGCCCCGCCCGCTGGTTCCGCGTGCCGCGCAAGCGGCGCAGGTGGCCGTGGGTGTTCATGTGGGCGGCCCTGCTCGTGGTGGGTGCAGGCGCCGGGCTGGCCGTGGCCAGCTACCAACTGCTCGGCACCACCCTCGAGAAGGCCAGCCCCGATACCAAGCTCGTGCAGGACGCCCAGGCGCAGGTGGACCCCGACGTGCCGGGCGAGCCCGTGAACATCCTGCTCATCGGGTCTGACAAGCGCGCCGGCGCCGCGGGCGCCGGCGACCCGGGCCGCTCGGATTCGCTCATCCTCCTGCGCCTGGACGGCGACCGCGGGTTCATCTCGATGCTCTCCTTCCCGCGCGACCTCTACGTGGATATCCCCGGGGCCGGGATGGACAAGATCAACTCCGCGTTCTCGCGCGGCGGCCCTGCGAAGACCATCGAGACCATCAAGAAGCTCACTGGCGAGCCCATCAACTACTTCGTGAACATCGACTTCGAGGGGTTCGTGAAGCTGGTGGATCAGGTGGGCGGCGTATACCTCGACGTCGACCGCAAGTACTTCCACAAGAACGTTCCGGGCGATGGCATCGACGACTACGAGGAGATCGACCTCAAGCCGGGCTACCAGCGCATGAACGGGGTGGACGCCCTCGACTACGTGCGCTACCGCCACACGGACTCCGACTTCGCCCGCATCGCCCGGCAGCAGGCGTTCCTGTCGGAGCTCAAGCGGCAGACGAACCGCTTCGGCAACCTGCCGGAGATCCCGGCCTATGCCAGCATCTTCGCCGACAACATCACGACCAACGTGCGATCGGTGCCGCGCCTGCTGGGAATCCTCCAGCAGGCCATGACCACCGACAAGGATCGCATCGCGCGCAACAGCATCTCGGGCAGCCCCAACATGCGCGGTGGGGCGTCCGTGGTGGACACCACGCAGGGCGAGATCGATGCCAAGGTGGATGCCTGGCTGAACCCCGAGTTCGAGCAGGGATCCGCCGCCGCGGTGGTGAGCCCGAATGAGGTGCAGGTGGAGGTGCTCAACGGCAACGGGCGCCTGCTCGACGCCGAGAAGGCCACCGACCAGCTGCGCGCCAAGGGGTATGACGCCATCTCCGGCGGCAACGCCGACTCCTTCGGCACGCCCGAGACCGTGGTGGCGTACGCCGACGGCAAGCGCGAGGCCGCCAAGAACGTGGCGGCCCTCTTCGGCCCGGCCACGGTGCTCTCGGCGCTGCCCCGGTCGAAGACGCCGGACGGCCTCGACGTGCGCGTGACGGTCGGCGAGTCGTACGACGGCGAGCTGGTGCAGAAGAAGAAGAAGACCAAGAAGGAGCCCAAGCCCACGGCCAACGTGGTGGACACCACCTCACTGGTGCCGCTGTCCAAGCGCATCCAGAAGGCCACCGGCCTGAAGATCATGGTGCCCACCCGCGTGCCCTCGGGGTCGGAGCTGAAGATCGTGCGCGCCTACCGCGTGAACACCGGGGGAGAGGGCCCGAAGGCGCTCAAGATGGTGTTCCGCATCCCGCAGGGCACGTACTGGGGCTACCAGGTGCTCGACTGGGCCGACCCCCCGCTTCTCGAGGGGCGCACGGGCGTGGTGAGGAGCGGCGGTCGCGAGTACTCCACCTTCTATGACGGCAAGAACCTCATGCGCCTCGCATGGCAGAAGGATGGCGTCACCTACTGGATCTCGAACACCCTTGACTACGCGCTCTCGGACGAGACGATGTACGCCATCGCCAAGTCGGCGAGGCCGCTCGACCGCGTGACCCTGCGCCCGGGGGCGAAGCCCGTGGAGATCCCCATCGAGCAGGACGCCTACACGCCCTGATGCCCCAGCGAATCGGAGTGATCGGGGCGGGGTACGTCGGCCTGGTGACGGGAGCCTGCCTCGCGTCGATGGGCCACCAGGTGACCCTGCGCGATATCGATGAGGCCAAGGTGCGCATGATCCAGGACGGCGAGCCACCGATCCACGAGGACGGCCTCAAGCAGCTCATGCATGAGTGCCGCGACCGGATGCGCGCCACCCTCGACCTCTCCGAGATGCTCGAGGAATCGGAGATCGTCTTCATCGCCGTCGACACCCCGCCCACGCACTCGGGCGACGCCGACCTCTCGCGCGTGATGACCGTGCTCGACGAGATCGAGCACATCGGGGCCACGGGCGAGCACGTGCTGGTGATGAAGAGCACCGTGCCGGTGGGCACCGGCGAGAGGGTGCGTGCCGAGCTCGACAAGCGCGGGCTCGAGTCGATCGGCTACTGCTCCAACCCGGAGTTCCTGAAGGAGGGGGTGGCGATCGCCGACTTCCTCAGCCCCGACCGGGTGGTGATCGGCGACTTCCGCGCCGCCGATGGCGACAAGGTGGCGGCGCTGTACGAGCCGCTTGGCGCGCCGATCCTTCGCACATCGGTGCCCACCGCCGAGATGATCAAGTACGCATCGAACGCGTTCCTGGCAACGAAGATCTCGTTCATCAACGAGATCGCCAACGTGTGCGAGGAGGTCGGCGCCGACGTGACCGAGGTGGCCGAGGGCATGGGCCTCGACGCGCGCATCGGGCCGAAGTTCCTCTCGGCGGGCGTGGGCTTCGGGGGCTCGTGCTTCCCCAAGGACGTCAGCGCCCTCAAGCAGCTGGCCGGCAACAGCGGCTACCACTTCCAGCTGCTCACCTCGGTGATCGAGGTGAACGAGCTGCAGAAGCGCCGCGTGGTGGGCAAGCTCAAGCGGCACCTGGGCGACCTCGGGGGCAAGGAGATCGCGCTGCTCGGGCTGGCATTCAAGCCCGGCACCGACGACATGCGCGAGGCCTCGAGCGTGGTGCTGGCTGCCCGGCTGCTGGCCGAGGCCGCGAGCGTTCGCGCATACGACCCGGTGGCGCTCGAGGCCGCGCGGCACACCGTGCGCGGCGTGGAGTTCTTCGACGACCCGTGGGCATGCGTCACCGGTGCCGACGCCGTGGTGCTGGTGACCGAGTGGCCCGAGATCATCGGGCTCGACTGGCCGAAGGTGGCGCAGGTGATGCGCGGCGACGTGCTGGTGGATGGTCGCAACGCGCTCGACCCCGCCGACGCCGTGGCGGCCGGATTCGCCTACGAGGGCATCGGGCGGGTCGCACCCTCATGAGCCGCGATGCGGGCGTGAGCCAGGCCGTCATCCTGGTGGGCGGCCAGGGAACGCGCATGCGGCCCCTCACAGACACCCTCCCCAAGCCGATGCTGTCGCTGATGGGCGCGCCCTTCGTGGAGCGGCAGGTGGACCACCTGCAGCGGGCCGGGGTGAGGCGCATCGTGTTCTCGTGCGGCTACCGCCCGCGTGAGATCGAGGAGTACTTCGGCGACGGTGCCGCCCGGGGCCTCGAGATGGGGTACGTGGTCGACCCGGAGCCGCTCGGCACCGCCGGCGCGATCGCCAACGCCGAGGACCTCCTCGACGATGCGGATGTGTTCGTGCTGAACGGGGACATCCTCACCGACCTCGACCTTGCCGCGCTGGCCGACCACCATCGCGGCCTGGGCGCGGAGGCGACCATCGCCCTCACCCCGGTGGACGACCCCAGCGCGTTCGGCCTGGTGCGCACCGATGCCGACGGGCGGGTGACCGAATTCGTGGAGAAGCCGGGCGCGGACGAACTCATCCCCGGTGAGCCCTACCGCATCAACGCCGGCACGTATGTGCTCACGCCGGGCGCCCGTGCGGTGATCCCGCGCGGCGAGCAGGTATCCATCGAGCGCGACACGTTCCCCTTGCTGGCAGCGCGCGGCGGCGTGGGAGCGCTGGCATCCGACTGCTACTGGCGCGACATCGGCACCCCGGCGTCGTACCTGGATGCCCACCTCGACGTGCTCGCCGGGGACGTGGGCATCATCGACTCGCCCGGGAAGGCCTGGGTGGCGCACGACGCCCGGGTGGATGCGGCCGCCGAGGTCGATGCGGGTGCCTGCGTTGGTCCTCGTGCTGGCATCGGCCCCGGCGCGCGCGTGGGGTCGTGCGTGATCGGCGCAGGCACCTCGATCGGCTCAGGCGCCGTGGTGGAGGGGTCGGTGATCGGCCGGGACGTCACCGTGGGCGATGGGGCCCGCGTGAGCGACCTCGGGGTGGTGGGCGACGGCGCCGCCATCGCACCGGGAGCGATGATCACCGGGCCGACATCCGTCGCCACCGGCGCCACCGTGCCGGCGGTCTGATCGGTAGCCTCTCGCCCATGGACGAACTGGATCTCCCGGAGGTGCTCGGCATCGACCGCGCGGGCCTGATCGATGGCATCGCGGGGTCGGTGGACGTATTCGACGCCGCGCGCGCGGGAGCGGAGGCGCTGGAGATCCCGTTCTCCGCGGATGCGATCAGCAACGTGATCATCTGTGGCATGGGTGGTTCGGCGATCGCCGGCGACCTCGTGGCAAGCACCTACTACGAGCGCACGCGCGTTCCGCTGGTGGTGCACCGGGGCTACTACCTGCCGGGCTGGGCCGACGACCGCACGCTGACCATGCTCATGTCGTACTCCGGCGAGACGGAGGAGACGCTCACGGCCGCCATGCAGGCGCTCGAGCGGGAGTCACCGGCCATCGCCATCACCAGCGGCGGCAAGCTCGACACCTGGTACAACGGCAGGCACGGCGTGCCGGTGCTGCCGATCCCGGGTGGCCTGCAGCCGCGCATGGCCCTGCTGCACATGCTCATCCCCGCCGTGGTGCTGCTCGCGCGGCTCGGGGTGATCCCCCCGCAGGACGACGAGCTCGACGCCGCGCGCGATGCCATCGGGGCGGCCATCGACGCCTACGGGCCCGACCGGCCCACCGAGGCCAACCCGGCCAAGCAGGTGGCCATGCGCCTGCACGACAAGGTGCCGGTCATCTACGGCGCTGAGGTCACCTCGGGCGTGGCCTTCCGGTGGAAGTGCCAGTTCAACGAGAACGCCAAGCAGCCGGCGTTCTGGGCGGCCCTGCCCGAGATGAACCACAACGAGATCGTGGGCTGGGAGGACGCCCGGGAGTTCGGCGACCAGGCCCAGGTGGTGATGCTGCGCGACCCGCGCCAGCACCGCCAGGTGGAGCGCCGCATCGCCCTCACGCGCGAGATCATCCAGTCGAAGGTGACCGGCGTGCTCACCATCGAGGGCGAGGGCGAGACGCCGCTGGCCCGCGTGATCGACCTCGTGATGCTCGGTGACTACGTGTCGCTCTACGCGGCGTGCCTGCGCCGGGTCGACCCCAACCCGGTGGACAGCATCGGCCTCCTGAAGGAGGGGCTCGCGACCACCGGCAACCAGCGCCTCGCGGCCGGGGAGAGCGGGAGCATCTAGGCGGTGCAGCAGCTGCTCTACGCGGTCGAGCGCGATTTCGTCGTGCCCGTGGAGCGCCTGTGGCGGGCATGGACCGACCCCGGGGAGCTCGAGCAGTGGTACAGCCCCGTCGATCTCTCCGTGGTACCGGGGTCCGTCGTGTCCGAACCCGTGCCGGGCGGTGAGTGGGCGGTGGGTGTCGACGTGCCCGAGCACGGATTCGTCGCATGGTTCCACGGCCGTTACACCGAGGTCCACCCGCCACAACGGTTCGTGCACACACTGCACTACACCCAGGATCGCGCGGAATTCGACGCGCGTGACGACTCGGGCGGCCATCACCTCGTCAGCGTGGAGCTCGAATCGCGCGGCTCCGGCTCGTGGGCCCGCTGGTCGCAGTTCGGGGAGATGCCCGCCGAGCAGGTTGCCGCCACGAAGGCCGGCATGGAGAGTTACTTCGACTCCCTCGGGGCCCACCTGGCCTAGTCCGGGGGCGTTTCGTCCCTCGCCGCACCGCATCGTGCGCTGAGCACCACGTTGACGGGGGAAGCGCTGGTACCCTCCCGGCGCTTCCCAGCGACCAAGGAACCCGTCTGTGTCGACAACCGTCAACCATCACGTGGCCGATCTCGGCCTGGCCGAGCTCGGCAAGCAGCGCATCGAGTGGGCCGATAGGGACATGCCCGTGCTCGCCCAGATCCGCGAGCGCTTCGAGCGGGAGCGTCCCCTCGATGGCCTGCGCATCTCCGCATGCCTCCACGTGACCACCGAGACCGCCAACCTGGCCCGCACGCTCAAGGCGGGCGGGGCCGACGTGGTGCTGGTGGCCTCAAACCCGCTGTCCACGCAGGACGATGTCGCCGCGTCTCTCGTGCAGGACTACGGCATCTCCACCTACGCCATCAAGGGCGAGGACGACGAGACCTACTACTCGCACCTCACCGCGGCCATCGACCATGCGCCGCACATCACCATGGACGACGGTGCTGACGTGATCGGCGTGCTCCACGGCGACCGCCGCGAGATGCTCGACGGCATCATCGGCGGCACCGAGGAGACCACCACGGGCGTCATCCGCCTCAAGGCCCTCGAGGCCGAGGGCAAGTTGGCGTTCCCCGTGGTCGCCGTGAACGAGGCGAACACCAAGCACATGTTCGACAACCGCTACGGCACCGGCCAGAGCACGCTCGACGGCCTGCTGCGCGCCACCAACATCCTCATTGCGGGCCGCAAGTGCGTGGTGGGCGGATACGGTTGGTGCGGTCGCGGGCTGGCCTCACGCCTCAAGGGCATGGGCGCCCACGTGATCGTCATCGAGGTCGACCCGCTCGCCGCCCTCGAGGCCGTGATGGACGGCTTCGACGTGATGACGGTGGCCGACGCCGCCAAGGAGGGTGATGTCTTCATCACCGCCACCGGCAACATCCACGTGCTGCGCCGCGAGCACTTCGAGCACATGAAGGACGGGGCGATCATCGCCAACACCGGTCACTTCAACGTGGAGATCGACATCCCGGGCCTCGACGAGCTCGCTGACGGCTCGCGCGAGGTGCGCCCGTACGTGCAGGAGTACTCCCTGCGAAACGGCCGCAAGGTCTACCTGCTCGCCGAGGGCCGGCTCCTCAACCTGGCGTCCGCCGAGGGTCACCCGGCCGCCGTCATGGACATGAGCTTCGCCAACCAGGCGCTCTCGGCCGAGTACATGGCCCAGAACGCGGCCTCGCTCGAGAAGACGGTGTACGGCGTTCCCGACGAGATCGACGCCGAGATCGCCCGGCTCAAGCTCTACTCGATGGGCGTGGAGATCGACGCGCTCACCGAGGAGCAGCAGAAGTACCTGGCCTCCTGGGACCAGGGCACCTGAGCAGCCCGGATCCCAGCGGTATCTCCCCGGGGGCGGGGTCGGAGCGCGGCAGCATGCATGCGCCCGGCCTCGCCCCCGAGGACATCCTGGCCCTGGGCGACGGGGCCGTGGTCATGCTCGACCAGACGCGCCTGCCCGGCGAGGTGGTGCACGTCGAGTACACCAGCTGGCCCGAGGTGGTGGACGCCATCAAGGCGATGGTGGTGCGCGGCGCGCCCGCCATCGGCGTGGCGGGGGCGATGGGGGTAGCGCTCGCCGCTCACGGCGCGGCGGCCACCAGCGCCACGCGGCAGTCGTTCGACGCCGAGATGGGCCGGGCCATCGCCGAGTTGCGCGATGCGCGTCCCACGGCGGTGAACCTCGCATGGGCGGTCGACCGCATGGCCGGCATCGTGGCCGATCACGAGGGCACGCCCGACGAGATCGCTGCGGAGTTGGCCGACGCCGCACGGACGATCCACGCGGACGAGGTGGATCGCTGCCACGCGATGGGGCGCCACGCGGTGCCCCTGTTCATCCGTGGCGCCAGCATCCTCACGCACTGCAATGCCGGTGCCCTCGCGACGGGGGGCTATGGCACCGCGCTCGGGGTGATCCGTGCGGCGCACGAGAACGACCCCACCGTGACCGTGGTGGTGGACGAGACGCGACCGCTGCTGCAGGGGTCGCGTCTCACGGCGTGGGAGCTCGCGCAGGACGGCATCCCGTTCACGCTGATCAGCGACAACATGGCGGCCATGCTCATGTCACAGGGGCGCGTGACGCACGTGGTGGTGGGTGCCGATCGCATCGCCGCGAATGGCGACGTCGTGAACAAGATCGGCACCTACGGCGTGGCGATCCTCGCGCGCGAGCACGGCATCCCGTTCATCGTCGCCGCGCCGACCTCGACCCTCGACCTCTCGATGCCGTCGGCCGCGGAGATCCCGGTGGAGGAGCGCTCAGCAGAGGAGGTGCGCGGGCTCTCGCTGTTCGGGCGCCCGGCGTCGTGGCCCGAGGCACCGGTCGCCAATCCCGCCTTCGACCGCACCCCCGCCAGGCTCGTGAGCGCGATCGTCACCGAGCAGGGCGTCCACCGCGCGCCCTACGAGCGCTCGCTGCGCGACGCCTGGCACGCTGCCGGGCACTGAGGCTCAACGCGGCCTGACGCAGACAGGCCCCGCAGCCTGCCGAGAACCGCGGGGCCTGCTGGCGCGAACGCCATTGCCGGTATCCAAGGGGGGACGCCGACACCGGAAACGCTACTCCCTGTCTCGGATGTCAAGACGACACCCGCTTGGAGAAGGGGATTTCGGGGGAAGGGGGAGGGGGCAGTCACTTCGAAGTGACTGTCCCCTATACGCGCTTGCCCAGCTCCGCCGTGAGGTTGCGCAGCTGCGGGGATATGTCGTCGGGCTGGGTAACTGCCTCGATGAGGTGCAGCTGGGAGGCGTCTGCGAGGGCCTCGTCGAGGGCGCGGACGAATGCCTCCTCGGTGTCCACCTTCACGCCGGTGCCGGAGCCAAGGGTCTCGGGGAACATCGCGTAGCGCATGCGGGGGACGTCGTTGAAGGCTCCCGCCATCATCGGGCGCTCGGTGGCGTAGCCGTCGTTGTTGATCACCACGACCACCGGGTGCACGCCCACGCGTGCCATTCCCCCGAGCTCGAGACCCGTCATCTGGAAGGCGCCGTCGCCCACGATCACCACGGGACGCCGGTCCGGGCGCGCGAGGCCGGCGCCCAGGGCGGCGGGCACGGCGTAGCCCAGGGATGCGTAGTAGGCGCTGGCCAGGAAGCCCGACTCCTCGGGGCGAAGGTCGGCGCTTCCGAATAGCGAGTCACCAGCCTCGGCGATGATCGTGTGCCCGTTGCCCAGGCGTGAGCGCAGGGCCTCGAACAGCGCCCGCGCGCTGAGCCGCGTGCCAGGGGATGGCGTGAAGGGCGGGCGTGCGCGGGGGGCGGGCTGGCGATCGAGTGGGGTGGCGCCGAGGCGCTGGGCGAGCCCGCGCATGAGGTGCGTTGCGCCCACGCCCTCGTATCCGCGCACCCCGACGTATGTGACCTTCTGATGGGAGATCACGGTGTTGGCGCGATCGATGCCCGTGGTGAACATGCCGGTGTTGAGGTCGCTGATGTAGGCGCCCAGCACCAGCACCCGGTCGGATGCGTCGATGAGTTGCCGCACCGCGGCGTCTGAACTCGCGGCCCCGGCGTACACGCCCTTGAACCATGGATCGTCGGATCCCACCGACGACTTGCCCAGGAGGGTCTCGGCCACCGGGTACCCCGTTGCGCGCGCGAGCGCGTGGAGTTCGGCTTGCAGGCCCAGTCGGGCCACCAGCACGCCGGAGACGATCGCGGGTCGCTCGGCCTGCGCCAGCACGGCCTGCACGTCGTCGAGGCAGGCTGCCAGCACGGCGGGGTCGGGATCGGCGTCGGCCGGAGCCGCCACCTCAGGCAGCGGACCGCACGGGAGGCCCACGACGTCACGGGGAATCTCGAGGTACACGGGACGGCATTCGCGCGCGGCGACGGAGAACGCCTCTGCGATGAGGCGCGGGGCCGTCTCGGGGTCGTGCACGTAGGCCGCGTACTCGGTCACGTCCTGCATCACGCGCATCTGGGTGTCGAAGTCCTTGACCTTGTGGTGCAGCAGGGGATCACCCTCCCGCTCGCCGAGGCCCGGCGCTCCGCAGATCACCACCACCGGCACGCTCTCCGCCCAGGCCTGGGCCGTGCTGTTCACGAGCTTCAGCCCGCCAACGCCCCAGGTGGCCATCACCACGCCGATCCCGCGCAGCCGCGCATAGGCGTCGGCCGCGAACCCGGCGCCCTGCTCGTCGCTGGTGCCCACGAAGAAACCCGGGTGCTGGTCGAGCATGTGGTTCAGCAGCAGGGTGAAGTCACCGGGCACGCCGAACACCCGGTCGCACCCGGCTGCCCGAATGGCCTCGATCAGCCGGTCGCCGACCGTGCGACGCGCTTCGGGGGGAAGGGGAATTACTTGAGCCGGTAGGTGATGCGGCCGCGGGTGAGGTCGTACGGAGAGACCTCCACCTTCACGCGGTCGCCCGGGTTCACGCGGATGTAATTGCGGCGCATGCGCCCGGCCAGCTTGGCCAGCACCACATGACCTCCATCGAGCTCGACGCGGAAGAACGTGTTGGGCAGGGCCTCGGTGACCTCGCCCTCGAACTCGATCGCCTGCTCCTTCTCGGTGGGTGCCGTAGCCGGTCCTCTCGTCTCATGGATGGGCGCGACGCCCGTCCTGTGGGGGGAACGCTAGCGCGGATGGGCGATTTCGGTACTGACTTGTGGCGATTCGCGCCACGCGCGGGTGCCGACCACGCCCATGATCGCCGCATGGGATGGTCACGCATCGCCACCGCCGCGCTGGACACCATCATCGGCGACGGCTGTGCGGCGTGCGCCATGCCCGGCCCGCCGCTGTGCGACGCATGCCTTCACCGCATGCCCGTCATCGGCGCTGCGGCCTGCGCGCGCTGCGGCCACCCATGGCCCGCTCCGTGCGAGGCGTGCGCGCAGTGCATCGCCGGCCTTGCCATTGCTCGGCAGGCGGTGCGGTACGACCCCCCGGTTCCCGAGGCCATGCGGGCGCTGAAAGACTCTCGCCGCCGCGCGGTGGCCCACCCCCTCGCCGCCCTCATAGCGCGCACGGTGCCGCGCCCCCCTGATGGCGCGGTGCTGGTCCCGGTACCCCTCGCGCCCGCGCGCATGCGTGAGCGGGGCTTCAACCAGGCGGCGCTCATCGCCCGCGGCTTGGCGGGCATGTGGGGCCTGCCCATGGACGACTGCCTCGCGCGCGGCGATGGAACCCCGCGCCAGCGCGGGGCGGGTGCCGCGCGTCGCCGGCAGCAGGTCGCGGGGGCATTCACCGCTCCGCACCCGGTGCCGCTGCACGCGGTACTGGTGGACGACGTGGTCACCACCGGGGCCACCCTGGCGGCCGCCGCGCGGGCGCTCCGCTCGGGGGGGTGCGCCCGCGTGGGTGCCGTGTCACTCGCCCGGGTTGCCCTTGCGGGCGTGGGCACTAGAGTCGGGTAAAGGACGATCCAGACAGGGGGTGCAGGTCATGGAACTCCACGTGAGGGGACGCAACCTTCCGGTCACTGATGCGCTCGAGGACCACGCCGATAAGCGCATGCACAAGCTCGAGAGGGTGCTGGGACCGATGAGCGACACCGCCCAGGTCGAGGTGGAGCTGTCGGTCGAGCACAACCCGAGCATCGCGAAGAGCCAGATCGCGGAGGTGACGGTGCGCACGAAGGGGCCGATCATCCGCGTGCGCGAGGCCGACAGCGACATGTACGCCGCCATCGACCTGGCGGCGCATCGCATCGAGCGCGCCGCGCAGAGACTGCGCGAGCGCCACAAGCACCACCACGGGCCGGGCATCGAGGCCGTGGCGGCCACGCCTGCCGAGATCGCAGCCCTCGAGCGCCTGGGAAAGGACGCCACGGAGGTGCTCGAGAGCCCGCCGCCCATTCGCATCGTGCGCAGCAAGCGCTTCGAGATGCCGGCCCTCACCCCCGAGGACGCCGCGGTGCGACTGGAGCTCATCGACCACGCCTTCTTCGTGTTCCGCAACGAGGCGAGCGGCGAGGTGAGCGTGATCTACCGGCGCCGCGACGGCGACTTCGGCCTGATCGAGGGGGCCTGAGGCGCTCCGCCGCCTGATCAGGTGGTTCGCCCCCCTGCTCGTCGTGCTCGGCACGGCGGGCGGGGCGGTGGCCGCCGACCCTGCACTCGTCGCCGAGTTGCAGGCGGTCACGCCCGCTCCTGTGGTCGCGGGCGCGGGTGTCATCACCGAGGCATCGTCCGACGGCGGCGAGGCCCTGGCGACCGCGGTCATCGTGGTCGGCGACCCGCAGTTCACCGTGCTGCGTGACGCCATCGCCGGCCAGGGTGCGGTGGCCACGCTCACGCGCACCGCGCCGCTGTCCGACGGCGGCACCGCCACGTCGTTCGCAGTGGCGTTCCCGTCGGCGCCGGCGGCCCGGGCGATCGCGCGCCGCTCGGTGCTCGCCCTGCTTGCGCAGTCCGGCGCAGCCCCTGCACTCAACAGCGAGCTCGAGGTCACGCCCGGGGGCCGCGTGGTGATTGCCACGATGCCCGGCGGCGCGCTGCGCACGCTGGCCATCGCGTCGCGCGGCGCCCGCCTGGTGGGCACGATCACCGCCCGCCCGGGCGGGGGCGCGCTGGACCTGCAGGAGCTGGTGAACGGCCTCACCGCTGCATGGGCGCTGATCCCGCCCGCGCCCCCCGGCACGGCGGAGGAGCTCGGGGTATCCGACGCCCTGCGCCTGCAGATCCGCGCGGCCTGGTCGGCCGCCGGCCGCACCGGGCAGGAGGTCGCGGGCACCATGCTCGTGGCGCGCATCGACGACGGCACATGGGTGATGGCCGACATGGGTGCGGCGGGCACCCCGGAGTGGTGGCTGTTCCGCGCCGTGGATGCCACCACGTACCGGCCCGAGTCGGCCGTGGGCTTCCCCGCGGGGTGTCCGTCGATCCCCGTGGCACTTCGCGAGGTGTGGGGCTTCGCGTCGGAGTGCGTGGCGGGAGACCCCGGGGCGCCGCTGCCGGGGTCGGTGCCGGCCGGCGAGCTGCCCGAGCCCGTGCGCGGCGTGGGCATGTGGATCTGGTACACGGGCAGGGCCGAGGGGTCGCTGCAGGGCATCATCGATCGCGCGCGCACCTATGGCGTGCGCACCGTGCACATCAAGTCGGGTGACGGCACCGCGTACTGGAGCCAGTTCGATCGCGCCGTGGGGCCGCTGAAGGCCGCCGGCCTGCGCGTGTGCGCCTGGCAGTACGTGCGTGGCCGCAAGCCCGTGGCCGAGGCCGCCGTGGCCGCCCGCGCCGTGCGCGCCGGCGCCGACTGCTTCCTCGTGGACGCCGAGATCGAGTTCGAGCGCCTGCCCCAGCGCTACCTGCGCGCCACGCGCTACATGCGCGCCCTGCGCGCCCGCGTGGGCACCGCGTACCCGATCGGGCTGACCACCTTCCCCTACGTGGACGTGCATGGGCCCTTCCCGTACACGGCCTTCCTCAACGGGCCCCACGGCGCCCAGTTCACCATGCCGCAGGTCTACTGGAAGGCCTTCCGCGTGTCGCCTGCCGCCGCGGTGGAGCGCACCATGCGCTGGAACCGCATCTACGGCAAGCCGATCGCCCTGCTCGGCAGCACGTACATGCGCGAGAGCGCGTCGGCCATCCGGCAGTTCCGCTGCGCATCGCAGGCGTCCGGAGTGGCCGGCGAGAGTTGGTGGGAGTGGCGGAACACCCGGCCCCGGCAGTGGCCGTCGCTGGCGTCGCCGCTCACCTGCCAGGTGCCCCTCGCGAAGCCCGGTGCCACCCGGTACCCGGTGATGGGAATGCGCTCGCGTGGCGACGCCGTGCGCCGCCTGCAGCAGCTCCTGCGGGGCCAGGGCATCCCGGTGCGCGTGGATGGCTTCTTCGGGGCCCCCACCCGCGCTGCGCTCGCCACCTACCGCGCGCAGAGGGGCCTCGCAGGCGGTCCGGGCACAGACGACGCCGTGTGGGCCGATCTGATCCAGCGCAGCGGGTCGCTGATGACCTCGCGCGCCGGGTAGGCACCCGCGCCGTTGGTACCCTTGGGACTCGGATAAGCGGCCGCTCGGACTTTCCTGCATGAGCACTGAGATGATCAACAAGGTCCTTCGCTTCGGCGAGGGGCGCGGGATGAAGCAGCGCGTCAAGCGGGTGGAGCGCATCAACGCGCTCGAGCCCGAGATGCAGGAGCTCTCGGACGAGCAGATCCGCGGGCGCGCGGCGGACATCCGCGAGCGCCTCGCAGGCGGCACCGACATCGAGGACGTTCTCGAGGAGACCTTCGCGCTCGTGCGCGAGGCGTCGTGGCGCAGCCTCGGCATGCGGCATTTCGACGTGCAGCTGATCGGCGCCATGGTGCTGAACGAGGGCCAGATCGCCGAGATGAAGACCGGTGAGGGCAAGACCCTCACGGCGACCGCCGCCGTGGCGCTCAACGCCCTCACGGGCAAGGGCGTGCACCTGGTCACGGTGAACGACTACCTCGCCGCGCGTGACGCCCAGTGGATGACTCCCGTGTATGAGGCCCTGGGCCTCAGCGTGGGCGTGATCCAGTCGATGATGCCCGAGGACCAGCGCCGCGAGGCCTATGCGGCCGACGTGACCTACGGCACCAACTCCGAGTTCGGCTTCGACTACCTGCGCGACAACATGGCCGTGCGCCTTGACGACTGCGTGCAGCGGGGCCATGAGTTCTGCATCGTGGACGAGGTCGACTCCATCCTCATCGACGAGGCCCGCACCCCGCTGATCATCTCGGGCGTGCCCGAGGCCGCCGCCGACACCTACTACCGGTTCGCGCGCATCATCCCCACGCTGCGCAAGGGCGACGACTACGAGGTGGACGAGAAGCACCGCACCGTCGCCCCGCTCGAGAGCGGGGTCGAGAAGGTGGAGCGCGCCCTCGGCATCGAGCACCTCTACCTCGACATCCACGGACAGTTGGTGAACCACTTCATCCAGGCGCTCAAGGCCGAGTCCCTGTTCCGCAAGGACAAGGAGTACATCGTCCGCGACGGCGAGGTGCTGATCGTCGACGAGTTCACGGGCCGCGTGCTCGAGGGCCGGCGCTACTCGGAGGGCCTCCACCAGGCCATCGAGGCCAAGGAGGGGCTCCCCCTGACGCCTCCCAACGACACCCTCGCCCGCATCAGCTTCCAGCGCTTCTTCCGCCTCTA
>JAURGT010000024.1 GCA_030833665.1 Miltoncostaeales bacterium
CCATCCGCGCGATGGACCTCGACGGGGTCGAACCCACAACTCACGTGATCGCCGTCGAGAACGTGCTGCGCCCCGACGTACCGCGGCCGGGCCTATCCCGCGACGACGCCCTGCGCGAGGCGACGGGGGTCGAGCCCGCTCCCATGCCCGACCCGCTGCCCGACGGGGCGGTGGTGGTGGCCACCGACGCCGATGCCCACGCACTCGCCGCAGCGCTGCCGGGCGCGGACACCCTCCCGGCCCGCGACGCCCTTCGCGCCCGGGCCATCGGCCAGCGCGTGGCCGAGCTGGCGGTGGTGGCCTCGCGCCTGCGCGCCGACTGCCCGTGGGACCGCGTGCAGACCGCCGAGACCATCGTGCCGCACACGGTGGAGGAGGCCTTCGAGGTGGCCGAGGCCGTGGCCGAGGGCGACCCGGACCACCAGGCCGATGAGCTCGGCGACCTGCTGTTCCAGTCGGTGTTCCTCTCGGCTCTGCTCGAGGAGGACGGTCACGCCGACCTCGCAACCGTGGCCCGCGGCCAGGCCGACAAGCTCATCAGCCGCCACCCCCATGTGTACGGCGACCAGGCTGCCGCGGATGCCGGCGCCGTGGTGGACATCTGGGAGCAGCGCAAGCGCGCCGAGCGCCCCGATGAGGGCATCTTCCACGAGCTGCCACCCGGCCTCCCCGCGCTCGCCTATGCCGCCAAGGCGCAGAAGCGGGCCGCGAGCGCGGGATTCGCGTTCCCCGACGTGCAGGCGGCGCTCGCCAAGCTCGACGAGGAGGTGGGGGAGGTGCACGCGGACCCCGGCCAGCACGAGGTGGGGGACGTCATCTTCGCCGCGGTGGCGGTGGCGCGCGCCGCGGGGGTGGACCCCGAGATCGCCGTGCGTGCGGCGGCGGCACGCTTTCGCGAGCGCGTGGAGGGCGCCGCGGCGATGGCGGCCGAGGCGGGCGAGGACTTCGAATCGCTCCCGCCCGACGCGCAGCTCGCGTGGTACGAAAGGTTCCGCGCGCGCCCGTAGTATCGGGGGGCATCCCAACCCGACCCGAAAGGTCCCATGGCCGAGATAACGCGCGTCCACGCCCGGCAGATCCTCGATTCGCGCGGGCAGCCCACCGTCGAGGTGGAGGTGGAGCTCACGAGCGGCGCGTGGGGACGCGCGGCGGTGCCCTCGGGCGCCAGCACCGGCATGCACGAGGCCGTGGAGCTCCGTGACGGCGAGCCCTCGGCATATGCGGGCAAGGGCGTGCTGAAGGCCGTGGCCAACGTGGAGGACGAGCTCTTCGGGGCGCTCGTGGGCCTCGACGCCGCGGACCAGAGCACGATCGACCGCACCATGACATCCCTCGACGGCACGCCCAACAAGGGGCGCCTCGGGGCCAACGCGATCCTCGGGTGCTCGCTCGCCGTCGCGCAGGCCGCGGCCAACGACGCCGGGCTGCCGCTGTACCGCTACATCGGCGGTGCGCAGGCGCACCGCATGCCGGTGCCGCTCATGAACATCCTCAACGGCGGGGTGCACGCCGACAACTCGGTGGACTTCCAGGAGTTCATGATCGCCCCCGTGGGCGCGCGCACCTTCGCCGAGGGGCTCCGGATGGGGTCCGAGGTGTACGCGGCGCTCAAGGGCGTGCTGCGCGAGCGCGGGCTCACCACCGGGGTGGGCGACGAGGGCGGGTTCGCCCCCGACCTCCCGAGCAACCGCGCCGCGCTCGACGTGGTGATGGAGGCCATCGCGGCCGCCGGATACCGGCCGGGTGACGACGTGGCCATCGCGCTCGACCCCGCCACCACCGAGCTGTACCGCGACGGCGCGTACCACCTCGAGGGCGAGGGACGCGTGCTGTCCTCGGACGAGATGGCCGCCCACTGGGCCGAGCTGTGCGAGGCCTTCCCGATCGTCTCGATCGAGGACGGCATGGCCGAGGACGACTGGGAGGGCTGGAAGCTGCTCACCGAGGCCGTGGGCCAAGATGTCCAGCTCGTCGGTGACGACCTCTTCGTCACCAACACCGCGCGCCTGCAGATGGGCATCGACCAGGGGGTGGCGAACGCCATCCTCATCAAGGTGAACCAGATCGGCACGCTGTCCGAGACCCTCGCGGCCATCGAGCTGGCATCGCGCCACGGCTACCGGTCGATCATCTCCCACCGATCCGGCGAGACCGAGGACACCTTCATCTCCGACCTCGCCGTGGCCACCGGGGCGGGTCAGATCAAGACCGGCGCGCCGTCGCGCGGCGAGCGCACCGCCAAGTACAACCAGCTGCTCCGCATCGAGGAGCAGCTCGGCCCGGCGGCGTCGTACCCCGGTCCCTCGGCGTTCTCGCACCACTGACATGAGAGGAAGTCGCCTCCTGAGCGCGTATCCCCTTTCCGGAGGGGTCCACCGGGGACCCCGCGATGCGCGGGAACGAGACGCTGCTCAAGCGACTTCTCATCATCGGGCTCATCGGCGGACTCGTCTTCGCCTACGTCGGACCCGTACGCGACTACATGCAGCAGAAGTCGCAGTTGCGCGAGCAGCAGGTCGAGCTCATCGAGGCCCGCAAGGTGCGCGACGGCCTCGCCCGGCAGATCAAGGCGCTGGGGCGCGAGGACGTGCTGGAAGATCGCGCCCGCGAGCTCGGCATGGTGCGCCCGGGCGAGACGCCCTACGCCGTGCGCGGCATCAAGAAGTCCGCGCCGCCGCCGAAGGCGAACGCCGATGACGGCGACACCGGGATCTGGGGCTTCGTCACCGGCCTCATCGACTGACGCCGACGCCGTGCGCCGGCTGATCGGGCGCGACCCGCACGCGGGATTCCGCGTTGCCGTGCGCTGCCCGTTCGGCAACCCGGCGGTTATCGAGAACGCACCGCGTGACGAGCGCGGCTATCCCTTCCCCACGCGGGAGTGGCTCACGTGCCGTGCGCTGGCCACCGCGGTGAGCAGGCTCGAGGCGGACGGCGGAGTGCGCATGCTCGAGCAGGACGACGCCATGGCCGCGGCGCTTGCGGGAGCGCACGCCCGCCACCAGGCCGTGCATGAGGGTCACCGGGTTGCCGGCGCGGGCGACCCCGACCACGTCAAGTGCCTCCATGCCCACCTGGCATTCGCGCTCGCGGAGGGCGGTAGCCCGGTGGGCGACTGGATCATGGATCGCAGTGGGGCCGCCTGGCCTGTTCGGTGCTGCATCGGGGGCCCCGCGTGAGGGGCGCCACCCCGGCCGAGGCCACGGCGCTCATGGAGTGGGACGCCGGCGAGAAGCGGCTCGGCGAGCCGGGGCCCGCCCGCGACGCGCGCCTCAGGGTGGTGGCGGCAGTGGACGACGAGCTCCGGCGGCGAATCGGCGCCTCGTATCGACTGGCCGACCTGGTGCGCGTCTACGGCGACTCATCCCGGTGGTTCCTGGAGCTCGCGCAGCGCGTGGCGCCCGGCACGCCCGCGGCATGGGACTCCTCCGCCACGCTCGATGCCGCATTCGCGCGGTGGGCCCGCAACGCGTCCGACGCGGTGGCCCGATGAGCACCGCGCGCGAGAGGGGTGAGAAGCCCGGTGGCCGCTCGCCCGGCATGATGTCCCGCGGCCTGGCCATCGCGCTTATCGTGGCCGCACTGGTGGCGGGCGGCCTCATCGGCTACGTGGCCCGCGGGGGCCCCGACCAGCCGGACGAGTTGAAGGTCACCACCCCGTTGCCGGTGGTAACGGTGACAGTCACCAAGTAGCTCCGGTGACGGTCACCCCGGTCACCAGCCCGGGGCCGGGGCCGTCCATTCCGCCGCCAGCACCGGGTCGGTCGTCTCGCCGCGGTCGATGAGCGCGTGGATGGCCGGGAGGGAGTCGCGGCGCAGGTAGACGTGGCGCTGGCCCACGCTGGGCTTCTCGCCGAGCAGGCCCGCGCGCACCAGCGCCTCGCCCACCTCGAGCGCGTCGCGGCGATCCTCCGGGGCCGCGCCCCGGTAGAGGTGGGCGAACTCGGTGTGGTACTGAGCGCCCACCTTGCCCATGCGCAGCAGCCGGCGCAGCACCGTGCGCGCATGGCGCCGGCGCGGGCAGGGGTCATCCTCGATCTCCAGGCTCGGTGCCTCCGGTGGGGGAGGGGCGCCGTCCAGCCCCCACCGCCGCAGCTCGGCGACGATCTCTGGCGGGTATGACGGCGCGTCAATCGCCTGGCCATGGGCTGCGAGCTCGAGCGCCACGCGCAGCGGGTGTGACCACGTGGCGGTGGCGAGGGGAGTCAGCGGGTCAGTCGGGTCCATGCCTGCGGGCGGGCCGGCCAGCACCACGTCGGGTCCGTCGGGGCGCACGTCGTCCGGCAGGTCGGCGAGCACGCCATGCGCCGGGGTGGCGTGCGCCTCCTGAACGGCAAGGGCTGCGATCTCCTCGTCGATGCCCGGCACCGTGAGCACCGCGAGGCCCTTCCACTCGAGCACGCCCATGGCCTCGGGCATGGCCCCGGCCTCCACCGCCGCGCGTACCGAGCGCAGGAGCACATCGGCCGCGCGGCGGGGCGCCATGTCGCGCACCTGCTGGGTGGAGATGGGGAGCACCCAGGCGGGGCAGCCGTCGGGCGTCTCACCCGCGAACAGCCAGGCCGCGTATGCGCGGTCGTGCAGGTGCTTCTTCGACAGGCCGAGCGCCTCGCGCACGGCCTCCCCGCGGTCGCCGCGATCCCACGCGGGCAGCGAGCGCGCGGCATCGCCGGGCCCCCGCGCGAGATCCGCGACGCCGAGCGGTGTCACTGGCCCGTCACCGGGCCGGGACGATCAGTCCTCTTCGGGGACGTCGACTTCGACGTCGGCATCGATCTCGCTGCCGCCGTCGAGCAGCTCGTCGACGTCCTCAACCGCGTCAGCGGTCTCGGCATCCACGATGCTGGCGTCAGCGGTCTCTGCCACCGTGTCCGCCTCGCCGGACGCCACGGCCTCGAGCGCCTCAACGAGGGTCGTGGCAACGCCCGCGGCGGCGTCATCCTCGGCCTCCATGACGTCCTCGTCCTCGAGCTCGAGCAGGAGGGGGTCCGCCTCGAACACCGTGGTGTCGGGGAGCTCGCGCTCCTCGGGGCTGCCGTCCGGGTTCCAGTGCACCGCGACCTCGCCGGCCAGGATCTCCGCCTCGGCGAGCGCGACGGGGTCGCGCGACGAGAGCTCGCCCGGAGCGGGCGGCGGGGCATCCTCGGAACGCAGCTCCGCGGGGTCGGCCGTGAGCCAGAGCGTGATCTGGCGCGCGCGCTTCGACACGGCGTGCACCAGCGCATAGCGGCTGCCGTCGACGTGCTCGAGAGCGTCATCCAGCCGGCTTCCGTAGAGCATCAACCCTCCAAGGTCATCCCATGAACAGCGCGGGAGTGTAGCGCCCCGGCGCGGAAGCGCCGGTTGACGCGGCACCGAACGCTTGACACTATCCGCACATGAAGCAGGTGAAAGATGCCATGAGCGCGCTGAATGCGATGGTCGGACCGACGCACACGCTGCGCCAGGCATCCGAGAAGATGATCCAGCACAAGACCGGTGCCGCGGTGGTGATGGATCACGACCTGCCCGGCCCCTGCGTCATCACCGAGCGCGACCTGCTCAAGGCGCTCGCCGCAGGCATGGACGTGGACGCCGAGATGGTGGGCGACCACATGACGGGCTCGCTCATTACCGCCGCGCCCGAGTGGCCGTTGCAGACCGCGGCCGACCAGATGGTGCGCCACGGAATCCGCCACGTGCTCGTCTTCGAGGGGCCCGAACTCGTGGGGATCCTCTCGATGCGTGACGTCATCCGGGTCGGCGGCCTCGCCGCCGACGCCCGGGCCGACGCCGCCTAGGCCACCGCTGCCGGCCCGCAGGCTCTGATCGCGGGCGCTACGGGCGGGCGGCGCTTCGCGGCGTCCGCCCTGGGCGCGTACTAGGCGGCCTGCTCCAGGTCGACCCGGATGCGCGTGGCGTCGTCGCCGTCGCGCTCGACCGTGACGCGGTCCACCAGCTGGCGCACGATCCACAGGCCGCGGCCGCGGCGGGAGTCGGGGCGCGGCGGGTGCTCGCGCACGGCATCGCCCCAGTCGAATCCGCTGCCCGCGTCGCATACCTCCACGTGCACGCCGTGATCGCCATTGGCCTCGGCCACTACATGGATGGGCGTCGCGCCGTGCTCCTGCGCGTTGGCGATGAGCTCATCCACGGCGAGGGCGAGGTCGTCGGCGCGCTCGCCATACCCCGCGCGCTCGGCCAGTTCCTGCACGGCCGCGCGCACCGGCGCGATCTCCCCGGGGTCGCTGCCGATAGTGGCCTCGATGTGTGTTACGTCGGCGTTCACGAGAGGTGACAGGACAATACGCCGTCGGAGCGACGACATCCTGCTCTGCCGTCACCGGGTTGCGAGGGTCCTGCGATGACTTTGGCGCGCGGGGGCCACAGGGCACGCCGCTATCATGCCCCGCGTTCAGGATTCCCAACCGGAGGCCCCGTGCCCGCTTCGCGCCAGACCGCCCGTATCGCCCTCACCGCCCTGGTCCTCGCCGTGGTGCCGGCGGCGGCCCTCCCCGGCATGGCGCTGGCGCAGGATCCGGTGGCCGAACCGCCGGCCTTCCCGGCCACCCCCATTCCCCTGGGCGTCACAGTGGGCGGCGTGGACGTCGCGAACCTCGCCGGCCTCGAGGCGCGCCAGCGCGTATACGACCAGCTCGTCACTCCGCGCCGTGCACCCCTGCCCGTCACCTTTGAGGGCAAGCAGTTCACCATCGCGCCGGATGCCGTGGACTACCGGGCCAATGTCGACGCCGCGATCATGCGCGCCTACCAGCAGGCCCCCGTCCTCGGGCAGGTCATCGATGTGCCGGTGGCGCAGTCGATCAGCAGGAAGAAGCTGCGCGAGGTGCTCACATGGCGCGCCAGGCAGTACCAGGTGGGCGGCAGGGATGCCGCGGTGTACCTGCGTGGCATGCAACCGATCATCCGCCGCGCGAGTGTGGGAACCGAGATCGACGTGCCGAGGTCGGTGGCGCTGCTCACGCCGGCCTTCACGGCCGCCCGTCCGGCCACGCCCTACGCGCTCGTCACCAAGAGGGTGCGTCCAAGCGTCACCTCGGTGGGCGCGGTGATCGTCATCGACAAGAGCGCCTTCAAGCTGCGTCTCTATCGCGGCACGACGAAGCGTGGCGGCGCGGTGATGAAGCGTGTCCGTACCTACCCCATCGCCATCGGCATGTCGGCATACCCCACGCCGACGGGCAACTTCTCGGTGATCCAGAAGCAGAAGAACCCCACGTGGTTCCCGCCCGACTCGCCGTGGGCCGCCGGCCTCGGCCCGGTGCCGGCCGGACGGGGCAACCCGCTCGGCACCCGCTGGATCGGCACGTCGGCCCCGGCCATCGGCATGCACGGCACGCCCAACCCGTCGTCCATCGGCACGATGGCCTCGCATGGCTGCATCCGCATGTACATGGGTGACGTCGAGAACCTCTACGAGCGCGTCGAGATCGGCTCGGCGGTCTTCATCCGCAAGTAGCGGGCCCTGTCCGGCGGCCCTCAGCCGCCGTTCAGCATCGCACGCACGCGGGCGGCCTCCACGGGAGGCATGAGGGCGCGGATCACGGTGCCCTCGGTCCCGGCGTCCTGGGTCACGTCGCGGCCATGCGCGTACACGGCCGAGATGACGTCGCCGCGCGCGTAGGGCACCTCGAGCTCCACGCGGTCCCATCGCGCGCGCGCCACGGTGAGCAGGCGGTCGCGCAACTCGTCGAGGCCCTCGCCCGTGAGCGCCGACGCCATCACCGCCTGCGGGTATCGCCGCGCGAGGGCGTCGCGCTCCTCCTCGTCCAGCAGGTCCACCTTGTTCAGCACGAGCAGCCGCGGGATCTCCTGCGCGCCGATCTCGTCGAGCACCTCCTCCACCGCCGTCGAGCGTGCGGCCCGCCCCTCGTCATCCTCCGAGGCGTCCGCCACGTGGATGATCAGGTGGGCATCGCGCACCTCGTCGAGGGTGGAGCGGAACGACTCCACGAGCTGGTGGGGAAGGTGGCGGATGAACCCGACCGTGTCGGACACCAGCACCTTCATTCCGTCCTTCGTGAACGCGCGCGTGGTGGCGTCGAGGGTCTCGAACAGGGCGTCGTTCACGTCCACCTCGGCGCCAGTGAGGGCGTTCATGAGGCTCGACTTGCCGGCGTTGGTGTAGCCGGCGAGCGCCACGCGGGTGACGGCCGACGCCAGGCGCTCCTCCCGCATGGTGTCGCGGCTCTTCGCCACCTCGGCGATGCGCTTTCGCAGCACGCCCATGCGGGTGCGGATCATCCGCCGGTCCGATTCCAGCTGGCTCTCACCGGGACCGCGCGTGCCCACGCCGCCGCCGAGGCGCTCGAGGTGCTGCCACAGCCCCTCCTGCCGGGAGTACGAATACTCCATCTGCGCGAGCTCCACCTGCAGCTTTCCCGCGGCCGACCGGGCGTGCAGCGCGAAGATGTCGAGGATCACGCCGGTGCGGTCGACCACGCGGGTCTTGAGCTTGTCCTCGAGGTGGCGCTGCTGCCCCGCGCTGAGGTCGCCCTCGCAGGCGATGACGTCGGGCTTGTTCTCCTTCACCCACTCCGAGAGCTCCTCAAGCCGCCCCTTGCCGAGGTACAGGCGCGGGTCCGGGCGGTCGCGGTGCTGCACCACGCGGTGCACCACGAGCGCACCGGCGGTGTCGAGCAGGTCGCCCATCTCGGTGAGGCGGTCGTCCTCTTCCACCGGCGAGCAGTTGAGCGATGCGATGAGCACGGCCGTCTCGGCCTTGCCCACCTCGTGCAGGCCCCGCTTGTCGTCGGGATCCTCCTCGCGCCAGGCGCGGCCGCGGTAGGTGCGCTGGAGCTCCCTACCCACTGCTCACCGGGCCCTCCAGGTCATCGCCGGTAGTCGCCTTGCGCATCAGGTCGACCGTGCGAAGCACCGCCTCGTCATCGATGGGCCCCTCGGCGATCACAAGCAGCGACACCTTTCCCACCACCACGTTGAGCGCGCGGGCATCCGCGGCGCGGAAGCCCTGTGATCCACCGTACTGGGAGGGGGTCCAGGGCGTGCCGTCGGGCACGGCGGCCCTTGCCACCTGACCGCCGATGGCACGGGCCGGCTCACTGTCATCCCACAGGCTCGCCACGGCCACGAGGCGTGCCCCGTCGGGGCCGGTCCACGTGCGCGTGGCCGCGCCGCGCAGCCCGCCATCCTTCGCGCCCTTGGCCAGCCCCGGGATCGACTCCCCGAGGGTCGCCGCGTCGAACTCGCCCGCGCCGGTCTTCACCTCAGGCCCAGCGATGTCGAGTCCCGGGCGCGTGGGAAGCACGCGCACGATGAAGGCCGGATCAGCCTCCACGCTGTCCTGCGCGGCCACCCCGCCGCCGGCGCAGCCCGCGAGCAGGGGAACGCAGGCGACAGCCGCCGCGAGGGCCATAACCCTTAACCAATGCGCAATGGCCGCTCGTCGGGATCCCGTCATCAACGCTCTTATACTGACACGCGATTGGGGTTTCCCCCGCGTGTCAACGAGATCTGGAGGACTGATGGGCTCCGGCGCCACCACCGGCTGGAACTACTTCAAGACCGCGCTGCTCATGGCCGCCCTCACCGGAGTGCTCGTGCTGCTGGGCGGGCTCATCGGCGGATCCACCGGCCTGATCGTCATGGTCGTCATCGCCGTCATCTTCAACTTCGCGATGTACTGGGGCAGCGGCGCGATGGCCCTCAAGATGTCGCGGGCCGTGGAGGTGTCACCCGAGGAGGCGCCTGAGCTGCACGCCATGGTCGATCGCCTGGCCGCGCGGGCCGGGTGCCCGAAGCCCGGCGTGTACGTCACGCCGGACCAGCAGCCGAACGCCTTCGCATGCGGCCGCAACCCCAAGCACGCGGCGATCGCCGTGACCCAGGGAATCCAGCACGCGCTCAGCCCGCGTGAGCTCGAGGGCGTGGTGGCCCACGAGATGGCCCACATCAAGAACCGCGACATCCTCATCGCCAGCATCGCCGCGATGGCTGCCGGCGCCATCGCGGCCATCGCCAACTGGCTGCAGTTCTCCCTGATCTTCGGCGGCGGTGATGACGACGGCGGCGTGGGCGGCCTGGCCGCGATCGCCGCGATGATCATCGCCCCGATCGCCGCGGTGATGATCCAGATGGCCATCTCGCGTGGCCGGGAGTACGAGGCCGACCGCACCGGCGCAGAGCTGATGGGCGAGACCGAGCCGCTCGCGAGCGCGCTCGAGAAGCTCCAGATGGGCGCCGAGCGCATTCCGATGGATCCCAACCCCGCGACGGCGCAGATGTATATCGTCAACCCGTTCGCGTCGTTCCACGGCGCCGGCATCACCAAGCTCTTCTCCACTCACCCGCCCATGGATGAGCGGATCCGGCGCCTTCGCGCCATGGGGGCCACGATGCCGGCCCAGGCCCGGGAGGCCATCGCATGAGCATCAAGGAGACCATCGCCAGCCTGATCACCGACCCGAGCGCGGCCCACAAGCGGCTCATCGAGTACGTGACCGGGCAGCTCTCCCAGGGCCGGTCGCTCGACGAGATCCTCGAGGATCCCTACGTGACCAACCGCCTCAACCCGATGGAGCGGCGGGCACTGCTCGAGGAGCCCGAGATCGTGGCGGCTGCGCAGGCCGAGTCGCTCGACGAGATGCGCACGCGCCTCGAGGAGATCGCCGGCTCCTGACGCACTAGAGTGGCCAGCCCTCGCGGGAAGAAGGCCATCGCATGGAGACATTCTTCGAGCAGAACGACACCCTCATCGTGTTCGTGCACGGCGTGGTGCTGTTCGCCCTCGGCTTCGCGCTGTGGCTGCAGCGTCGCCGCGCCACCCGCCTGGCGCTGACGTCCTCGCTCATCTGGCTGGCTTCGTTCGCCTTCCTGTCGTCGCTCGTGGTGTGGGGGTATGTATTCATCCCCATCCAGGCCACCTATCTGGCCCCCGAGGTCATCGAGGCACTGGTGGTCATCCGGACCGTCCTCCAGACGGTGGCCGTGGTGTTCCTGCTGCAGTTCGGCCTGCGCCTCGTGCCGTGGACGCGCCGGCACCTCGCCCCGCTCACCGCGGCGTCGGTGGTCGTGTGGGGCGGCATGCTCGTGGTGGCGACGCTGCTCGCGGGAGAGGAGGGGTGGGGGGTGCTCGAGTGGGAGTCCACAAGCGCCGCCCTCTCGCGCTACCTGTTCGTCATCCCGGGCGCGCTGCTCTCGGCGTACGGCATGTGGGTGCAGCGCGACGAGCTCGCGCGCGAGGGCATGACGGGCGTGCGCCTGTACGCCGCGATCGCCGCCTGGGCCTTCGTGGCCTACGCCGTGGTGGGCGGGCTCATCGTGGATCCCGCGCCGTGGGCGCCGGGGGGCTTCGCCAACGAGGTGGCGTGGTTCGAGGCCACCGGGTTCCCGCTCGCCGCAGCGCGCACCCTCGTCGCGCTGGTGCTGCTCCTGGCCTTCATCAAGCTGCTCGACATCTTCGAGGTCGAGGCGGCCCAGCGCGAGGAGACCCTCGACCGGGCACGACTCGTGGCCGAGGAGCGCGCACGCTTCGGCCGTGACCTGCACGACGGCACGATCCAGTCGATCTACGCGTCGGGACTGCACCTCGAGGCCATTGCGCTGAACACATCCGACGGCGAGGCGCGTGATGAGGTGCGCCGCGTGGTGAGCAGCCTCAACGCAACGATCGACGGGCTGCGTGGGTACATCCGGGGCCTGCAGGCGCCGGACGGCGGCCCCGCGGGCATCGCGTCCGACCTCGACCGGGTGGTCACCGAATTCGCGGCGGACACGCAGTTCGAGGTGAGCTACCGCGTGACCGGGATCGAGACCTGCGGTCCGCTGCCCGAGGACGCCGGCCAGCACCTGTGCCATGTGGCGCGCGAGGCGCTCGCCAACGTGGCCCGCCACGCCGGGCCCTGCGCCGTGGACGTCACCCTGGCCTTCCACCCGGATGAGATGAACATGGTCGTCGCCGACAGCGGCCGCGGCCTACCGGCCGAGGGCACCGACCGATCGGAGCCCGGGCACGGCCACGGTGTCCCTAACATGCAGGAACGAGGACGATGGCTCGGGGGCCGATTGGTCATCGAGCAGAATCCTGCCGGCGGCACCCGCGTCGTGCTGGCGGTTCCGCTGGACGACGTAGAGGCAACCGAGATGCCGGCAACCACGCCGGGTATCCCAGATGAGGTGGTCACCCGATGACGCCCAGCCCCACAGACCCGATTCGCGTCCTGATCGTCGACGATCACCACGTGGTGCGTCTCGGCCTGCGCTCCCTGCTGTCGCACACGGGAGGGTTCCGCGTGGTGGGGGAGGCCGGCTCGGTCGCCGAGTCGGTGCAGATGGCCGCGCAGCTCACGCCCGACGTCGTGCTGATGGACATCCGGCTGCCCGACGGCAGCGGAGTGGACGCCTGCCGGCGCATCAAGCAGGAGAACGACGACATCCGCGTGGTCATGCTCACCTCGTACTCCGACGAGGAGGCCATCGTGGGATCGGTGATGGCCGGGGCCTCGGGATACCTGCTCAAGCAGGCCGACGCCGAGCGGCTCACGCAGGCCATCCGCGATGCGGCCTCGGGAGCCTCCACCCTCGACCCGCGCGCAACGGGCGCCCTGCTCAGTCAGTTCCGCGAGCTCTCAGCCAAGCAGGCCGAGGCCGAGCTTGCCGGGCTCACCGACCGCGAGAGGCGCATGCTCGCCCTCATCGCCGAGGGCTACACCAACCGCGCGATCGGCGAGGTGCTCCACCTCTCCGAGAAGACCGTGCGAAATCACGTGTCGCAGCTTCTCCGGAAGCTCGGCTTCCAGCGGCGCTCGCAGGCGGCGGCGTGGGCTGGCGAGCGCCGGCTCGAGCTTCCGCCGGAGTAAGGGCTGCTGCGGGCCGGGCGCCCGGGGCGGCGGTCGCCGCCGATCTTCGCCCGTCCGACCTATGAAGGTCGGCCAGGCGAAATCGCCGGCCACCGCCTACGTCGTGCGGTTCGGGTCGCATCGCTCATGAAACCGGCGCGCGCTTCTCGCAACTGACCTCCGCGGCGGGTCGCGCTGCGCTGATCGCCGAGCGCTGGGGACGGCCAGGCATAGCGATCTTCGCCTCCCGACCTATGACGGTCGGTACGGCGAAATCGCTACGCCTGGCCTTCGCTCTGCGGTTCGGGAGCCTTCCGTGCCTGTGCGCCCGAAGTGCAGCGCGCAGCCCGGGACCCCCGGACATCGTCCGAACGACCGTTCAGAAGGGAGGAGGGCGATGTCCGGGGGTCCCGGGCGTCCCGGCATCACCCCGGGATGACAAGCATCATTGATTGCTGTCATAAGAGATGCTTGTATGCCGCGCGATTCGTCCACCCACCGGAGTCGTGTTCCGGGGAGGCCACGTGGAGCAGCCCGCACTGCGCGTCATCGACGCGTGCAAGACCTACGACCGCAGCGATCATGCGGCGCTCCTGCCCACCTCATTCGAGGTGGCGCGCGGCGAGTTCGTGAGCCTCGTGGGGCCGAGTGGATGCGGCAAGTCGACGTTGCTCGGAATGATCGCCGGGCTGCTCACGCCGGACGCCGGCACGATCGAGGCGCTGGGCAGGCCGGTGACCGGACCGGGCGACGGCCGGGCCATCGTGTTCCAGGATGCCGCGCTCTTCCCATGGCTCACGGTGCTCCACAACGTGGAGTACGGCCTGCGCGCGCACAAGGTGCCGAAAGCCGAGCGCCGCGAGAGGGTGGAGGATGCCCTGCGCCTTGTGCATCTGGACCACGTGGCCGACAAGTACCCGTATGAGCTGTCGGGCGGCATGCGGCAGCGGGCGTCCATCGCCCGCGCGCTGGTGATGCGGCCGGAGATCCTGCTGATGGACGAGCCCTTCAGCGCGCTCGACGCCCAGACCCGCACGATCCTCTCCGACGAGCTGCAGCGCATCTGGCTCGAGACGCGCCCCGCCGTGGTGTTCGTGACCCACAACCTCATCGAGGCGGCGTTCCTCTCGGACACCGTCCACCTGCTGTCGTCGGGCCCCGGGCGCATCGTCAAGACCTACGACATCGACATCCCGCGTCCGCGCGACGAGGCCGATCCCGCCTTGCTCGAGCTTCGCCACGACATGCTCGACCGGCTCCGCGCGGAGGTGGATGACGCCGCCGAGCGCCGCGCGCAGGTGGCGGAGGTGTCGGCGCTGTGAGCACCGCGGCCGGCGACGGCACCGGGGGCGGCACGGGCGAGCGTCCGGGCACGGCCGCTCGCGCCGCCGGCGCGGTGGCCATGGACCTCTTCCGCAAGAGCTGGTTCGTCATCCTCATCCTGGTCGTGTGGTGGCTCATCTCGGCCACCGGGCTCGTGGACCCCTACAAGCTCCCCGCTCCGGGCGACGTGCTGTCGACGCTCGGCACGCTCTTCACCGAGCGCGCCCTGCTCGACGACCTGGGGGCCACCCTGCTGCGGCTGGTGGAGGGCTGGGCCATCGGCGTGGTGGCCGGCGTGCTGCTGGGCATCCTCACCGGCGGCTCGAGGTTCCTCGAGGACGGCATCCGTCCCGTGATCGCCGGCCTGCAGGCCGTGCCCACCATCGCGTTCCTGCCGCTGGCGATCCTGTGGTTCGGGTTCAACGGCACGGCCGTGCTCGCCATCACGGCCTTCGGCACCTTCAAGCCGATGGCCCTCGCCACCTATGGCGCCATGCACCAGATCTCCCCGACCCTGATGATGGCCGGCAAGGCGCTCGGCGCGCGCGGGCTCTTCATGCAGCGCACGCTCATCTTCCCGGCCATCGTGCCGGCGCTCGTGACGGGCCTGAAGATGGGCTGGTCGTTCGCCTGGCGCGCGCTCATGGCGGCGGAGATCGTGGTGACCGGCGCAGCGGGCCTCGGCGGCGTGCTCGAGCTCGGGCGCGAGATCGGCGCCATCGACGTCGTGATGGCGGTGATCCTGGTGATCCTCGTAGTGGGCATCGTCACCGAGCAGCTGTTCTTCACGCGCCTGGAGCGCTGGGTGAACCAGCGCTGGGGGCTCGTGGGTGCGCGCTAGGCGCTCGCTCGCTGCGGCCGTCGCCGCGGTGGTCGCGGTGGCGGCCATGCTGGTGGCGGGGTGCGGCGGGGGAGGCCCGGCCGATTCCGTGCGGCTGGGGCTGTTCCTGAACGTCACGCACGGGCCGGCGCTCATCGGCCTGCACCAGGAGCTCGCGAAGGGGCTGGCTGGTCTTCCGGTGGAGGAGCAGGTGTTCGCGAGCGGGCCCGAGGAGGTCAGTGCGCTGCTCGGCGGGTCGCTGGATGCCGGCTATCTCGGCCCCGGCCCGTACGTGCTGGCCGAGAGCCGCGCGCCCGGTCGCCTGCGCCTGCTCGCGGGGGTGGTGACCGGCGGCCAGGCGATGGTGGCCCGCGAGGGCAGCGGAATCCGCACCGTGGCCGACCTCGCCGGGAAGCGCGTGGCGGTGCCGTCGCACGGCAACACGCAGGACCTCACGCTGCGCCTGCTGCTCGAGGAGTCCGGGCTTCGCGCCAGCGATCAGGGCGGCGAGGTGGAGGTGGTGCCGGTGAAGAACCCGGCGTTGGGCGAGGCCCTGAAGCAGGATGTCGTGGACGCCGTGCTGGCCCCCGCGCCGTATGGGGAGAAGCTCATCGGGGAGGGCATCGCCGTGCCCGTCCCCGGCATTGATCGCCAGATTGCGCGGTGGAGGATCCCCGCCACCATCCTCGTGGCCACCGAGGAGTTCGCCCGCGCCAACCCCGAGGCCACCGCGGCGCTGGTGCAGGCCAACGCCACGGCGGTGGAGCGGGCACGGCGCGACCGGTCGGCCGTGGCGCGGCGCTTCAACGAGCGCCTGTCCGAGTCGACGGGCAAGGAGATCGACGAGGGGGTGCTGCTGGCGTCACTGCGCGCGATGGAGCCCACCACCGAGATCGCCCCGGGCGCGATGGCCCGGTTGGTGCGCGCGGCCGAGATATCGGGGTACTCCGGGGGCCCCGTGGCGCCCGCCGCGCTGGGTCCCCGTCCCGGCTGACCATGGGGCGGGAGGAGTCGGCGCGCCCGCGTGGAAACGTGAGGCGCACCGGCACACTCCCTGGAGGACTTCAGATGGCGCGTCAGGCACGCGTTCTTGCGATGGCGAACCAGAAGGGCGGGGTCGCGAAGACCACGTCCTCGCTCAGCCTTGCCGCCGCCCTCCATGAGAAGGGGCAGCGCGTGCTGGTGGTCGACCTCGACCCACAGAGCAACCTCTCGATGAGCCAGGGGATCGACGTCGAGAACCTGCGCGACGGCATGTACGACGTCCTCGTGAGGAGCCTGCCCATCAAGGACATCGTCCAGGTGCGCGAGATCGACATCGCGCCCGCGGGCATCGAGCTGGCGGGCGCGGAGCTGGCGCTCTCGAGCATGATCGGCCGTGAGCGCGCCCTGCAGCGCGCGCTCGAGCCCGTGCGCTCGCAGTACGACTACATCATCATGGACACCCCGCCGTCGCTGGGGCTGCTCACCATCAACGCGATGGTGGCCGCTCAGGGGGTGATCGTGCCGGTGCAGTGCGAGTACCTCTCGCTGCGCGGGCTGGCCCAGCTCACGCAGACCCTCGAGCAGGTGCGTGAGCACCTCAACCCCGACGTGAAGATCTTCGGGATCCTCCCGACGATGTACGACGGGCGCACCATGCACTGCCGCGAGGCGGTGGACGTGCTCAGCGACAACTTCGGCGACGTGGTGTTCCGCACCCGCATCGGCAAGACCGTGCGGTTCGCGGAGGCCCCCGTGCAGGGCAAGAGCATCCTGGCCTACGACGGCACCGGGCAGGCCGCCCGGTGGTACCGGCAGCTGGGTCGCGAGGTGCTGGAGCGTGACGGCGTGTGGACCGATGACCTCGAGAGGGTGCGCCGTCCAGTGCGCGACGTGAGGCCGCAGTCCGGACCGAACCTTAGACTGGCCTCGTGAAGAAGCAGTCCATGCGCGAGGGTCCGCTCGCGGATCTCTTCAGGAGCACCACCCCGGGCGAGGGCGGCGCACAGGGCATGCAGTCCGAGGCGCCCGCTGAGACACGCCAGGAGGTGCCCCTGCGCGCAGAGGGCCAGGCCGTGGTTCGCGTGGTCGGCGTCGGTGGCGGTGGCTGCAACGCGGTAGACCGCATGATCGAGGCCGGCGTGCACGGCGTCGAGTTCATCGCCATCAACACCGACCGCCAGGCGCTCGACAGCAGTCGCGCCGACGTGGTCATCCCCGTGGGCGCCGAGGTCACGCGCGGCCTCGGCACCGGCGGCGACCCCGCGCTCGGCGAGATGGCCTTCCGCGAGAGCGAGGAGCACCTGCGCCGCGTGCTGCGCGGCAGCGACCTGGTGTTCATCGCCGCGGGCGAGGGAGGCGGCACGGGCACCGGCGGCGCGCCCGTTGTGGCCAAGGTGGCCCGCGAGCTCGGCGCGCTGGCAGTGGCGGTGGTCACCCGCCCATTCGGCTTCGAGGGGAACAAGCGCGCGAACACCGCCGACCTGGGCATCACGCATCTCGGCGAGGCCGCCGACACGGTCATCGTCATCCCGAACGACCGCCTCATGAGCGTTCTCGAGCGGGGAACCAGCGTGATCCATGCGTTCGCCGTGGCGGACGACCTGCTGCGCCAGGGCGTGCAGGGCATCAGCGACCTCATCACGCTGCCGGGCCTCATCAACGTCGACTTCGCCGACGTGCGCACCATCCTCAAGGACGCCGGGACCGCGCTTCTCGGAATCGGCTACGCCACGGGCGGCAGCCGGGCCACCGACGCCGCCACGGCCGCCATCTCGTCGGCGCTGCTGGAGACCCCCATCGACGGTGCCCGGGGGATCCTGCTGGGCATCACCGGTGGCCCGAGCATGTCGCTCATCGAGGTCACAGAGGCCGCGCAGGTGGTGGCCGACGCCGCGGACCCCGACGCCAACATCATCTTCGGCGCGACCATCGACGACCAGCTCGACGACCAGGTGTGGGTCACCGTGATCGCCGCCGGGCTTTCGGGCACTCCCTCCAAGGGCACGAGCATGGCGGGCATCGGCTCGCGAACGCCGGCCACGCGCGTGGAGCGCGGCCGTCGCCCCCGCCCCGAGAGCACTGCGGCGCTCTCCAGCACATCCGAGATCGCCGAGCCGCCGGAGGCACCTGACCTGTCGGCCGACGTCCCGCCGGCACCCGAGCCGAAGGCACCGCCCGAGGCCCCCCCGGCGCTGGCGGCAGCACCTGAGCCCGACCTTCCCGCAGCGCCGGCGCCACCGCCATCCGAGACCACGGCGATCACACCACCGCCGCAGGAGTCCACGCGACTGTTCTCGGTCGAGGGCGACAAGGGCCCGTCCGACCCGGACGGCGGATCCGCCGCCTAGGGGCTCGCGCCCGATGATCACGGGCGCGGTGGCCGCGGGCAACCCGCTCTCGGCACGCGCTGGCGCACGCGCGCTGGCCGACGGCGGCACGGCGGTGGATGCCGTGATCGCCGGGGCGCTCACGGCCGCGGTGGCCGAGGCCGTGCTCACGGGCCCGGGCGCCGGTGGCTTCCTCCTGGTGCGTCCGCCGGGTGGGCCGGCGACCGTGCTCGACTTCTTCGTGGCGGTGCCCGGGCTCGGCCCCGGCGGACGCCGCCTTGACCCCGACGACCTGCACGCGTTCACGGTGCCCTTTGGCACCGCCGAGCAGGTGTTCCACATCGGTCCGGCCTCGGTGGCCGTGCCCGGCATGCTCGCGGGGCTCGACGAGGCCGCCCGACGCTTCGGGCGCCTGCCGATGGCCGACCTCGTGCGTCCCGCCGTCCGACTGGCGCGCGAGGGCGTAGTGGTGGGGGAGGAGGCGGCGTACCTGCACCGCATCCTCGAGGGCATGCTGGGGCACACTCCGGCCTCGGCAGCCCAGTTCACCCCCGACGGCAGGCCCGCGGCCCCGGGCGCCACGTTGGCGTTCGACGACCTCGCCGGCACCCTCGAGCGCTTTGGCCGCGAGGGCGCGGGGTGCATGTACGGCGGGGTGGTGGGCGAGGAGATCCTGCGATACCTGGCGGCCACCGGGGGCCTCGTGACCCGCGAGGACATGGCGGCGTACCGGGTGGTCGAACGGGCGCCGCTGGAGGTGGCGTTTCGTGACGTCACCGTGCTCACCAACCCACCGCCCTCGAGTGGCGGCGTGCTCATCGCCGCCGCGCTGCGCGAGATGCATGGCCGCCAAGCGCCTGCGGAGGACGACAGCTTCTATGCCGGCATGGCCCGAGCGCAGGCCGCGGCCAACGCGATGCGGGGTCCGGGGTTCCACGAGGGGCTCGGGGAGGAGGACTTCCTCGAGAGGTTCTGGGCCGCCCTGCGCGCGGCCGAGTCGGACGCCACGCCTCCGTCGCAAAAGCCCACGGGCACCACCCACGTGAGCGCCATCGACGCCGAAGGCGGCATGGCGAGCCTGTCGTCATCGAATGGCTCGGGATCCGGCGTGGTGGCGCCGGGCACGGGCGTGCTGCTCAACAACATGCTGGGGGAGAGCGACCTCAACCCCGCGGGCTTCGGCTCGCTGCCGCCGGGCGCCCGCATGACGTCCATGATGGCCCCCACCCTCTTGCTGCGCGGCGACGAGCCGCTGGCGGCGGTGGGGTCTGCGGGCTCCAACCGGCTGCGCTCTGCGATCCTCATGGTCGTCGCCGGAATGGTGGACGCTGGCCTCGGCCCGAGCGCGGCGGTCGACCGGCCGCGCGTGCACCATGAGGGCGGCGGGCTGGACGTGGAGGGGGGAGTGCCCGGGGGCGCCGTCACTGCCCTCGAGGCGGCCGGTTTCGACCTGCGCCTGTGGGATGAGTCGAATCTCTACTTCGGGGGGGTGTCGGCGGTCGGTCTCACCGACCGGGGCCTCGAGGCAGCGGGTGATCCGCGTCGCGGCGGCGGCGCGGCAGGGGTTGACGACGAGGGAAGGGTGGTGGACCTGTGAGCACGCGCGAGGTGGTGGCGGGGGACAGGACGTTCGAGCTGGTGGCCGAGCCGCCTCGCACGTCGCTCACCGATGACGCCCACACGTTGTGGGGCTTCAACGTGGAGGTGCGCGAGGGGGGTGCCGTGGTGGCCATCAAGACCTGCTTCGTCGGTCGGGTGACGGTGCAGGCCCGCCACCCCGAGGCCCTCCAGGGCACCGCGGAGGACATCGCCGCGGTCGTGCACCAGATGGCCTTCGACAAGATCGCGGAGGGCCTCGCCAGCGGCGAGGTGGACGACGCGCTGGTGTTCGCCTAGGCCGTGGTGCGGTCCTGCGGCGTGGGCCGCATGCCGCTGATCTCCACGGCCACCGCGATGGCGTCCTGGCGCTCGTCGTCGGGCGCCTCGTCGGCGATGCGCCACGCCTCGCGCGCCGCCCAGCGCAGGCGCTCGGCCTCGTCGGGCTTGCCCTTGGCCTCGCGGGCCTGCCGTACGAGGCTCTCGAGCACGCGCGAGCGCTCCTTCGCGGTGAGCTCGGTCTGCGTGTAGCCGCCTCCCTGTCGCATGAGGATCCAGAACACGAAGACCAGCAGCGGGATCTTGATGGCGAGGAAGACGATCAGCGCGCCGGTGGCCAGGGTCTGCGGACCGAACGCCGCGCCGGCGAACGACACCATCACGGTGCCGAGCACGACGGCCATCGCGAGGAGCGCGACCACGGCGAGGGCGCGGCCGCCCTGCAGGTCGCCATCGCGGTCGTAGAAGAGGCGCACCACCCAGCTCTGCCGGGCGGCCTTCGCGCGGTCGTCGCGTGAGAAGCCCATCGCGACCGACGCTAGCACCGGCCTGTCAGGCCGGGGGCAGTAGCCGCCCCTGCGTGCCGCCGACACCGACGGATGTCCCGTCGGGCACCTCATGGCGCACCATCGCAAGGGCCATCCACCCGGTACCGGGTACCTCGGCAACGCTGGTCACCTCGCCCACCGGCACGGCGCCGTCGGCAGCGGTCACGGGGTCGCCCGGGGCCGCGGGGCCATCGAGCGCGATGCGCGCGAGGCGGCGGTTGGCATGCCCGCGGTAGTGCAGGCGCGCCACGGTCTCCTGCCCGAGGTAGCAGCCCTTGTCGAACGACACGGATGCATCGAGCAGCGCCTCCTGCACCAGCGTTCGTTGGCCGGTGTCGATGCCCGTGGCGGCGGCGCCGCAGGCAACCCGCAGCGCCTCGAGCGCCGCATCCGGCGAGAGGGCGATGCCGTGGTCGGTGGCCAGTTGCGCGGGGTCGTCGGCCAGCACCTCGACGGTGCCGGGGATCAACCCCGGCACCTGCAGGTCGCCTGCGCCCGAGAGCAGCGGGATGAGGTCGTCGGTGGCCACGAGCACCCGGGCGTCCTCGGGGCCGAGCACCAGGGCGTCCTCCGACACGTGATGCGCGGCGATCACCGCGACGCCGTCAGCGGCCGGGTAGGGATCGAGCAGGAGGGTGAAGGCGTGATCTGCGTCGCGCGCCACGGCCATCTGCGCCACGAGGTGACCCTGCGTGGTGAGCACCAGCGACCGCGTGGCACCGCCCACCGGCAGCGCCGCGATGTCAGCGGTGAGCAGGCCATGCAGGAGGGCGGGCGCGTCGGGGCCCTCCACCCACGCGATGCGCCGGGGGACGACGGCCGCGACGGAGGGGGTCACGGCAGGGCGACCTTGCCGTTGGTGCGGGCGCGCGCGGCTGCGATGCGCTCGCGGTCGGCGCCGTCCAGCGCAGCGGCGAGGATGTCGCGCACCATCGAGAGGCGCACCTCCTCGTCGCGGCACTCGAGCAGGTCCTGCTTCGGCTCGGCCGGCATCTCGACCATCCCTGCGAGGGCGTACGAGAAGGGGATGTCGTCACGAATCGGCGGGGCGTTGCCCTCGCCCGCGATCTCCGCCACCAGGCGCGCGAAGAGATCGCGCACCTCATCGCGCAGTTCCTCGGGGGCGTCGGGGGCCTCGTCGGCCACCTCCTCCACCCAGGCCGAGAGATACATGCGCCCAGAGGTCTGCTCGAGCACGCGCACCACGGTGCCGCCCGACACCGTGACGTTCAGGCGCCCATCCACGAACCGGCGCCCCAGCGCAACGAAGCGTGCCGTGCAGCCGATTGGCGAGGCACCCTCGCCGTGGTCCTGCAGGATCACGAAGGGGCGATCATCGAGCACGCAGTCGGCCATGAGCTGGCGGTAGCGCGGCTCGAACAGGTGCAGTGGCACGCGCTCGCCCGGCAGCAGCACCAGTCCGAGCGGGAAGAGCCCGAGATCGTCGAGTTCCGGCATCGGCGGCGAGTGTAGCCTCCGCCCCGTGTCCGACGCGCCGCATCTCGACCCCGCGCTGATACGGCCGAGCCTGGCCTCAGTACAGCCCTACGTGCCCGGGCGCCCGCTGGCCGAGCTTCGCCGCGAGCTCGGAGACGTGCCCATCACCAAGCTGGCGTCCAACGAGGGGCCCTACCCGCCGTTCCCCCGTGCCGTCGATGCCATCCAGCGCGCGGCTGCCGAGCAGAACCTCTACCCCGATCCCGGGGCCTGGGGGGTGCGCGACGCGCTGGCCGAGCGCCACGGCCTCCCCGCGGAGCGCATCGTGGTGGGCAACGGCATGGACAGCCTCATCAAGGTGCTGTGCATGACGTTCCTCGATCCGGGTGACGAGATCGTGATGTGCTGGCCGTCGTTCGTCTCGTATCGGCAGGGCGCCACGGTGGAGGCCGCCACCTGGAGCCCCGTGCCGCTCGATCCCGGTGGCGCGTACGACCTCGATGCCCTGGCGGCAGCCGTCACGCCGGCCACGAAGATCGTGGTCGTGGTGAGCCCCAACAACCCGACGGGCGGCGTGGTGCAGGACGCCGACCTGCGGCGGTTCCTCGACGCCCTGCCCGCGCACGTGCTGCCCGTGCTGGACGAGGCCTACTTCGAGTACCTGCCGCCCGGGTCGCACGACGGCATGGCCCTGCTGCGCGAAGGACGCTGCCTCGTGGTGATGCGCACGTTCAGCAAGGCGTACGGCCTCGCGGGGCTGCGAGTGGGCTGGATGGCGGGTCCGGAGGGCATCGCCGAGGCGATGTCCCCGGTGCGCAACGCCTTCGACGTGAATGCGGTGGCACAGGCCGCCGCCGTGGCATCGCTCGAGGATGCTCCCGCGCACCTTCCGCAGCGCATCGCCGAGGCATCGGCGGAGCGCCAGCGCATGACCGAGGGCCTTCGTGCGCTGGGCCTCATGCCGCTGCCGTCGTCGGCCAACTTCCTCTTCATCGACGTGGGCGACGACGAGGCGAAGGCCATCGACGCGGCGCTCACGCGGCGCGGCGTGATCGTGCGCCCCACGGCCGGCTTCGGCGCCCACGGCGGGCTGCGCATCACCGTGGGGCTTCCGGAGCAGACCGATCGCCTTCTCGGGGCGATGGCCGAGGCGCTGCAGGAGATCCGCTGATGCCGGGGGCGCGCGCGTGACCCCCCGAGAGGTGGCCGACGGCGTGCTTGCCGGGCGCCGCCGCGCCATCGGCCGCGCCATCTCGATGGCCGAGTCGCTGGGCCCCGAGGGCCGCGAGGTGATGCAGCGGCTGCACCCCAGGGCGGGGCGGGCCATGCGCGTGGGCATCACCGGGTCGCCGGGCGCCGGGAAGAGCACGCTCTCGGCGGCGATCGTGCGGCACCTGCGCGCCCTTGGCCTCACGGTGGCCATCGTGAGCGTTGACCCGACCAGCCCGTTCACGCGGGGGGCGGTCCTGGGCGACCGCATCCGACTGGTGGACCACTTCCTCGACGACGGGGTGTTCATCCGCTCGATGGCCAGCCGCGGGCACCTGGGTGGACTTGCCGAGGCCACCGGCGATGCCGTGACCATCCTCGATGCCGCCGGTTTCGACGTGGTGATCGTCGAGACCGTGGGAGCGGGCCAGAACGAGGTGGAGGTTCAGGCGCTCACCGACACCGTGGTGCTGGTGCTCATGCCGGGCAGCGGCGACGCCATCCAGGCGATCAAGGCCGGCGTGATGGAGATTCCCGATGTGATCGTGATCAACAAGTGCGATCGCCCGGGCGCCGACATCCTCGCGGGCGAGGTGGAGTCGGCGCTCACCCTGGTGCCGGTGGATGGCTGGATACCGCCCGTGGTGCCCACTCAGGCGCTCGAGGGGAAGGGGGTGGCGGAGGCCTGGGACGCCGTGGAGCGCCACCGCGCCGACCTCGAAGATTCGGGCCGGGCCCACCAGCGCGCGCTTGACGGCATGCGGCGCAACCTGCGGTCGCTCGCGCTCGAGCGCATGGCCCGTGATCTCTCTGCGCGGTCCGACGCCGAGGTGATCGACGCCCTCGCGGCGCGGGTGATCGCGCGCGAGATCGATCCGGCGACCGCGGTCGACAGTATCCTCGCCAGCGCACCTCCAGAGGAGACCTGATGTCGAGGGACGGCAACCCACCGGACCGCCGCGGTGACACCAACTGGA